>NZ_JBHXLU010000005.1:0-236687 GCF_042720695.1 Streptomyces sp. NPDC058457 | reverse complement strand
GCGTCCGTGAGCTCGTGTCGCCGCACCATATGGGCCTCCTGCCCGGCAACCCACGAGATCCACCAGCCCACCAAGAGCCATCAGAAACGGCCTAGTCCCGAAGGGGCGTCGAGGACGCCCCTTCGGCATGGGTAAAAGCGCTGATGAGAGCCTATTCGGTCCCGCCCCTGGCTTAGTTCAACTAGAACTGGTATCAGTTCTGAGACATCGTCAGGAAGGGTGGCGGGGCGCCATGACCGAGTTCCTGGAACACGGACAGCTGTTCATCGGCGGGGAGTTGACCGACCCCCTGGGCAAGGACGTCATCGAGGTGGTCTCTCCGCATACCGAGGAGGTCTTCGGGCGGGTGCCGCATGCCTCGCGGGAGGACGTGGACCGGGCGGTGGCGGTGGCGCGGCGGGCCTTCGACGAGGGGCCCTGGCCGCGGATGACGCTCGACGAGCGGATCGGGGTCGTCACCCGTATCAAGGACGCGATCGCCGTGCGGCACGAGGAGATCGCCCGGGTGATCTCCTCGGAGAACGGTTCGCCGTACTCCTGGAGCGTCCTCGCGCAGGCGCTCGGCGCGATGATGGTGTGGGACGCGGCGATCAGGGTCGCGCGTGACTTCACGTACGAGGAGACGCGCGACGGGGTGCTCGGGAAGATCCTGGTGCGGCGGGAGCCGGTCGGGGTGGTGGCGGCCGTGGTGCCGTGGAACGTGCCCCAGTTCGTGGCGGCCGCCAAGCTGGCCCCGGCGCTGCTCACCGGCTGCACGGTGGTGCTGAAGCCGTCCCCGGAGTCGCCGCTGGACGCCTACATCCTCGGCGAGATCACGAAGGAGGCCGGGCTGCCGGACGGAGTGCTCTCCATCCTTCCGGCGGACCGCGAGGTGAGCGAGTACCTCGTGTCCCACCCTGGCGTCGACAAGGTCTCCTTCACCGGATCGGTCGCGGCCGGCAAGCGCGTGATGGAGGTCGCCGCGAAGAACCTCACCCGGGTGACCCTGGAACTCGGCGGCAAGTCGGCGGCCGTCGTGCTGCCGGACGCGGACGTGGCCGCCGCCGTCGCCGGGATCGTCCCGGCGGCCTGGATGAACAACGGCCAGGCGTGCGTCGCCCAGACCCGCATCCTCGTCCCGCGCTCGCGCTACGACGAGTTCGCCGACGCCTTCGCGGCCGCGGCGAGCGCCCTGAAGGTCGGCGACCCGCTGGACCCGGCCACCCAGGTGGGCCCGCTGGTCGCGCGCCGCCAGCAGCAGCGGAACCTGGACTACATCCGCATCGGCCAGGAGGAGGGCGCCAAGATCCTCACCGGCGGCGGACGGCCGCCGGGTCTGGAGAAGGGCTGGTACGTCGAGCCCACCCTCTTCGGCGACGTCGACAACTCCATGCGGATCGCGAGGGAGGAGATCTTCGGCCCGGTGATCTGCCTTCTCCCCTACGGCGACGAGTCCGAGGCCCTGAAGATCGCGAACGACTCGGACTACGGGCTGAGCGGAAGCGTCTGGACGGCGGACGTGGCGCACGGCATCGAGGTCGCGCGGCAGGTGCGGACCGGGACCTACTCGGTGAACACCTTCAGCCTCGACATGCTGGGCCCCTTCGGCGGTTACAAGAACTCCGGTCTGGGGCGGGAGTTCGGGCCGGAGGGGTACGGCGAGTTCCTGGAGCACAAGATGATCCACCTGCCGGCCGGCTGGGAGGGGTGAGAGGCCGCCATGGGTGACCGCTGGCACGTCGAGGTCGACCGTTCGATCTGCATCGGCTCGGCCCAGTGCGTCCACCGCGCCACCGGCTCCTTCCGCCTCGACTCCGCCATGCAGTCCCATCCCGTGGACCCGGAGACGGACGCCAACGGGAAGGTCCTCGACGCGGCGGAGAACTGCCCGGTGGAGGCGATCACGATCACCCTGCTGGGCAGCGGGGAGCCGGTGTTCCCGCCGGAGGACTGACCGGGGGACTGACCGGGGGACTGACCTGGGAGGGGCTACTGGAGGGCCGGGGCTGCTGGAGGACTAAAGGGCCTGCAGGGTCGCGAACGGTGCCCGGGCACGGGTGCCGTCCGGCTGCTGCCAGGCACCGGTGATCCGGCCGAGCGCGTCGTCCGGCGCCGTCGAACCCGCCGTCAGCACGCGCCGCAGCCGCAGGACCAGACCGCCGTCCGGTACGGCGAACTCGGTGCTCCCGTCGGTGTCGACGGGGGCACCGAGGCCGGTCACGGGGCCCTGGCCGGCGTAGGAACGCTCGACCTCACGGTCGGGGGTGTCCGTGATGCTCTGCGCCTGTGCCTCGGCGCGCCCCTCGATCAGGGCGAGCAACTCGGTGGTCAGGACCGGGTCGTGGCAGCCGTCGTAGGCCCAGCGGGTGCCGAGGACCCCGTGCTCCATGGTGCCGACGAGCGCGTGTTCGGCGCCTTCCAGCGGGGCCCCGCGATAGGTGAGCGGTACCAGGTAGGCCCCCGAGCCCTCCGAGCCCCCTGATCCCTCCGTGACGACCATGAACTCGATCCCGACCTCGCCGGCCGGGTCGTCCAGCCGGAACCCGCCGGCCTTCACCAACTCCGGTGCGGCCGGGCCGTGGTACCAGGGGCGGGTGGGGAGCCAGTCGGTGAGGAGCTCGACCTTGGTGGGCTTGAGGGTGGTGCGGTGGATGAGTGCCATGGGGGAGATTCTCCGATCAGGCGGACGTGCCTCGCCAGACACTTTCCGCCGGGCCGGACCCGGTGGAGTGTCGGTGCCCTGGGATACGCTCCTGCGGTTTCAACGGACCGAACAGGGCGGGAAGCGTGCGCAAGTCGGAGGCCAAGGGCCTGATCAAGGAGGCCTACGAGGCGTGGGAGGCCGAGGAGTGGCTGACCGCCGCCGGGCTCTTCGAGCAGGTCCTCGCACACTTCCCGGACGAGAAACGGAGCGCGGTGTGGTGGTACGACGCCGCGCTTGCCCACAAGTTCCTGCGCAACTGGGCGAAGGCGTACACGCTGGGCCGCGAGGCCGCCGCCCGGGCGTCGCGCGGGGAGGGCGACCCGGCGTTCTGGAACCTCGGGATCGCCGCCACCATCCAGGGCGACTGGGCCACCGCCCGGGACGCCTGGACCGGCTTCGGCATCGAACTCCCGGAGGGCGAGGGGGAGATCGACGGGCGGTTCGGGGCGGCCTGCGTGCGGCTCGACACCGGCGGTGAGCGCGAGGTGGTGTGGATCGACCGGCTCTGCCCCACCCGGGGACGGGTCATGAACGTGCCCGTCACGGGTGGGCGGCGGTTCGGGGAGATCGTCGTGCACGACGGCGAGCCCAAAGGGCACCGGGTGGTCGACGGCCGAGAGTTCCCCGTCTTCGACGAGCTGCTCCTCTTCCGCGCCTCCGAGCTGCCCACCCTGGAGGTGACGGTGAACGCGGGCGAAGCCGCCGACCTGGACGCGCTGGTCGCCCTCTTCGTCGAGCACGACTTCGGCGCCGAACCCGCGAGCAGCTTGGAGGTGCTCTGCGCCTGCTGCAGCGAGGGCACCCACGAGCAGCAGCGCTCGGTGCACGGCGGCGCCCAGCGGGTGTCCCTGGCGGCTCCGGAGGAGGAGGCCCGGTTGCTGCTGGAGCGGTGGGCGGGGGAGACCGTGATCGGGCGGAGCTGGAGCGGGCTGGAGACCGCGGGGTAGTCGACCAGTCGCCTCATATCAGGAAAAGTCCAAAAAATCCCTCATTGGGGGTTCCCATATGCTCTGCGCGTTCTATCCTGGAAGCAGCCTACGAGGCGAGTGAGGGAGTCCGAGCGGAGTAGCCGACTCTGGCGTGACGCAGATGCAGAAGCATCCGCCGGTGCCGACGTCGACGGTCGGGCTGAGAGGCCGGAAGGCAGCAGTCAGGCCGGACGGCGACCCCCATCACCTGATCCGGACCATGCCGGCGAAGGGAACCCGTCTCGTAGGTCTTCGTCTGCCCCGCGGCGGTCTTCGTCTGTCCCACGGCGGCCCTCTGTGCCCTGTGGGGCCTTCGTGCGTCCTACGGCTTGCCGTCCGGCTACGGCTTCCCGTCCGGCTCCGTCAGGTCGATCAGGCGGCACACCGTCTCGATGTCGATCTTCACCTGGGCGATGGAGGCGCGCCCCGAGAGCCAGGTGATCAGGGCCGAGTGCCAGGTGTGCTCGATCACCCGGACGGCGGACAGCTGGGCGGGGGAGGGGTCGGCCAGGCCCATCGCGTCCAGGATGATCGCCGTCGTCTGCCGCGAGACCTGGTCCACCTCGGGGGAGACACTGCGGTCGGCGAAGGTCAGGGCCCGGACCATCGCGTCGGCCAGGTGCGGCTCCCGCTGGAGGGCGCGGAAGGCCCGCATCAGGGTCTCGGCGACCCGCTCGGACGCCGTCTCGCCCGCCGGCGGCTTCTTGCGCAGCGTGCCGTGCATGTGCTCCAGCTGGTCCTGCATGGTCGCGACCAGCAGATGCACCTTGGACGGGAAGTACCGGTACAGGGTCCCCAGGGCCACCTGGGAGGACTCCGCCACCTCGCGCATCTGCACCGCGTCGAAACCGCCCCGGCTGGCCAGCTGGGCGCTCGCGTGCAGGATCCGGCGGCGCCGGGCCTCCTGCCGCTCGGTGAGCGGCGGGGTGGCCGATCTGGCGCCGATGTCCACCTTGGCTTCCGCAGGCATGGGTCCCGTCCGTGACAGTCGGTGAGGGCAGTGCTCAGGGCGAGTGATCAGACAGCATGGCAGGGGTTCCCGCCGTGGCGCGAATCACCTGATCCACTGCTCACTCCACCCCTACCTGCCGGTAGATTCAGAGCCTCTTGAACGATCAAGTCTGAAACTTGTTCTAGATTAGCGTCCCGGCGTAACCTCACGGGAAAGTGCAGGGAGAGGGGGGCCCGGAGTGACCGCTGAGGCCAGGCAGGCGGGTGCCGACGAGGAACCCGCCGCCGACGGCGAGCGACCGCTCGACATCGCGCTCCTCACCTATAAAGGGAACCCGTTCTGCGGCGGCCAGGGCGTCTACGTACGTCACCTGTCGCGCGAGCTGGCCCGGCTCGGACACCGGGTCGAGGTCATCGGCTCGCAGCCGTATCCCGTCCTCGACGAGGGATACCCGGGCCTCACTCTCACCGAGCTGCCCAGCCTCGACCTGTACCGCTCCCCGGACCCCTTCCGGACGCCCGGGCGGGGTGAGTACCGGGACTGGGTCGACGCCCTCGAAGTGGCCACCATGTGGACCGGCGGCTTCCCCGAACCGCTGACCTTCTCCCTGCGCGCCCGCCGCCATCTGCGCGCCCGCGCCGGGGAGTTCGACGTCGTCCACGACAACCAGACCCTGGGATACGGCCTGTTGGGGGACATCGGCGCCCCCCTCGTCACCACCATCCACCACCCCATCACCGTCGACCGGCAGTTGGAGCTGGACGCCGCCGAGGGATGGAAACGGCGGTACTCCGTACGGCGCTGGTACGCCTTCACCCGGATGCAGAAGCGGGTCGCCCCCCGGCTGCCCTCCGTGCTCACCGTCTCCGGCACCTCCCGCCAGGAGATCGTCGACCACCTCGGCGTCCGCGAGGACCGTGTCCACGTCGTGCACATCGGCGCCGACACCGACCTCTTCGCGCCGAATCCCGCCGTCGCCCAGGTGCCCGGCCGGATCGTCACCACCTCCAGCGCGGACGTCCCGCTCAAGGGGCTGGTCTTCCTCGTCGAGGCCCTCGCCAAGGTACGGACCGAGCACCCGGCCGCCCACCTCGTCGTCGTCGGCAAGCGGCCCACCGAGGGGCCCGTCGCGCAGGCCATGGAGCGCTACGGCCTCGACGGCGCCGTCGAGTTCGTGAAGGGCATCTCCGACGCCGAACTCGTCGACCTGGTCCGTTCGGCCGAGGTCGCCTGCGTGCCGTCGCTCTACGAGGGTTTCTCGCTGCCCGCCGCCGAGGCCATGGCGACCGGCACCCCGCTGGTCGCGACGACCGGCGGCGCGATCCCCGAGGTCGCCGGGCGCGACGGGGAGACCTGCCTGGCCGTACCGCCGGGCGACGCGGGCGCGCTGGCCGCCGGGCTGACCCGGCTGCTGGGCGATCCGGAACTGCGGCGGCGGCTCGGCCACGCGGGCCGTGAGCGGGTGCTGCGGCACTACACGTGGGCACGCGCCGCAGAGGGCACGGTGGCCCGCTACCGCGAGGCGATCGCCCGCGCCGCGGGCGGCCCGGGCGCTGCCGTATCGGCCCGCTCCGAGGCCGAGGCCGTCGCTCCCTCCGCACCCCGCAGTACCGGCCGCTCCGCGGCCTCAGCTGGTGTTCGTCACGAGAGTGAAAGCAGGGCCACGTGCTGACCGTCGACTTCTCCCGGTTCCCGCTCGCGCCGGGCGACCGCGTCCTGGACCTCGGCTGCGGGGCCGGCCGGCACGCCTTCGAGTGCTACCGGCGCGGCGCCCAGGTCGTGGCCCTCGACCAGAACGCCGAGGAGATCCGCGAGGTCGCCAAGTGGTTCGCGGCGATGAAGGAGGCCGGTGAGGCCCCGGCGGGCGCGACCGCCACCGCGATGGAGGGCGACGCCCTGGCCCTCCCGTTCCCGGACGAGTCCTTCGACGTCGTGATCATCTCCGAGGTGATGGAGCACATCCCCGACGACAAGGGCGTGCTCGCCGAGATGGTGCGGGTACTGAAGCCGGGCGGCCGGATCGCCGTCACCGTGCCCCGCTACGGCCCCGAGAAGGTCTGCTGGGCGCTCTCCGACGCCTACCACGAGGTCGAGGGCGGCCACATCCGCATCTACAAGGCCGACGAGCTGGTCGGGAAGATCAGGGAAGCCGGTCTGCGGCCCTACGGCAGCCACCACGCGCACGCGCTGCACTCGCCGTACTGGTGGCTGAAGTGCGCGTTCGGCGTCGACAACGACAAGGCGCTGCCGGTGCGGGCGTACCACAAGCTGCTGGTCTGGGACATCATGAAGAAGCCGCTGGCCACGCGCGTCGCCGAGCAGGCGCTGAACCCGGTCCTGGGCAAGAGCTTCGTCGTCTACGCCACCAAGCCGCACCTGCCCCGTACCGAGGCCGGCCCGAAGGTCCCGTCGGCCGCGTCGGACGCCGAGGTGGCCGCCAAGTGACCACCCCCCGGACAGAACACCTCGTCCTGCCCGGGGTCCTCACCGCCGAGCAGGCCGCCGCGACCGTCCGCGGCATCCTCGCCGTGCAGCGGGAGGACGGCGCGATCCCGTGGTTCCGGGGGCACCACCTCGATCCATGGGACCACACCGAGGCCGCGATGGCACTCGATGCCGCCGGGGAGCACGCGGCCGCCGAGCGGGCGTACGCCTGGCTCGCCGAGCACCAGAACGAGGACGGCTCCTGGTACGCGGCCTACGCCGACGGCGCGCACGACGACGTCACCGACCGTGCCCGCGAGTCCAACTTCGTCGCGTACCTCGCCGTGGGCGTCTGGCACCACTACCTGTCCACCGGGGACGACTTGTTCCTCGACCGGATGTGGCCCGCCGTCTACGCGGCCGTCGAGTGGGTGCTGCGGCTGCAGCAGCCGGGCGGGGAGATCGGCTGGCGCCGCGAGGACGACGGCACGCCGACCGAGGACGCGCTGCTGACCGGGAGCTCGTCCGTCCACCACGCGTTGCGCTGCGCGCTCGCCATCGCCGAGCAGCGGGAAGAGCCGCAGCCGGACTGGGAGTTGGCGGTGGGCGCGCTGCGGCACGCGATACGGCAGCACCCCGAGCGGTTCCTGGACAAGGACCGGTACTCGATGGACTGGTACTACCCGGTGCTGGGCGGGGCGTTGACCGGTGCGGAGGCGGGTGCGCGGATCGAGAAGGACTGGGAGCGGTTCGTCGTGCCCGGGTTCGGGGTGCGGTGCGTCGTACCCAATCCGTGGGTGACGGGCGGGGAGTCGGCCGAGCTGGCGCTGGCGCTGTGGGCGGTGGGGGAGTCCGACCGGGCGCTGGAGATCCTCCAGTCCATCCAGCATCTGCGGGACGCCGAGTCGGGGCTGTACTGGACCGGGTACGTCTTCGAGGACGACGCGATCTGGCCGCGGGAGCTGACGACGTGGACGGCGGGGTCGTTGTTGCTGGCGGTGGCTGCGCTGGGCGGGCATGACGCGACGTGTGCGGTGTTCGGGGGGGAGCAGCTTCCTTCTGGGCTTGAGGTGGATTGTTGCGCCTGAGGGGCGGGGGGTTCTGTGCGGTGGCGGGTGCGGCGCCGTTGTGGTTGCTCGCGCAGTTCCCCGCGCCCCTGAGGGGGCGTGTGCCCTGACCGGGGTTTTCTAGTGGCGGTGCATTCGGTTCGCTATCGCGTGGCCGATGAAGAGGTAGACCACCGCTGCCAGGCCGTAGCCGGCCACCACCCTGGCCCATGCCTTGTCGAAGGTGAACAGGTCGTGTGACCAGCCGGCCAGCCAGTCGGCCGCGTCGTGGACGAACTGGACCAGGCTGTTCGCCCGGTTCGCGTCCAACAGGTACATCAGGATCCAGAGGCCCAGGATGAGGGCCATGACGTCGGCGACGATCGCGACGACCGTGCCGGCCTGATTGGCACCGCGAGATTCAGGGGACATACCGTTCGGGTTGCCGCCGAAGGGTCTTTGAAACCTGAACGGGGTTCTCCCCGAGTGGCGAGGTGCCGCCGTCTGGGTGAGGCTGCCGGAGGAAGAAACCGCTCGGGGAGGACATCGAGACTCACGGGAGGACCCCGTGCCCGTACCGATACGACGCCTCGTCGTCACGCTCACCCTCTGCTGCGCCCTGGTCGCCGGTGTCACCGCCTGCGTCGGCAGCACCCGGAGCAAGTCCGTCGACACCGGTATGGTGGCGGCCCCGGTGGCCGACACGCCCAGTCCGAGCACGTCCGCGCAGAAACAGAAGCTCGCCAAGGCGCGGTTCGTCGCCAACGCGGGTCTCGCCGCCGGCGCGACCTATCAGTGGATCGTGAAGCCGTGGAAGGCCGGCAAGTTCAAGAAGGGCGCCCACGGCCGCACCTTCGCCCTGATCAAGGCCGCCGCCGCGGGCGGGTTCGCCTACAACCGGCTCAAGGCCGCCAAGCGGAACGCCGAGGGCGACCCGTTGCTCTCCAAGGCCATCGCACCGCTCTCCGCGGGGATCGACGCGCTGAAGGACCTGCCGTCCAAGCTCCGCAAGGGCGACGGGAACGCGGCCGGTGCCTTCGACGACATCATCAACAAGGTCAAGGAGGCGGGACAGAGCGCCGGCGCCCCGGTACAGAACCAGGTGCCCTCGGCCGGTCAGCTCACCGGAGGCTAGGAGTTGAGCTCGGCCAGCACCCGTAGCGTGTGAGGGTCCGGTGCCAGGGCCAGCAGGTCGGTCACCGGGCCCTTGCGCCACAACTCCAGCCGTTCGGCGATGCGTTCGCGCGGGCCGACCAGCGAGATCTCGTCGGCGAACGCGTCCGGTACCGCCAGTACGGCCTCCTCGCGCCGTCCCGCCAGGAACAGTTCCTGGATCCGCCGCGCCTCCTCCTCGTACCCCATGCGGGCCATGAGGTCGGCGTGGAAGTTGCGGGCCGCGTGGCCCATCCCGCCGATGTAGAAGCCGAGCATGGCCTTCACGGGCAGCAGCCCGGCCGCCACGTCGTCGCAGACCTTGACCTGGGCCATGGGCGCGACCAGGAAGCCGTCCGGGAGGTCGGCGACCGCCGGGCCGTACACCTCGGGCCGGCTCGGCGCCCAGTACAGCGGCAGCCAGCCGTCGGCGATCCGGACCGTCTGGGCGACGTTCTTCGGCCCCTCGGCGCCGAGCAGGACGGGCAGGCCGGGGCGGAGCGGGTGGGTGATCGGCTTCAGCGGCTTGCCGAGGCCGGTCGCGTCCTGCCCCCGGTACGGAAGTGGGTGGAAGCGCCCGTCCAGCGCCACCGGCCCCTCCCGGCGCAGCACCTGCCGTACGACGTCCACGTACTCCCTGGTCGCGGTCAGCGGCGACTTCGGGAACGGGCGGCCGTACCAGCCCTCGACGACCTGCGGTCCGGACAGCCCGAGCCCCAGCAGCATCCGGCCCCCGGACAGATGGTCCAGGGTCAGCGCGTGCATCGCGGTCGTGGTCGGCGACCTCGCGGCCATCTGGGCAACGGCCGTACCCAGCTTGATCGTCGACGTCTGCGCGGCGATCCAGGTGAGCGGGGTGAAGGCGTCCGAGCCCCAGGACTCCGCCGTCCACACCGAGTCGTACCCGAGCCGCTCCGCCTCCCGCGCCAGCGGCACATGGTCCGGGGAGGGCCCGCGCCCCCAGTAGCCGAGTGCCAACCCGAGTCGCATGGCCGCCTCCTGACGTAACGTCAGACAAATTGCCGGTCGACTGTACGACAACGGCCCCTCGCCCGGAAGGGCAAGGGGCCGTATGCACCGGGCTGTTCAGCCGCGCTGGATCCCGGAGGTGTCCTGCAGCACGCCGCGGCGGCCGTCCTGGGTCTGGGCCACCAGGGCCGCGCCCCGCTGCTCGACCGCCAAGTACCAGGTGCCGGGCGCCAGTTCGGCGATCGGCGCGGTGGAGCCGTCCTCCGCGAACAGCGGCCGCGCCACCGGGACGGCGAACCAGAACGGCGAGAAGTCCGGGGCCGGCGGTTGCTGCTGCTGTGCGGCGGCCGGGGGCTGCTGCTGGCCGTACGGCTGGCCGGGCTGCGGCTGGGCGCCGTAGGGCTGGCCGGGCTGCGGGGCAGCGGCACCCGGGTAGCCGTAGCCGCCGGGGGGCTGGGCACCGTAGGGCTGCGGGGCCGGGGGCTTGGGGGCCGGGACGAGCCCGGCCTGGAGGGCGGGGACGAGCGGGGTCGCGACAGCCGCGCCGGCCATGACGAGGGTGGCGACCAGGGCCAGGATGAGGCCCGTGCCCGCGCTGGGGCCGTTGGACGAGCCGGACAGGTTGTCCGCGGCGCCGGCGGGGTCGATGACGTTGCCGAGCGCGCTCCACGCGGCGAAGACCGTGAGCGCGACGCCGAACGGGCTCAGATCCAGACCGGCCACCTTCCTCGGCTGCGGCAGCACTCGCGAGACGACGACGAGTGCGGCGCCCGCGATGCCCGCGAAGATGATGCTGAAGAGGACCGGTCCGCTCGACCAGAGGCTCGGCAGGTCGATGCCGGCCGGCACTCCGTCGTACGAATAGTTGTCGAGGAACGACGCGATCAACAGCAACACCGCTGCTCCGATCACCACGCCGTCGCCTCTAGTGAGGGAGCGGATATTCACTTCAGGTCCTTCGTAGGTCGTCTCGTCGGCGGAGGAGGCGTCGCGAGGATCTGCCCCTCATCATAGGAATCGATCGTAGGAAGGACACTATCGTCCGAACGATCAGGGTGTCCGCCCGGAGGGGCCCGCCGATGCCTACCCGCGCAGGAAACTCACGATTCCCTCAGAGATTCCCTGCGCCGCCTTCTGCCGCCAGGCACCGCTGGTCAACAGCGCCGCGTCCTTGCTATCGCGCATGTTGCCGCACTCGATGAACACCTTGGGAACCGTTGACAGATTGAGACCGCCGAGATCCTTGCGTACGTCGAGACCGGTGCCGTTGCCCACGTAGTTGGAAGGTGCGCTGCCCGTGACCTTCGCGAAGTCGCTCTCGACGCGCTCGCCGAGGGTGCGGGAGGAGGCGAGGATCGGGCGGGTGTCGGCGGCACCGGAGTGCACGGAGGCCGGGAGGATGACGTGGAAGCCGCGGTCGCCCTCGGGAGCGCCGTCGGCGTGGATGGAGATGGCCGCGTCGGCGTGCGCGGCGTTGCCGATCTCCGCGCGCTTGGTCACACACGGCCCCCAGGCCGGCCGGTCCCCGTCATGGGTCAGCTTCACCGTGGCACCCTGCCGCTCCAGCAGGGTCCGCAGCCGGTGCGCGACGTCGAGGGTGAAACGGGCCTCGCTGTACCCGGCGTTGGTGGACGTGCCCGTCGTGTCGCACTCCTTCCAGTTCGTCCCGATGTTCACCTTCTGGTTGATCTCGGACGTGTGCTGGAAGTTCCCCGGGTTGTGCCCCGGGTCGATGAGGACGACCTTGCCCTGCAGCGGGCGGGCCGCGCTCGGGCTCGCACTCGGCACCTTGGCGTCGTCGGACGCCGCCGCGGCCGCCGACCTGGGCGTCGCCGCGCCCGCCTGCCCGGCACCGCTCCCGCCGGGCCTGCCGACCCCCTCGTACACCACCCAGCCGAGCAGTGCACCGGGCACCAGCGCGGCCAGGCCGACGGCGAGCGGCGCCCGCCGGAACCGGCGCTGCTGTGGGGGATCGAATTCCGGGCCTGTGTACGACACGTCTGCCACCCTAACGGCCATCCACGGTGTCCATACGGCCCATGAGAGCCGTTTGGATGACGGTCCAGGGGACGGTTCTGCCGCCCCCGTCCGTCAGGTCTGTGAGAGATGTTTCTGGGCGACCCCGTCAGTGTCCGCCTGGCGGATGGCGACGGCCAGTTCCTGTCGAACCGGCCTCCCTACCGTGCCTCCCTGTACATGAGCTGCGGAAATGACCGGTTAGGGAGAGGCCGGATGGCACTCTGAATGGGTCCGCATGCTCGGGATCCACTCGATCCAATGGGAGGGCGGTACGGACAGCGTCGTTCACGGCAAGTGGTCACGCACGCTGCCTGGCCTCGACTTCACCGGCCTGACAGAGATGGCACCCGGTAGCACGGCGCTCGTCGTGACGCTGGTCGCGGACGGCACAGCGCCGATTCGCACCCGCATGCCGGTACGCACAATGCCCCGCCGTCCGGACCGTACAGGCCTGGGGGCGGGGCAATGGCCGACACATACCCGGCCGACGGATGCCCTGGCCGGGGCTTACTCGTGCGTCGTCAGGCGGGGGTGATGTTCTCCGCCTGCGGGCCCTTCTGGCCCTGCGTGATGTCGAAGTTCACCTTCTGGCCTTCCTGAAGCTCACGGAAGCCCTGCGCGGCGATGTTCGAGTAGTGGGCGAAGACGTCGGGACCGCCGCCGTCCTGCTCGATGAAGCCGAAGCCCTTTTCCGAGTTGAACCACTTCACAGTGCCTGTAGCCATGTGCCTGTCTCCTTCGAGGGGACTCGTAGTGGGTCCCGCACTGTGCGGGATCCGGAGGTGATCGCCTGGTCCGGAGAGGCCTTGAACAGCAAAAACGCCCGTGACTGCGATCACGGGCGAACGGGACTTCGGAACCACGACTGCTGATCACGACGCTACACCGGTCGGCGAGACTCGGCCACTGGAACACGGAGTTGGCTTCACAGGCTGCGTTCGTCGCCACTCGAATCCCGAGGCCGGCGACGGCAGGAGCACACGCGCCGTCGACCTAGGGCTGCCCGACACACGAGGCCCACTCGGACACGCAGCGCTACGCCTCGGCCGTCATCTCGTGCAACGGCTTCTCAGGAACCTGAGGAGCGCCGGCGAGGGCACCGCAGCCTGGGCGGGCTGGTCAACGGACTCGGCGAACCCGGGCGCCGCCGGCGTCTCGCGCACGGCCTTGTCGACGGCCGCACTGATCCGCGCCTCCGACAGCGCGGCGACTCCGATCGCGCCTTCAGATCCCCGCCCCCGTTCGCCGCAGGACGCGCAGCGAGTCGTGGGCCGAGACCTCGGTGAAGGCGCCCGACTCCAGGGCGCGGAGGTAGACGCGGTAAGGGGCCTGGCCGGTGAACTCGTCCTTCGGGTCCGGGAAGACGTCGTGGATCAGGAGGAGCCCGCCTTGGGTCACATGGGGGGCCCAGCCCTCGTAGTCGGCGTTGGCGTGCTCGTCGGTGTGGCCGCCGTCGATGAAGACGAAGCCGAGCGGGGAGTTCCAGAACGCGGCGATCTGCGGGGAACGGCCGACGACGGCGACGACGTGGTCCTCCAGACCCGCCCGGTACAGGGTGCGCCGGAAGGCGGGCAGCGTGTCCATCAGACCGATCTCCGGGTCGACCGTCTCCGGGTCGTGGTAGTCCCAGCCCGGCTGCTGCTCCTCGCTGCCCCGGTGGTGGTCGACGGTGAGCGCGGTGACCCCGGCCGCGCGGGCCGCGTCGGCGAGCAGGACCGTCGAGCGCCCGCAGTACGTCCCGACCTCCAGCAACGGGAGGCCGAGCCGTCCCGCCTCGACGGCGGCCGCGTACAACGCGAGTCCCTCGCCGACGGGCATGAACCCCTTCGCCGCCTCGAACGCGGCCAGGATCTCGGGCTTGGGGGCTGCCGCGGTCATGGGCGTCCTTCCACTCATTCACTCGTTCGACTGTCCGGACCTCCATGCTGCCGCACCCGCCCGGTCGGCCCCTCGACAGGGGGTGCGGAACGCTCCCGGGGGCGGGGGAAGGGGCGGGGGCGGGGCGGGGGGCCTCCGGGGGGCGCACCGGCGACCCGGTGTAAATCAGCCAATGTGTTCGGGCGGGTCGTCGGCCGGTCCGCGCGACCCGCGGCCCCCGGGGGCGCGCCGGGATCCCCGAGTGAGCCGCTCTCCAGGGAATCCAAGGGAATCCAGGGGCATCCAGGGGCATCAAGGGGAGTTGCGCGGCGCGGCGCGCGGACGCGGTCGGTTCCGGTGCTCCGGGCCGCCCTCCGGACCACGGTGCCCGGCCGGTCAACCAGACGGCCGGGGAACGATTTTCAAGTGCACTCCAAGACCTACACTGACGCCGCCAACCCACCCCACCTGTGACGGAGCACCGGCATGCGCTATCGCGTCCTCGGCAAGACCGGCATCGAGGTCAGCACCTACTGCCTGGGCACGATGATGTTCGGGGGCATCGGCAACCCCGACCACGAGGACGGTGCCCGCATCATCAACGCGGCGCTCGACGCCGGCATCAACTTCGTGGACACCGCCGACATGTACTCGGCCGGTGAGTGCGAGGAGATCGTCGGCAAGGCGCTCAAGGGCAGACGCGACGACGTGGTGCTGGCCACGAAGGTGCACTTTCCGCTGGGGGAGGGCCGCAACCGCAGCGGCAACTCGCGTCGCTGGATCCTCAAGGCCGTCGAGGACAGCCTGCGGCGGCTGGACACCGACTGGATCGACCTCTACCAGGTGCATCGCCCCGACCACACCACCGACATCGAGGAGACGCTGTCCGTCCTCGGCGACCTGGTGACGGCAGGGAAGATCCGGGCGTTCGGCTGCTCCACGTTCCCCGCCGAGGACCTCGTCGAGGCGCACCACGTGGCCGAGCGGCGCGGACTGATGCGGATGCGCACGGAGCAGCCGCCGTACTCGGTCCTCGCCCGCGGCGTCGAACGGGCCGTGCTGCCCACCGCGCAGCGCCTGGGCATGGGCGTGCTGACCTGGTCGCCGCTCGCCTCCGGATTCCTCTCCGGCGTCCACCGCGAGGGCCGGCCCGTCGACCTCGGCACCGGCCGGGCCAAGCTCTCCCCACAGCGCTTCGACCCCGCCGCCCCCGGCAACGCCGCGAAGTACGCGGCCGTCGAGCGGCTCGTCGCGCTCACCGAGGAGGCGGGCTGCACCCTGCCGGAGCTGGCCGTCGCCTTTCCGCTGGTGCACCCGGCCGTGACGTCGGTGATCATCGGCCCGCGCACGATGGACCAGCTCACCTCGCTGCTCAAGGGGGCCGAGCTGGTCCTCGACGACGCGGTGCTCGACCGCATCGACGAGATCGTGGCCCCCGGCACCGACCTCTACCGGGCCGACGGCGTCTGGCAGCCACCGTCCCTCACCGACCCGGCCGCCCGCAGGCGCCCGTCCGGGGAGCGCGCGGCGGCGGGCTGACGAGCGCCCCTTCAGGGGCGCGGGGAACTGCGCGACCAGCCACGACGGCGCCGCAGTCTGCAGACGGCACAGCGTGGCACTTCGCAGCGGAGCGCGCGGGTCCCGCAGCAGGCGGGGGTGACCGCGTCGTACTCGCGGCCACCCCCACGGAGTGCTACGCGTTGACCGTCTCCCCGGGCAGCGCCAGGTCCAGGTCGACCGCGCGGTCGTCCCCGGCGTGGGTCGCCGACGAGGCGAGCGGACCGTGGCCCGCCGCCTTCGCGGCCAGCACGTACGCCCCCTCGGCCGGCACCGCGAGCGCGTACGTACCGTCCTCGGCGGACAGCGTCGCCCCCGCCTGCCGTCCCCGCCGGTCGATCAGGGTCACCTTGGCGCGGGCCACCGGGCCGCCCGCGGCGTCCAGGACGCGGCCGCGGAAGCCCCGCAGCACCTCCTCGGCGCCTGCGAGCACCGCGTCCTCCTCGCTGCTGGCCCGCAGCTGGGTGTGCTGGGCGACCTCGGCCGGCCGGCTCCGCTTCGGCAGCATCAGGGCGAGCACCAGACCCACCGCCACCGCTCCCGTGGCGATCAGGAACGAGACCCGGAAGCCGTGCATGGTCGGGACGGCGACACCGCCCACGTGGTTCGCCGTGTTGGCCAGCACCATCCCGATGACGGCGCTGGACACGGACGTACCGATGGACCGCATCAGCGTGTTGAGGCCGTTCGCCGCGCCCGTCTCGGACGCCGGGACCGCGCCGACGATCAGGGCCGGCAGGGAGGAGTAGGCGAGGCCGATGCCGGCGCCGAGGACGACCGCGATGACCAGGCTCTGCCAGGGCGCGCTCATCAGGCCGAGACCGGCGCCGTAGCCGATGCCGATGATCAGCATGCCGAGGATCAGGGTGGTCTTGGGGCCGTACTTGGCGGACAGGCGGGCGTAGACGGGGGCCGTGAACATCATCGTCAGGCCCAGCGGGGCGACCAGCAGACCGGCGCTGACCATCGACTGGCCGAGGCCGTAGCCGGTGGCCTTCGGGAGCTGGAGCAGCTGCGGCAGGACCAGCGAGACGACGTAGAAGCTGACGCCGACCATGATCGAGGCGAGGTTGGTGAAGAGCACGGCCGGGCGGGCCGTGGTGCGCAGGTCGACCAGCGGGGCCGAGTGGCGCAGCTCGAACACGCCCCACAGCAGCAGGACGGCCACCGAGGCGGCGAACAGGCCCAGCGTGGTGGCGGACGACCAGCCCCAGTCGCTGCCCTTGGTGATGGGCAGCAGGAGCAGCACCAGACCGGCCGACAGGCCTATGGCGCCGGGCACGTCGAAGGACCCCTCCGCGCGCATCGGGGACTCCGGTACGACCAGGAGGGTCAGGGCTATGGAGAGCACGCCGAGGCCGGCCGCGCCGTAGAACAGGGCGTGCCAGTCCATGTGCTGTGCGACCAGGGCCGCGGCGGGCAGCGCGAGGCCGCCGCCGACGCCGATCGAGGAGCTCATCAGGGCCATCGCCGAGCCGAGCTTCTCACGCGGCAGCATGTCGCGCATGAGGCCGATGCCCAGCGGGATCGCGCCCATGGCGAAGCCCTGGAGGGTGCGGCCCGCGATCATCGTGAGCAGGTCGCTGGTGAGTGCGCTGACCAGCGCGCCGACCACCATCACGGCGAGGCTCAGGACCAGCATCCGCCGCTTGCCGTAGAGGTCGCCGAGGCGGCCCATGATCGGGGTGGCCACGGCGCCCGACAGCAGCGTCGAGGTCAGGACCCAGGTGGCGTTGCTGGGTTCGGTGCCCAGCAGCTGCGGGAGGTCCTTGATGACCGGAACGAGCAGGGTCTGCATCACCGCGACCACGATGCCCGCGAAGGCGAGGACCGGGACCACGGCCCCGCTCGCGCCCCGGGCGGGCTGGTCGGTCGTCGTGTGCGTCATTGAGTGGGGCCTCCGGGCCGAGAGAGTGACGGGAAGAGCGGGAAGAGCGGGAAGAGCTGGGGACTCGTGCATGCGCATCGAATAAGTGGTGGGTAAACCTCGTATGCACAGGCAACTATTCCGTTGCTTCGAGCTGCTAACGAATCCTTGACCGTCCCATGGGTTTCTGATCCATCGTCAAGGTCTGGCCTGTTTGTGGAACGTGTTCTAGTCTCCGGCGTCATGGCTGCTGTGAAGGCGTATGTCGCCGGGGTCGGAATGACCAAGTTCGAGAAGCCCGAGAGCCGTGACTGGCAGTACTGGGACATGGTCCGGGAGGCCGGCGGCTCCGCGCTCGCCGACGCCGGGATCGCGTACGGCGAAGTGGAACAGGTTCCCGTCGGCTACTGTTTCCAGCCCTCCACCGCCGGCCAGCGCGCCGTCTATGAACTGGGTCTCACCGGCGTCCCCGTCTACAACGTCAACAACAACTGCGCCACCGGCGCGACCGCCCTGATGCTCGCCCGCCAGCTGGTCGAGGGCGGAGCGGCCGACTGCGTCCTCGCTCTCGGCTTCGAGAAGATGAAGAGGGGCGCGCTGGGGAGCGGCGCCGACGGCGGGGACTTCTCCACCTCCCCCGTCGCCCGGCACTACGGCGTCATGGCCGCCCGGCACGGCTTCGAGATGACCCCGCCCACCGCGCAGATCTTCGGCGACGCGGCCCGCGAGCACATGGAGCGGTACGGCACGACCGAGGCGCAGCTCGCCGCCGTGGCCGCCAAGAACCACCGGCACTCCGCGGACAACCCGTACGCCCAGTTCCAGGACGTGTACGACGTCGCCGGCATCCTCGCCGCCCGCACCGTCCACCGCCCGCTCACCAAACTCCAGTGCTCGCCCACCTCCGACGGCGCGGCGGCGGCCGTGGTCGTCTCCGAACGGTTCGCCGAACGGCGCGGGCTCACCGGCCTCGTCGAGATCGTCGCGCAGGCGATGACGACCGACACCGGGGAGTCCTTCGCGTCCGGCTCGTGCATCGACGTCGTCGGACAGCCGATGTCCCGGGCGGCGGCCCGGCAGGTCTACGACCGCGCCGGCCTCGGCATCGAGGACGTCGACGTCGTGGAACTGCACGACTGCTTCTCGGTCAACGAACTGCTGACGTACGAGGCGCTCGGCATGTGCGCCGTCGGCGAGTCGGGCAAGCTCGTCGAGTCCGGCGCGACCACGTACGGCGGGCGCTGGGTGGTGAACCCGTCCGGCGGGCTCATCTCCAAGGGGCATCCGCTGGGCGCGACCGGGCTCGCGCAGACCGCCGAACTGGTGTGGCAGCTGCGCGGCGCGGCCGGCGACCGGCAGGTGCCCGGGGCCCGGGTGGGGCTCGCGCACAACATCGGACTGGGCGGGGCGGCGGTGGTGACGCTCTTCCGGCGGGCGGGGTAGGCCGTACGACCGGGGACCGGGGGCCAGGGGCCAGGGACCGGGGACCGAGGGCCGGGTGGGTCGAAAAGCCGATGCAAGGACCGTAACCGGCTTGAGAGCATGACACCCATGCTCGAAGCCGCGGACACCTCACACATATCCCGCCGTGCCGCGCCCCCCACCTGGCTCGTGGTGTCGCTGGCGTGCGCGGGGCAGTTCCTGGTCGTGCTCGACGTGTCCGTGGTGAACGTGGCGCTCCCGTCGATGCGCGCCGACCTCGGGCTGAGCGCCTCCGGGCTGCAGTGGGTGGTGAACGCGTACGCCATCGCCTTCGCCGGGTTCATGCTGCTGGGCGGGCGGGCCGGCGACCTGTACGGCCGCAAGCGGATGTTCCTGGTCGGGCTCGGCCTGTTCACGCTGGCCTCGCTCGGCGGCGGGCTCGCCCAGGACGGCTGGCAGCTGCTGCTGGCCCGCGCCGTGCAGGGTCTTGGCGCGGCGGTCCTCGCGCCCTCGACGCTGACCCTGCTCACGGCCGCCGTACCGGAGGGGGCCGCCCGGGCGCGGGCGATCGCCACCTGGACGGCGGTCGGCGCCGGGGGCGGCGCGGCCGGCGGACTGGTCGGCGGGGTACTGGTGGACGTGCTGTCCTGGCGCTGGGTGCTGCTGATCAACGTGCCGGTGGGCGCGCTGGTCCTCGCCGGGTCCCTGCTGTGGCTGACGGAGAGCCGGACCGGGGACGGCCGGCGCCTCGACCTGCCCGGCGCGGTGCTGGTGACAGCGGGCCTCGGGACCCTGGCGTACGGCATCTCGCAGACCGAGGGGGCCGGCTGGACGGCGGCCCGCACCCTGCTCCCGCTCGTCGCCGGACTCGCGCTGCTCGGTCTGTTCCTGTACGTCGAGGCCCGTACGGCGGCCCCGCTGATGCCGCTCGGACTGCTGGGCCGGCGGCCGGTGGCGTCGGCCAACGCAGCCATGCTGGTGTCCGGTTCGGCGATGTTCTGCATGTGGTACTTCATGACGCTCTACGCCCAGAACGTCCTCGGCTACACCCCGCTGGAGGCCGGTCTCGCCCTGGTGCCCAGCTCGGTCGCGGTGCTCGTGGGCTCCAAGACGGCGCCGCGGCTGATGCGGCGGGCGGGGGCGCGGCCGGTGGCGGTGACCGGCACCCTGGTCGCGGCGACCGGGTTCGCCTGGCAGTCGACGATGGGCCCGCACGGCTCCTATACGACGGCCATCATGTTCCCCGGCATCCTGATGCTGCTCGGCGCGGGCCTGGCCGCGACCCCGCTGGCCGCGCTGGCCACGTCCGGGGCGGCGCCGGCCGAGGCCGGACTGCTCTCCGGGCTCGTCAACACCTCACGCACGATGGGCGGTTCGCTGGGGCTCGCGGTGATGTCGACGGTCGCGGCGTCCCGGACCGGCGGGGACGGCGGTGCGACCGCCCTGACGGAGGGGTACGCGGCCGTCTTCCGCGCCGGCACCGGGGTGCTGCTGGCCGGGGCGGTACTGATGCTGCTGTGGCTGCCGCGGCGGACGGCTCCCGCGAAGTAGACCGGGAATTTCCGGCGCGGCGGGCAACGGTCCGGGCTGTTTCACGACGTTAGGCATACTGCGGCAGTTTGATATCGAACACATTTGCTCATTTCGTGTGTAATTCCAACAGAATGTGATCTTTCGTCGCGAGGAGTCGCGCAACATCCATACGGTGATCGGTATGCAACTCCGCTACAACTACCGGGTCTACCCGGATGCCCCGCAGCGCCGTGCGCTGGCGAAGGCGTTCGGGTGCGCCCGGGTGGTGTGGAACGACTGCCTGCGCGACCGCAAGGAAGCGCACGCGGCGGGGCTGCCGTATGTGAAGTCGGCCGAGCTGTCCCGGCTGCGCATCACGCAAGCCAAGCGCACTGAGGAACGCGCCTGGCTCGCCGATGTGTCGGCGGTCGTCCTGCAGCAGTCCCTGCGGGACCTGGATGCCGCCTACAAGAACTTCTTCGACTCGGTCAAGGGCAAGTGGCAGAGCCGGAAGGTCGGCCCGCCCCGGTACAAGTCGAAGAAGGACACCCGGCAGTCGATCCGCCTCAACACCAACGCCTTCTCCCTCCAGGGCAACGGCACGGTGTACGTGGCCAAGGTCGGCGACCTCAAGGTCAAGTGGTCCCGTCGGCTTCCGGCCGCGCCCACGTCCCTGACCGTCACCAAGGACAGTTGCGGTCGGTACTTCCTCAGCTTCGTCGTAGATACCGAGCCGGAAGTTCTTCCCGAGGCGGAGGTGGAGGCCGGTATCGACCTCGGCCTGTCAGCCTTCGCCGTCCTGTCCGACGGTCGGAAGATCGACAGTCCTCGCTTCCTGCGCCGGGCGGAGAGGAAGCTCAGGTGTCTTCAGCGAGAGCTGTCCCGCAAGGCCAAGGGATCGAAGAACCGGGCCAAGGCCCGCATCAAGGTCGCGCGCCAGCACGCCCGCGTGGCGGACCGGCGCCGAGACTGGCACCACAAGGCATCCACACAGATCATCCGCGAGAACCAAGCGGTGTACGTGGAAGACCTCGCGGTATCCGGCTTGGGGCGCACCCGGCTCGCCAAGTCAGTGCACGACGCGGGATGGTCCTCGTTCGTCGGCATGCTGGAGTACAAGGCGGCCAAGCATGGACGCACCTTCGCCAAGGTGGACCGGGCGTTCCCGTCCTCCCAGATCTGCTCGGCCTGCGGATTCCGGGACGGCCCCAAGCCCCTGCACGTCCGCGAGTGGACGTGCGGCGAGTGTGGCACCGTCCACGACCGTGACCACAACGCAGCCTGCAACGTTCTCCTCGAAGGACACCGAATCGTCGCCGCCGGACGGGCGGAGACACCAAACGCCTGTGGAGTGCCGGTAAGACGGGCACACGTGCCCGCACAGCGCGGCGAAGCAGGAAGCCGCCGGAAGGGTCAGCCGACCCGGGCCGGAATCCCCAGCCTTTAGGCCAGGGAGCACGTCAAATCTAGGAGGTGCTCATTTCCAGAGGTTCAAGGTCGGCTGCTGGCCGCGGCTGATGTGCAGGGCGCAGGGAGCTCACAGCCACCCCTGCTGCCGGGCCTCCCGCACCGCCTCCGCGCGGTTGCGGGTGCCGGTCTTGCCGATCGCGGCGGAGAGGTAGTTGCGGACCGTCGACTCCGAAAGATGCAGCTTCGCCGCGATGTCGGCGACGGTCGCGCCGTCCGCCGACGCCTTCAGCACGTCGCACTCGCGGGCGGTGAGCGGGTTCGGCCCGGCGCTGAGCGCGGCCGCGGCAAGCGCCGGGTCGACCACGGTCTCCCCGGTGAGCACCCGCCGGATCGCCTGGGCGAGTTCCTCCACCGGTCCGTCCTTGACGAGGAACCCGGCTGCCCCGGCCTCCATCGCCCGGCGCAGATAGCCGGGCCGGCCGAAGGTGGTGAGGATCAGCACCCGGCAGTCCGGCGCCTGCTCGCGCAGCTCCGCCGCCGCGTCCAGGCCGCTGATGCCCGGCAGTTCGATGTCGAGGAGGGCCACGTCGGGCCGGTGGACCAGCGCGGCGTCCGTGATCGCGTCGCCCGTCCCGACCTGGGCGACGACCTCGATGTCCGGCTCCATCCCGAGCAGTAAGGCGAGAGCCCCGCGCATCATCCCCTGGTCCTCGGCGAGCAGCACCCTGATGGACTTGGCGGGCCGGTGGTCCCGGGGCATCTCGTTCGCAGGCTCGTACACAGCCCAAGCCTAGCTCCGGGCCCGGCCATTAAAGAGTGGTTATTGTTCCGCGCCGCAGGTCTTGACGTCGGTTGACCGTGCTCAAACAATCACCTCTGCAATTCCCCGAATGGTCGGCGAATGGTCGGCATTTCGACAGCTGAATAGGTTCGGTATTTCGATCGAACGACGTTCGGTATATCGGACGGCAAGAACCCGCACCGCCCTACGAGGAACCAAGAAGAGGTGCACCGTGTTCTCAGTGCCTGCACGAGTCCTGCGCTCCTGTCCGCCGCGCGTCAGGAGAGCCGTGCTCTCCGCGCTCGCGGCGTTCGCGACCGTCGCCGCGCTCGTCGTCGGGGCCGGCGCCCCCGAGGCGGCCGCCGCGAGCTCGCTGCCCTGTGACGTCTACGCCGCCGCCGGCACCCCGTGCGTCGCCGCGCACAGCATGGTCCGGGCGCTGTACTCGTCGTACAGCGGCTCCCTCTACCAGGTGCAGCGCGCCTCGGACAGCGCCACGGCCAACATCGGCCTGCTGGCCACCGGCGGCTACGCCAACGCGGCTGCGCAGGACTCCTTCTGCGCTGGTACGACCTGCATCATCACCAGGATCTACGACCAGTCCAGCAAGCACAACGACCTCACGGTCGAGGGCGCCGGCGGGGCCGGCGCGGCCGATGTCGGCGCCCCGGCGGACGCGCTGCCGGTGACCGTCGGCGGGCACCAGGTCTACGGCCTGGAGATCTCGGCCGGCATGGGCTACCGCAACGACGCCACCTCGGGCGTCGCCACCAACGGCGCCGCCGAGGGGATGTACATGGTCACCTCCGGCACCCATGTGAACGGCAGCTGCTGCTTCGACTACGGCAACGCCGAGACCAACAACAAGGACACCGGCAACGGCCACATGGACGCCATCAACTTCGGCACCGAGTGCTGGTTCTCGCCCTGCTACGGCTCGGGCCCCTGGGTGCAGGCGGACCTGGAGAACGGGCTGTTCGAGTCCAACCTCGGCTACAGCACCAACTCGTCCAACACGGGCACCGGCGCGATACCGTTCGTCACCGCGTTGCTGAAGAACAACGGGCAGGACCATTTCGCACTGAAATGGGGAAACGCGCAATCCGGCGGTCTCACCACCACGTATTCCGGCAGTGAGCCCAGCACCAGCAGCGGTTACTCGCCGATGCACCAGGAGGGCGCCATCGTCCTCGGCACCGGCGGCGACAACAGCAACGGCTCCATCGGCTCGTTCTTCGAGGGCGTCATGACCTCCGGCATCCCGACCGACGCCGCCGACGACACCGTCCAGTCCAACATCGTCTCCGTCGGCTACGGCGGCGCGACCGGCTCCACCGGCACCCTCAACTCCGCCTCGGAGATCTCCCTGCGGGCCACGACGTCCTGCTGCACCGCCGACTACGTGCGCCACCAGAACAACGCCGGCGTCCTGTCCGCCATCACCTCAAGCAGCTCCGCCCTCGACAAGAGCGACGCCACCTGGATCGTCCGCCCCGGCCTCGCCGACAGCTCCTGCGTCTCCTTCGAGTCCAGGAACTACCCCGGCGACTACCTGCGGCACTACAACTACAAGATCTACCGGCAGCCCATGGACGGCACCACCACGTATCGGCAGGACGCCACCTTCTGCCCGACGACCGGCAAGAGCGGCACGGGCACGTCCTTCGCCTCGTACAACTACCCGACGAAATACCTCCGCCACTACAACTACAACCTCTACATAGCGAGCGACGGCGGTTCCAACGCCTGGGACAGCGCCACCTCGTGGACCGACGACGTGAGCTGGGCCGTCAGCTCGCCGTGGGCGCCGTAGGCGCCGTAGGAGACGCCGAGGTCAGCAGCTCCAGCGCCTCGGTGGGGAGTTCCGCGGTGACCGTGAAGCCGCCGCGCGGCGCCGGGCCGGCCCTGAGGGAGCCGCCCGCCGCCGCGAGGCGCTCGGTCAGCCCCTGCAGACCGGTGCCGCCGACGCCCTCCCGGCAGGGCTCGGCGGCCACCGCGCCCGAGCCGTCGTCGGTGACCGTCAGCCGGGCCCGGCCGGCGGCGCTGTCGACGGTGATCTCGCAGCGCGTGGCGGCGCTGTGCCGGACCACGTTGGTGACCGCCTCGCGCACCACCCAGCCGAGCAGCGTCTCGGTCTGCGGGGCGAGCGGCGCCCCCGACTGCCGGACCACCGGTTCGATGCCCGCCGCCTTCAGGGCCGAACGGCCCCGGCCGAGATCGGTGGCCAGGCTGCCCTCCCGGTAGCCGGTCACCGCCTCCCGGATCTCGGTCAGCGCCTGCCGGCCGACCGACTCGATGTCGGAGATCTGCGTCAGCGCCGCGTCCAGGTCGCGGGGCGCGACCCGCCGGGCCGCCTCCGACTTCACGACGATCACTGAGAGGGTGTGCCCGAGCAGGTCGTGCAGGTCCCGGGAGAAGCGCAGCCGCTCCTTCTCGACCGCCCGCCGGGCCAGCTCCTCACGGGCGGCGCGCAGCTCCCGCACGGCCTCGGAGAGGGACAGGATCGCGGCGGTGATCATCGTCGACAGGAAGGTGCCGTAGGCGATGGTGATGGCGTCGGAGCCGTCCCGGTACCAGGAGACCGCGCCCGCGAAGCAGGCGAGCAGGATCCCGGCGCGGCCCAGCCAGGGCCCGCGCAGCACCGCACCCGCGGCCAGGCCGAGCAGCGGGAAGAACATCAGCCAGTTGCCGCCGTAGCCGAGGGCCAGGCCGGTGGTGAGCAGGCCCATCAGCAGCAGGGCGACGCGGGTGGAGGTGGCCCGCCGGGCCTCTTTGCGAAAGGAGCGGAAGGTCACGTAGATGTACAGGGAGTTGAAGGCGAGCAGGCCGAATCCGCCGATCAGCGGGTTGGCCGTCTTGCCCTGGAGCAGGTTGGACAGGGAGCCCAGCCCCATCAGCAGCCAGGGGAGCAGGGCGAACCCGGAGGGCGGCGGCCCCGCGTGCTCGGGCAGCTCACCGTTCTTCCGGGCCGCCCTCTGCTGCTCCTTGAAGCGGGCCATCTCCTCCCGCCACTGGGCACGCGCCGTCCGCCAGCCGTCCGCCTGGCACCTCACCTGCTGCCACCACGACATCTCGTTCTCCCCCGATCCTGTCCTGCCCGGCCGTACGGCCCGGCGCTACGACCCTACGAAAGGGCGCGCCGGTCCGGCAGAGGCGGATGTACGGCCGCGGGCAGGACAAATGTCATGGCCGGGCAGGGCTGAATCTGACACGACGTCAGGAGCCTTCACAAGTGCGGAGCGCTGGGCTATACAAGGGGCGCTGGACTGGAACGCGTTCTAGACACGCCCGTGGACGACCTCGGTGCGGCCGACGGTGCGGACGGCCGTGCCGAGGTCTTGAGACACCTCAGGAGCCGTATGCCCATCGACGCAGCCAAGGCCCTCGCCGCCGAACCCCGGTCCGGGGAGATCGGCTGGGCGCGCCGGGACGTCCAGCTCTACCACCTCGGCATCGGCGCGGGCCGCCCCGCCACCGACCCCGACGAACTCCGCTACACCCTGGAGACCCGGCTGCACGTGCTGCCCAGCTTCGCCACCGTCGCGGGCGCCGGCTCGCCCGGGGTGATCAGCGGACTGTCCATGCCCGGCATCGACGTCGACCTCGCCAAGGTGCTGCACGGCGGCCAGGCCCTCACCCTGCACCGCCCCATCCCGGCCGAGGGCACCGCCACCGCCACCGGCAGGATCGCCGCCGTCTACGACAAGGGCAAGGCGGCCGTCCTGGTGATGCGCACCGACGTCGCGGACGCCGACGGCCCGCTGTGGACCAACGACGCGCAGATCTTCGTACGCGGGGAGGGCGGCTGGGGCGGCGACCGCGGCCCCTCGACCCGGCTCGACCCGCCCGCAGGCGAGCCCGACCGGACCGTCGAGCGGCCGATCCGCGAGGACCAGGCCCTGCTCTACCGCCTCTCCGGCGACTACAACCCCCTGCACGCCGACCCGGACTTCGCCAAGCGAGCCGGTTTCGACCGGCCCATCCTGCACGGGCTGTGCACCTACGGCATGACGCTCAAGGCGGTCGTGGACACGCTGCTCGACGGGGACGTGAGCCGGGTGCGGTCGTACACGACCCGGTTCGCCGGGGTGGTGTACCCGGGAGAGACGCTCCGGATCCGGATGTGGCGGGGCGACGGGGACGTCCGGGTCGCCGTGAGCGCCGTCGAGCGGGAGGACGCGCCCGTCCTCGCCGACACGATCGTCGAACACTCTTGATCAGTTGAGCAGCTGAGCAGTTGAGGGGAGCCGCACCATGCGCGCAGCCGTACTGCACGAGATCGGCCAGGAGAAGCTGGACGTCCTCGACGACGTCGAGGCGGTGGGATTCGGGCCCGGCAGGGTGCGGATCAGGGTGCGCGCCACGGGGCTGTGCCACTCGGACCTGTCGGCGATGAGCGGGGTGCTGCCGCAGCCGGGACCGTTCGTGCCGGGCCACGAGGGCGCGGGCGAGGTCCTGGAGGTGGGGGAGGGGGTCACCCGGGTGAAGCCCGGCGACCGGGTGGTCGTCTGCTGGCTGCCGGCCTGCGGGGCGTGTCCCGCCTGCAGGCGCGGACAGACCGAGCTCTGCCTGGCCGGGTTCATGAACGCCGGCACCCCCAACTTCCGGCGCCCCGGCGGAGACGTCTTCGGCTTCGCGGGCACCGGCACCTTCACCGAGGAGGTCGTGGTCGACGCCGGGTGCGCGGTGCCGATCCCGGACGACGTGCCCTTCGACATCGCCGCGCTGATCGGCTGCGGCGTCACCACCGGGCTCGGCGCGGCCCTCAACACGGCCGACGTGGAGGCCGGTTCGTCGGTCGCCGTCATCGGGTGCGGGGGCGTCGGGATCTCGGCGATCCAGGGGGCGCGGCTCAAGGGCGCGGCCGAGATCGTCGCCGTCGACCCGGTCGAGTCCCGGCGCGAGTCGGCGCTCAGGTTCGGCGCGACGAAGGCGGTCTCGCCCGACGAACTGCCCGGCGCCAAGCAGGAGGTCACCGCGGGCGAGGGCTTCGACTACGTCTTCGAGGTCGTCGGCAAGTCCGCCACCGCCCGCACCGCGTACGAGAACACCCGGCGCGGCGGCACCCTCGTGGTCGTCGGCGCGGGCGCCATGGACGACTTCCTCCAGCTCAACATGTTCGAGCTGTTCTTCGACGAGAAGCGGATCCTGCCGTCCATGTACGGCGGCGGAGACGTGGTCCGCTCCTACGAACGGACGATCGCCCTGTGGCGGGCGGGCCGGATCGACCTGGAGGGCCTGATCACCCACCGGGTGCCGCTGGCGGACATCAACGAGGCCCTGGACCAGATGCGCACGGGCACCGCCCTGCGTACCTGCATAGAGATCTGAGGAGGGGCCGCCGCATGTCGATGCCGGAGAGGCCACTCGACGGGCTCAGCGCGATCGTCACCGGCGCGGGCCGGGGCCTGGGCCGGGCCGAGGCACTCGAACTGGCCCGGCTGGGCGCGGCCGTCGTCGTCAACGACTTCGGCCAGCCCGGCCGGGACGGCTCGGGGGCCGCCTCCACGGCACCCGCCGAGCAGGTCGCCGAGGAGATCCGCGCGGCGGGCGGCCGGGCGGTCGCCCACACCGGCGACGTCGCGGACTTCTCACAGGCGCGAGACCTTCTCACGCTCGCGACAGCTCATTACGGAAAGCTGGACATCCTCGTCAACAACGCCGGGATCCTGCGCGACCGCATGGTCTTCTCCATGACCGAGGACGAGTGGGACTCGGTGATCCGGGTCCACCTCAAGGGCCACTTCAACACCACCCACTTCGCGGCTGCCCACTGGCGGGACCGGTCCAAGGCGGTGGGAGGCGAGAAGGTCTACGGCCGGATCGTGAACACCTCCTCCGAGGCCTTCCTCGCCGGCTCCGCGGGCCAGCCCAACTACGCGGCCGCGAAAGGCGGCATCGTCGGCCTCACCACCTCCACCGCCCTGGCCCTCGCCAAGTACGGCGTGACCGCCAACGTGATCTGCCCGCGCGCCCGCACCCGGATGACCGAGGACGTCTTCGCCGGGTTCGAGCAGCCGGCCGAGGGCCTCGACCCCCTCGCACCCGAGCATGTCGCCCCGCTCGTCGGCTACCTGGCCGCCCCGGCCGCCGAGCGGATCAACGGCCAGTTGCTCGTCGTGCACGGCGGCATGGTCGCGATCGTCGAACGACCGCGCGTCCAGGCCAGGTTCGACAGCAAGCAGGACACCTTCAGCTACGACGAACTCGACGCCCTGCTCACCCCGCACTACGCGGACCGGCCGGCGGGGGAGACGTTCGCGGCGGCGGAGGTGCTGGGGTTGAAACGCCAGTGGTATGCCACATAGCACCGAGGGCGGTATGTGACATATCACTGGGCAGGGCATGAAGAAGGGGGCTCACCAGCCAACTGGTGAGCCCCCTAGCTACCTACTGCCCCCGTCAGGCCACCGACTCGGCCGGCTCCGGCTTGCGGTGCCGGCCGCTGGGGGCCGTCTCGCTGTCCTGCCCCGAGACATGACCGCGGTGCTTGCCGTGGCCGTCCGTTTCCTGAAGGTCGGCGGACAGCGGCTGGGACGTGCTGGCGTCGCTCATCGGAAGAATTCACCCCGTCAACATGATCTTTCTACAGCGCGGCGATTTTATCGGGCGCACCGCGGGGCGCATCCAGGCGGGCACGCCGACCGGTGCTAGTTCGTTACAAGCCGCGCCAGCGGCGCCTGCTGCAAGGGCACCGGACGGGCTACGGCAGGCCCCGGAGGATCCGGTTCCGCCGGCTCCCCGGGCGTACCCGACGCCCCGGCAGCCGCGCCGTCATGAACCGGATCCCCCGGGCCCGCGTCCCCCGGCCCCCCGTACTCCCCCGTCTCCCCCGAGCCCCCCGCTTCCCCCCAGGGCACCGCCACTGCCGCCACACCGCACGGGACCTCCCCCGTGGTGTACGGCAGTCGCAGTACCCCGTCCTGCGTCCACAACCCGGCGCCGGCCAACCACCCTTCCGGCGCCGGGAGATGGCACATCCTGCGCGCTCTCGGCCGCCAGGCGCCCACCCAGCTGCCGAGTGGACCGTCGATGCGCAGCGCCACCCCGCAGCTCTCCGGCACCAGTACCTGACCGGGCTGGACGGCGAACGGCGTCACCACGCAGTCCGGACACTCCGGCACCCGCAGGCTCTCCGGGAAGCGCACCGGCAGCGTGGAGCCGAGGACCCCCCAGCCCAACCGTTCCTGCCCGGGGCTGGGCGCGTCCGAGCCGACCAGGATCAGCCCGCTGTCCGGGTCGGCGAGCAGCAGCCGGTCGTCGCTGTCCGCCGCGATCTGCAGCAGCGGCGACACCTCGCCGCCCCGCTCCAGGTCGACCACGACCGCCTTGGTCCGTCCGCCCAGCTCACGGTCCAGGGCCAGCATCCGCCCGGCCCGGTCCAGCCAGACCCCGCCCGAGCAACGCCCCGGCAACACCGCCAGCTGTTCCGGCCCGAAGGCCCCGCCCGCCACCAGCCAGACCGCGGAGGAACGCGGCCCCACGGCGAGCGCGTACGCCCGCACACCCCCCGGCGCCGGCGGCAGCAGCCGCAGCGAGGCGCCCTCGTCGGCACCCTCGTCCGGGCACTCCACCGCGCCCAACGGCAGCTCACCGGTGCCCGGCCCGGTCGGATACAGCAGGGCGAAGTGGTGCCGCCCGTCCACCAGCCGGCGGATGAGCACCCGCCCGTCGCCCATCGGCTGCACCTCCGTGCCCGGCTCCTCCGGCTGGTTGCCGGGGAGCGGTACGGCGTACGGCTCGGGTCCGTCCAGCGTCCAGCGCTCCGGGTACCAGGAACCTTCCTGCTGGGCCAGCCGGGCCGCGTACGCCCCGTCCACCGTGATGGTGCAGCCCGCCCCCGGCGCGCTGTCGTCCTCGTCCGCAGCCGAGGGTTCGATCGCACAGGCCGTCATCGTTCGGTCACCTCCGGCAACGAAGCTAGTTTTCGTACGCACAGGCGGGGACCGGCCGCCGACGACTTCACACATACGGGTGCACACTCGGCGATTCGCCTGAGGAAACGGGGGCGGGTGTGCTGCGCGTTGCCTCCCGTGGGCGAGCAGGTACGGCCCCGTGGAACAGGCAGGTAGCCTTTTCCCCGTGCCCCGTCTGTCAGAAGTCATCGCCGCGCTGGACAACCTGTGGCCCGCCGAACGGGCCGAGTCCTGGGACGCGGTCGGTACGGTCGTGGGCGACCCCGACCAGGACGTCACGCGGGTCCTCTTCGCCGTCGACCCGGTCCAGCAGATCGTCGACGAGGCGGTGAAGCTCGGCGCCGACCTGCTGGTCACCCACCACCCGCTCTACCTGCGCGGTACGACGACGGTCGCGGCCTCCCACTTCAAGGGCCGGGCCGTGCACACCCTCATCAAGAACGACATCGCGCTGCACGTCGCCCACACCAACGCCGACACCGCCGACCCGGGCGTCTCCGACGCGCTCGCGGGCGCCCTGGACCTGCGGGTCGTACGCCCCCTCGTGCCGGACCCGACCGACCCGGAGGGCCGCCGGGGCCTGGGCCGCGTCTGCGAGCTGGACCACCCGGTCACCGTCCGGGAGCTGGCGGAACGGGCCGCGACCCGCCTCCCCGCCACCGCACAGGGCATCCGCGTCGCCGGCGACCCCGAGGCCCTCGTCCGCACGATCGCCGTCAGCGGCGGCTCCGGCGACAGCCTCTTCGACGTCGTACGCGCCGCCGGCGTGGACGCCTTCCTCACCGCCGACCTGCGCCACCACCCGGCGTCGGAAGCGGTCGCCCACAGCCCCCTCGCGCTGCTCGACGCGGCGCACTGGGCCACCGAATGGCCCTGGTGCGAGCTGGCCGCCACCCAGCTCGACGAAATCTCCGACCGCCACGGCTGGGACCTGCGCGTGCACGTCTCCAAGACGGTCACCGACCCCTGGACCAGCCACTCTCCCTCCCTTGGAGCCCCCAACTGAACGCCGCGCCCGCCGACCAGATCCGACTCCTCGACGTCCAGGCCCTGGACGTACGCCTCCAGCAGCTGGCGCACAAGCGGAAGTCGCTGCCCGAGCACGCCGAGATCGAGTCGCTGACCAAGGACCTCACCCAGCTGCGCGACCTGCTCGTGGCCGCGCAGACCGAGGAGAGCGACACCGCCCGCGAGCAGACCAAGGCCGAGCAGGACGTGGACCAGGTGCGCCAGCGCGCCGCCCGCGACCAGCAGCGCCTGGACTCCGGCGCGGTCACCTCCCCGAAGGACCTGGAGAACCTCCAGAAGGAGATCGTCTCCCTCGCCAAGCGGCAGGGCGATCTGGAGGACGTCGTCCTGGAGGTCATGGAGCGCCGCGAGTCCGTACAGGAGCGGCTCGCCGAGCTGACCGAGCGGGTCGGCGCGGTCCAGGGCCGGATCGACGAGGCCACCGGCCGCCGGAACACCGCGTCCGAGGAGATCGACGCCGAGGTGGCGACGGTGACCAAGGAGCGCGAGGTCATCGCCGGCTCGGTCCCGGAGGACCTGCTGAAGCTCTACGACAAGCTGCGCGCGCAGCAGGGCGGCATCGGCGCGGCCAAGCTGTACGCCCGCACCTGCCAGGGCTGCCGCCAGGAGCTCGCCATCACCGAGCTGGCCGAGATCCGCGCGGCCGCGCCCGACACCGTGGTGCGCTGCGAGAACTGCCGCCGCATCCTGGTGCGCACGGCCGAGTCGGGTCTGTAGGAACACCTCAGCAGGAACACTCAAGGGGCTTACGTGGCAAGGGAGTTCATCGTCGAGGCGGACGGCGGCTCCCGGGGCAACCCGGGGCCGGCCGGCTACGGCGCGGTGGTCATCGACGCGGCGACCGGCGAGACGTTGACGGAGGCGGCCGAGTACCTCGGCGTCGTCACCAACAACGTCGCCGAGTACCGCGGCCTGCTGGCGGGCCTGCGCGCGGCCCGCGAACTCGACCCTTCGGCGACCGTCCACGTCCGCATGGACTCCAAGCTGGTCATCGAGCAGATGTCCGGCCGCTGGAAGATCAAACACCCGGACATGAAGCCCCTGGCGGCGGAGGCGGCCCGGGTGCTCCCGGCGGACCGGGTGACGTACGAGTGGATCCCGAGAGCCGAGAACAAGCACGCCGACCGCTTGGCGAACGAGGCGATGGACGCGGGCAAGCGGGGCGAGCAGTGGTCGGCTTCGGCGTCGACTGCGGAATTTGACGGCCGCGCTACAGCGCCCCGCAAGGGGCGCGGGGCTGAGACATCTGCGGCTCCGCCGCGTGGGCGCGACCAGCCCCCACGCACCGGAACTGTGGCAACCACCGACACCACCACCGTCGCCGACACCCGCGCCGCCCGCACCGTAGCGAGCCCCGGCTGGAGCTCAGCCCCCGACCTCGGCGCTCCCGCCACCTTCGTGCTGCTCCGCCACGGCGAAACCCCCCTCACCCCCCAGAAACGCTTCTCCGGCAGCGGCGGCACCGATCCGGAACTCTCTCCCGTCGGCCAGGAACAGGCGCAGCGCGCCGCCGAGGCCCTCGCTCGCCGCGGCACCATCGAGACGATCCTCGCCTCCCCCCTCACCCGCACCCGGCAGACCGCCGCGGCCGTCGCCGAGCGCCTCGGCCTCGACGTCACGATCGAGGAGGGCATCAAGGAGACGGACTTCGGCGCCTGGGAGGGGCTCACCTTCGGCGAGGTCCGCGAGCGCTACCCCGACGACCTGACCACCTGGCTGGCCGATCCGTCGGCCCACCCCACCGGCGGCGGCGAGAGCTTCGCCGAGACGGCGGCGCGCATCGCGGCCACCCGGGACAAGCTGATCGCGGCCTACGCCGGCCGCACGGTCCTGCTCGTCACCCACGTCACGCCGATCAAGACGTTCGTGCAACTCGCCCTCGGCGCCCCGCTCCAGTCCCTGTTCCGCATGGAACTGTCGGCGGCCTCGCTGTCGGCGGTGGCGTACTACGCGGACGGCAACGCGAGCGTTCGGCTCTTCAACGACACGTCCCACCTGCGTCCCTGAACCTGGGCCCGAGCCCCGCTGCGGCCCGGGCCAGCTCCCGGACCCGGGCCCAGTCCCCGGCGGCGACGGCGTCCGCCGGGACCATCCAGGTGCCGCCCACGCAGCCGACGTTGGGGAGGGCGAGGTACTCCGGCGCGTTGTCCGGACCGATCCCTCCGGTCGGGCAGAAACGGGCCTGCGGCAGCGGACCGGCGAGCGACCTGAGATACGCCGTGCCGCCCGCCGCCTGCGCCGGGAAGAACTTCATCTCCCGCACCCCGCGTTCGAGCAGCGCCACCACCTCCGAGGCGGTCGACACCCCCGGCAGGTACGGCACCCCGGACGCGGTCATCGCCGCCAGCAGCCCGTCCGTCCACCCGGGACTGACCAGGAACCGCGCCCCCGCCGCGACGCACTCCGTCACCTGCGCGGGCGTGAGGACCGTACCCGCACCGATCACCGCCTCCGGCACCGCACCGGCGACGGCCCGGATGGCGTCGAGCGCGGCCGGCGTCCGCAGGGTCACCTCGATGACGGGCAGCCCGCCGTCCACCAGCGCCCGCGCCAGCGGCACGGCAGCGGCGGCGTCCTCGATGACGACGACGGGGACGACGGGCGCGAGGTCCAGCACGGAGGTGGGCATGGCGCCATCCTGCCGAGGCGATGCAGAGCGCGCAAAGGTCGTTGCGCATGCTGCAATGCGACTCCGTGTGCGGCAGAGCGGCGGGTCAGTGGACCTCTGCCACCAGCACATCCAGCGCCCACGCCTGCCCCGCCTTCGCGGGCGCCGCCACCTCCACCTCGTACCCCAGCTCCCGCAACGCCTCCACCAGCTCGCCCGGACCACCCGGGGCGATCCCGGCGGTCAGCAGACTCCGTACGATCCGCCCCTTCGTCGCCTTGTTGAAGTGGCTGACCACCTTCCGCGTCGGCGCGTGCAGCACCCGAACGGTCGCCGTCCGCGCGGCCACCTCGCCCCTCGGCTTCCACGCGGCCGCGTACGCCGCCGACCGCAGATCCAGCACCAGCCCCGTCCCGGCCGCCTCCGGCAGCACCTCGGCCATCGGCTTGCGCCAGTGCACGCCGAGCGCGCCCAGCCCCGGCAGCTTCACCCCCATCGAGCAGCGGTACGACGGGATCCGGTCCGTCACCCGGACCGCGCCCCACAGCCCCGAGAAGACCAGCAGCGACCGCGCGGCCCGCTTCTTCGCCGCGGCGTCCAGGGAGGCGAGGCCGAGGGCGTCGTACAGCACCCCGGTGTAGATCTCCCCGGCCGGCCGGGCACCCGCGGTCCGCAGCGCCGCGTTCTTCGCGACCTCGCCGCGCAGCCCCTCGCTCAGCCCTAGCACCTCGCGGGCCTTCTCCTCGTCACCGGAGCACAGGTCGACCAGCTCGGCGAGCACGGCCGCGCGCGCCGCCGCCAGCCCCGGCAGGGACAGTGACTCCGGTTTCAGCGGGGCCCCACGGCCCGAGGACGCCTTGCCTTCCGAGGGCGGCAGCAGGACCAGCACACGTACTCCTCTTCGTCATCGGCGTTCACGACCGCCGTTCACGACCGGCGTTTCATCATCAACGCTTCGCGCCAGCGTAAGGGGCCGGACCGGCGTCCTGTGACTACGCTCGTCCTATGCCCCGCCGTCACATCCGCGTCAAGGGTGCCCCCGAGGCCCCCCTCCGGGCCGCGCTCGCCGCGCTCCGGGCCGACCTCCACGTCCCCGAGAGCTTCCCGCCCGAGGTCCTCCAGGAGGCCGAGGGCGTCGCCAGGTTCCCGGCCGTGCCCGGCCACGACGCGACCGACATCCCCTTCTTCACGGTCGACCCGCCCACCGCCGACGACCTGGACCAGGCGATGCACCTGTCCCGGCACGACGGCGGCTACCGCGTCCGGTACGCCATCGCCGACGTCGCCGCCTTCGTCGTACCCGGCGGCGCACTGGACTCCGAGGCGCATCACCGCGTGAACACCCTGTACTTCCCCGACGAGAAGGTCCCGCTGCACCCCACCGTGCTGAGCGAGGGCGCGGCCAGCCTGCTCCCCGGCCAGACCTGTCCGGCCGTCCTGTGGACCATCGACCTGGACGCAGACGGACGGACACGGACCGCCGACGTCCGCCGGGCCCTGGTCCGCAGCCGGGCCAAGCTCGACTACGCGGGCGTACAGAAGCGCATCGACGAGGGCACCGCCGAGGAGCCCGTCGCGCTGCTCAAGGAGATCGGCGAGGCCCGCGAACGCCTCGAGGTGGAGCGCGGCGGCATCTCCCTCAACGTGCCGGAGCAGGAGATCGTCGAGTACGACCACACCTACGAGCTCACCTACCGCGCGCCGCTGCCCGCCGACGCCTGGAACGCCCAGATCTCCCTGCTCACCGGCATGGCCGCCGCCGACCTGATGCTGGCCTACGGCACCGGCGTGCTGCGCACCCTCCCGACCGCCCCCGACGGCGCGGTCGCCCGCCTGCGCCGTACCGCGCACGCGCTGCACATCGAGTGGCCGCACCACGTCTCGTACGCCGCGCTGATCCGTTCCCTGAACCCGCGCCGCCCCCGCCACGCGGCCTTCCTCCAGGAGTGCACCACGCTGCTGCGCGGCGCCGGCTACACGGTCTTCCGCGACGGCGTCCTCCCCGCGGTCACCACCCACGCGGCCGTGGCCGCCCCCTACGCCCACTGCACCGCGCCGTTGCGCCGCCTGGCCGACCGCTACGCCTCGGAGCTGTGCCTGGCGGCGGCCGCCGGCGAGGAGCCGCCCGACTGGGTGCCGATGGCGCTGGACACGCTCCCCAAGCAGATGGCCGAAGGGGCACGGCGGGCCGGCACGGTGGAGCGGGAGTGCGTCGACATCGTCGAGGCGGCCCTGCTCAAGGACCGGGTAGGGGAGGTCTTCGACGGATGCGTGGTGGAGGTCGAGCCGCGCCGGCCGACGGTCGGGAAGGTGCTGTTGCAGCAGCCCGCCGTCATAGGCCGGATCGAGGCCGGCGAGCCTCTTCCGCTGGGCGAGCGGCTGCCGGTGCGCCTGACGGAGGCCGACCCGGGGACGACGAAGGTGCGCTTCGCGCCTGCGTGAGCTGTCGTGTTGTGGTGAGCTGTCGTACGAGATCGGTGGCGTCGTCGGCGTGGAAGCGGACGACGCCCGCCTCCTGTCGGCGGCCCAGCAGGCCGAAGTGGGCGATGGGCTCGGCGAGTTCGAGGGTCACCGAGGTCTGCGAGCCGATGGGCACGTCGAGTTCACCGGCCGTCTTCTCGTGCCGGTAGCGCGTCTCGCGCCGTACTGACCTGATCGCGTCCAGCGGTATGCGCAGGTCGAGCCGGACGCCGTTGCGGACGTGCAGCGCGTCCGGGGTCAGCAGGTGGGGGTGGACGACGGAGGCCGCGTGCAGGCCGATGACGAAGAGGACCGTGTAGACGTCCAGGACGAGGACGACGAGGTGCACGGCCGGCCAGTTGCGCAGCAGCACCGACACACCGACCGTCTCGATCACGCACACGAAGGCGAGCCCGAACATCATGGCGCCCTGGCCCTTCGCGTACCCGAACGTCACCCCCGTCCCTCTCATCCCTCCCGTCCGCCGGGCGGCCCACAGCACCAGACTCGCCAGCAGCCGCAGCTCGTGCCGGAGCACGGAGTACGGCACGGAGTGCGCCGCCCTCATGGCCGTCGTCCGCTGACGATGTCCAGGGCCCGGCGGATCGCCGCCGCCTGGGCCGGGGCGAGGTCGGCGTAGAGGGCACGCAGGAAACCGTCCTCGTGGTCGACGACGCCGTCGGGGAACGCCTCGTCGGAATGCAGTCGGCGAGGACCCGGGCCGCCTCGGCCACCCGGGGGTCACCGGGGTCCGCGTCGGCGAGCGCGTCGAGCAGCGCGTAGGCCTCGTTCGCGCGGGCCACCGCCTGCGGTGACCCGGCGATGGCACCGGCCAGGGACATCAACCGTTCCCGGGCCGCCGGGTCGGCGACCGTCTCCATCAGGGCGAACACCTCACGGTCCTTGGCGGCCATCGGGGAGTCGGCGAGCCGCGGCGCCGTCTCGGCGAACAGGGCGGCCAGTTCGGGCGAGACGGGCCCCTCGGCAGGCAGTTCGCCCGCGTCCAGCAGGGCCCGCAGCCGCTGCCGCCGCCCCCGGATCTCCGCCTCCTGCCGGGCGAGGTCCCCGTCGAGTTCGGTGAGCACCTCGACGAGGTCCTTGCCGGCGTCGTCCGCGAGCACGTCCCGCACCTCGGCGAGCCCGAGCCCCAGTTCGGTCAGCCGCCGGATCCGGGCGAGGACGACGGCGTGCCGCAGGGTGTAGTCCCGGATGGGGGCACCTCCCGCTCGAGCGAAGCCGAGAGTGGGGGACGTTGGAGAGCCGCTCCGGCTCGGGCAGCAGGCCCTGGTGGTGGTAGTGCCGCACCGTGCGCGTGGTGACGCCGACGGCGGCGGCGAGTTCTCCGATCCGCGTGGGACCAGTAGAGACGTTGACGTCGCGGCAGGGTCAAGCCGCCGATCCGTGGGCTCAGGCGGCGACGAACCAGCGGGTCAGGGCGTCGTCGAGGTCGTCTCCCTGATCGCTCCCGTCCGCGGCCCAGGCCACGAATCCGTCGGGCCGTACGAGCAGACCGGTCAGCTCCGGCCGCCCCGGGCAGCCCACGGTGACGACCTCCACCCGGTCGCCGTACCCCTCCGCGCGGGCGCGCAGCTTCGGGTCGTCGGCGAGGTCGAGGAGGAGGGCGCGGCCGTCGTGCAGGTGGTCGCCGAGCCGGGTGCCGTCGGCGAGTTCCAGGTCCGGGGCGCTCTGCCCGGTCAGCGGGTGCTCGCCGGGCAGGTCGTAGTGCTGCCAGACGCCCGAGATCTGCTTGACGAGATACGTCGTCCCGGTCGTCGTCAGCGCGAGATCGGCGACCACCCGGCGTAGGGCGCGGGCGTGCCGGTCGGGGCGCATCACGGCGATCTGGGCGCGGGTCCAGTCGAGCACCCAGGCACCGATCGGATGCCGTTCGGCGGTGTAGCTGTCGAGCAGGGTCCCGGGCGCGAGCCCGCGCACCACGGCGGCCAGCTTCCAGCCGAGGTTCATGGCGTCGCCGAGCCCGAGGTTGAGCCCCTGCCCGCCGAACGGCGAGTGCACGTGCGCCGCGTCGCCCGCGAGCAGCACCCGGCCCTTGCGATAGCCGCTCGCCTGCCGGGCGTTGTCGGTGAACCGGGTCGAGGAGTGCACCTCGTGGATGGTCACCTCGTCCACCCCCGACACCCGGCGCAGCGCGGCCTGCAGTTCCTCGGCGGTGATCGGCGCGGAGCGGTCGGCGGGCGGCCCGTCGAACTCGACGGTGAGGATACGGCCGGGGAAGGGCCCGTTGACGTACGTCCCCACGTCGGTGGTGTTCCACCCGACCCCCAGCCGCTCGCCCCCGCTCATCTCGACGACCGCCTGATAACCGGTGATCTCCGGCTCGGTCCCGGGGAAGTCGAACCCGGCGAGCTTGCGGACGGTACTCCGGCCGCCGTCGCACCCCACGAGCCACCCGGTTCGCACCGTTGCGTCGCCGTCGAGGTGTACGACGACTCCGTCGTCGTCGGCGTCGAAGCCGGTCAGCTCCACGCCCCGGCGGATCTCGACGCCGAGCCGCTCGGCGCGGGCGCCCAGGATCCGCTCCAGCTCCACCTGCGGGACGCCGAGGCCGACGCCGTCGGCGGGGCCGATGTCGGCGAACGCGGGGTCGGAGTCGTCGAACAGGTCACCGCGCATCATGATCCCGGCGAAGTGCCCGGCGAACTTCGGGGGAGTCCTTGGGAGAGTCCGGGGCGCGTCGGCACCCTGCTTCCGGTCCTGCTCCCGGTCCTGGTCCCGTTCCCGGTCCCCGAGGAAGGCCCGCATCCGCCACCGGTTCCGCTCCCAGGCCGCCGTGAGGTCGGGCAGCAGCCCGCGCCGGTAGAGGGTCACCGCGCCCGCCGTGTTCATCCCGCCCGCCTTGATGGTCTCGTCCACCTCGGCCAGCCGCTCCACCACCAGCACCTTCGCACCGCCGAGCCGCAGCTCGCAGGCGAGGAAGAGCCCGACGGGCCCACCGCCGGCCACCACCACGTCGTAGTCGTTCTTGTGTGCAGTCCTCATGCTTGCGTTCATGACTTCACTGTAGTCACTAAAACTTTCGAGCGGCTATAGTTTTCTCGTGACGGATGACGTGATGGATGAAAACAGGCCGGGGGAGTCCCTGCGGGAGCGCAAGAAGCGGGAGACGCGGCAGCGGATCTCGAACGTCGCGACGGTGATGTTCCGCGAGCGCGGCTTCGAGCAGGTGACGGTGGCAGAGGTGGCGCGGGCGGCCGGGGTCTCGGCGATGACCGTCTTCAACTACTTCCCGCGCAAGGAGGACCTGTTCCTCGACCGCATCCCGGAGGCCGTCGCGGCCTTCGCGGGGGCGGTGCGGGACCGTGTGCCCGGCGAACCTCCGCTCGCGGCGCTGCGCCGCCTGGCCTTCCGGTTCATCGACGCACGGCATCCGCTGGGCGGCGTGGGCGAGAACTTCGCGGGCTTCTGGCCGGTCGTGGCCGACTCGCCGGCGCTGCGGGCCCGGGCCCGTGAGGCGGTCGAGGAGGTGGAGCGGGCGCTGGCCGGGGCGCTGGCCGAGGCCGGGCTCGCCGACCCGGAACTGGTGGCGGCCGTGACCGTCGCCGCGTACCGCACGGTGTGTGTCACGTCCGTGCGCCGTCAGCTGGCGGGCGACCGGTTCGCGGAGATCGTCGAGGACCATCGGGAGCGGATGGGGGCGGCGTTCGACGCGCTGGAGCGGATGGTGCCGTGACCGCACCCGCTTGACGGCTAACGCCGTTAGCCGTATCGTCGTGGCTAACGGCGTTAGCTGAAATGCCCTCGGGAGGCAGCCATGACCAGCACCACGAACGTCACCCCAGCCCTCCGCACCGCCACGGTGGTGGCGCGCCGCACGGCCTGGCTGGCCGGTGCCCTCTTCTGGACGGCGTTCGCGGTCCTGGAGGGCGTGAACCACGGCTGGCTCGCCGGCGCCCTCGCCCTGCTCTTCCTGATCCTCCCGGACCTCACGTTCCTGGTCGCCCTCGACGAGGCGCCCCGGATGGCGAAGGGCCAGCTGGCGCCGCGCGCGGTGCCGTACTACAACGCGATGCATCGGGCGCTGGTGCCGCTGGGCCTGCTGGCGGCGTACGCGGCACAGCCCTACTTCTCCTGGCCCCCGGCGTTCGCCGCCCTCTGCGGCTGGCTGGCCCACATCTCGTACGATCGCGCTTTCGGGTACGGGCTGCGTACGAAGGAGGGTTTCCAGCGTGACTGACGCGACCGATGCGACTGCCGCGACTGAGCGCCTGACGGCAAGGGCACGGCAGATCGTGGCGGCGGCCCGGGACCTGCTGGAGGAGTCCGGTCCAGCCGTCCTCACCATGCGCACCCTGGCCGACCGCCTGGGCATCAAGGCGCCGTCGCTCTACAAGCACTTCCCGGACAAGCACGCCGTTGAGGTCGAACTCATCGCGCAGATGCTGGAGGAGTCGGCCGAGGCGCTGGAGGCGGCGGAGTCCCGCACCCCCGACGCCCCCGGCTCGCTGGAGACACTGGCCGAGGCGTACCGCACATACGCTCTGGCCCACCCCCACCTGTACTGCCTGGCCACGGAGCGCCCCCTCCCGCGTGCTGCTCTGCCGCCCGGTCTTGAGGACAGGGCCGCTCTCCCCCTGCTGCGGGCCTGCGGCGGCGATCTCGACCTGGCCCGCGCCACCTGGGCATTCGCCCACGGCATGGTGATCCTGGAGATCCACGGCCGCTTCCCGGAGGACGCCGACCTGGACGCGGCATGGAAACGGGGCCTGAGGACGTTGCACCCTTAGCGCAAGGGGGTGCCGAAGGTGGCTGAACACGCACGGTGGACAAGAGCACGGCTGGGCCGCTGCGGCCCGCCGCTCGACATGCTGACGGCGCGCTTCGACAAACACGTGTACGCCCCGCACACGCATGCCGAGTTCTCGATCGGGGTGTGCGTAGGCGGGTCCGAGGTGATCGCCTACCGTGGCGGCCACATCCGCACCGGCCCCGGTGGGATCATCGTCCTGGCCCCCGGCGAGATGCACACCGGCGGCCCGGCCACTCCGGACGAGGGCTACGCCTACCGTGCCCTGTACGCGGACCCGTCCCTGCTGGCGGACGGCACGCTGGACGCCGTGCCACACTTCCGGGACCCGGTCGTGTACGACCCGGAACTGGTCGTGGCCCTCCGCCAGGCCCACATCGAACTGGCCGCCTGCCCGGACCCCCTGGAGGCCGAATCCCGCCTCCCCTGGCTGCTGACGGCCCTGTCCCGCCGCCACTCCACGGCCCGGCCGGCGAGGGACGAGATCCCCGGAGCCCACGGCATATCCCTCCGCGTCCGAGACCGCCTGGCTGACGAACTCACCGCCCCTCCCTCCCTCGCCGACCTGGCGGCCGACCTGGGCCTCTCCCGCTACCAGCTCCTCCGGGCCTTCCGTACGACGATGGGCGTCCCGCCGTACGCATGGCTCGCCCAGTACCGGGTGACCCGGGCCCGTGCCCTGCTGGATTCGGGCCTGCGCCCGGCGGAGGCGGCGACAGTGGTCGGCTTCGCGGACCAGGCCCACATGACCCGCTGGTTCCGCCGGGTGCTGGGGGTGACCCCGGCGGCGTACCGCAACAGCGTTCAAGACGCGGCACGGTACTGACACCGATGCTTGGCGCATGACTGCACGCGGCTGGTTCCTGTTCTCCCTCATGGGAGTGATCTGGGGCATCCCCTATCTGATGATCAAGGTGGCGGTGGACGAAGTGTCCCCGTCGACGGTGGTGTTCGCGCGCTGCGCGGTGGGCGCCCTGCTCCTCCTCCCCCTGGCGATCCGCCAGGGCGGCCTGTTCCTCACCCTCCACACCCACTGGCGCCCGATGCTGGCCTTCGCGTGCATAGAGATCATGGGCCCGTGGTTCACCCTGACCGACGCGGAACGCCACCTGTCCAGCTCGACGGCGGGCCTGCTGATAGCGGGCGTACCGATCGTGGGCGTGGTGGCGGCGAGGTACTTCGGCGGCGAACGGGAACACCTGGGCGTACGACGCATCGCAGGCCTCCTGATCGGCCTGGCCGGCGTCGGCGTCCTGACCGTCCCCCACCTGACCGGCGGCGACGCCCGCTCCCTCGGCGAGGTCCTCCTCACGGTCATCGGCTACGCGACGGCCCCCCTGATAGCGGCCCGCCGCCTGAAGGACGTCCCGACGCTGCAGCTGATAGCGCCGTGCCTGACCCTGGCGGCCCTGGTCTACGCCCCCGCGGCGGCGGCGACCTGGCCGACCTCGGTGCCCTCGACGAACGCGTTGATTTCCCTCCTCGCCCTGGGCGTCCTGTGCACGGCGGTGGCCTTCGTAGCGTTCTTGGAGCTCATCAAGGAGATAGGCCCGACCCGCTCGACCGTGATCACGTACGTCAACCCGGCGGTGGCGGTGGCGGCGGGTGCGTTGTTCCTGAACGAGCGCTTCACCCCGACGATCGCCGTGTCCTTCGCGTTGATCCTGGCGGGGTCGGTGCTGGCGACGATGGCCTCGGCACCGAAGAGGCCGGAACGCCCGGTAACATGGTCGACACGGCAGACGAGCCGGGCGGACGGCCGCGTGGAGTCCCCTTAGGGGGCTTCCCGAGGAACGTCCGGGCTCCACAGGGCAGGGTGGTGGCTAACGGCCACCCGAGGCGACTCGCGGGACAGTGCCACAGAAAGCAAACCGCCGGGGACCTAGGTCCTCGGTAAGGGTGAAACGGTGGTGTAAGAGACCACCAGTGCCCAGGGCGACCTGGGCAGCTAGGTAAACCCCACCCGGAGCAAGGTCAAAAGGAAACGCCTTCTGGGATATGGAAGGCGCTTCTGCGGGGACGTTCGAGGGCTGCCCGCCCGAGCCCCCGGGTAGACCGCACGAGGCCGGTGGCAACACCGGCCCTAGATGGATGGCCGTCGCCGAGGGCTCCGCGAGGAACCCTCGGAACAGAACCCGGCGTACAGCCCGACTCGTCTGCCTTTCGGATCGCTAGCCAGCGAATGTTCTGGTCAGGTCCTGTTTGTTTCTGTCGGGGAGAGCGACGAGGCCCTGTTCCGTACTGGTTCACGCGGGGGCGTGCGGCTACGTATGTAGCCATGAAAGTAGCCGTGGGGTGGCGGGATTGCCGTCCTCAGGACCCGACCTTAAGCAAGTGACCTCTGCCCTGCAGTATCCGGGTTTCCGCCGCGATGGCTGAGTAGTGGACCGCACTCGTGAGGAGGCAGGAAATTTCGTCCGGTGGTTGCGGCAGTAGCAGTTGACCTAGCGGCGCAGTCCCGCGCCGAGAGCCGTCGCAGTCGATCTCCCAGGCTTCACCAGCTCGCGCAGTTTCGCCCGAGTCTCCGGATCTGTCGAGTAGATGGCCGTGCCGACCATGCCACGAGTCAGGAGCACCTTGTACGTATTGCGGATCAACCGATCCACGTCGATGTCCGATGCCGCAGTGTTGCCGTTCCCCTTCCGCAGGGCGGGGTCCTTCGAAGCGGCCCGGTCGACGACCCAGCCGTTCTCCCGCCAGACGAGGTCGGGCCCGATGATCACGCCGCTCCAGTCGTACTCGAAGCCCTGCGCCGTGTAGACACAGCCGACCTGGCCGAAGCCCGCAGGGTCAGTGGCCCAGAGTGCTGATGGCGGTGCACCCATGATCGACCGCTCACCCTTGAGGTTCCACGGCCGGCTCCAGCCGCCGATCTGAACATCGGCGGGAAGCGGCTCACCTGGCTTGGCATCCGACCAGCGCCAACAGAACCCGGCCGACAACCTGGCCCCGTACCCCTTCGACCGCTTTTCGTCCAGAAGGGCTTCCAACTCCTCCGGAGAATCGACGACATCGAGCTGCATCCGACCATCGGGCTCCCACACGACGGCCTCGTCGCCCTCCAGCCCCAGCAGCCGTACGATCCACCGTAGGTACGCGTCGCTCCCACCACAGCGGAACTGGCTGTCCAGTTCCACTACCCGGCACTGCAGGTCCTTCTGCGCGGCCGCTGCCTTGATCTCCTCGACGGTCCCCGTCTCCCCGGGCCGTACAACCTGGTGCTGGTCCAGGAGGAAGACGGGCACGCGGGCCACGTCGATCAGCTCCTCAAGTTGCCGCTTACCGGTGCGATGCGCCGCCGGAGTGAAACGGCTGGCAGACGTCTCCCGCACACGATGGGCCTCGTCGCACACCAGCACATCCAGGCTGTTCCGCTTGGCGGTCACGAAACTGTTGAAGTACTTGAAGAGGTCACGCACTTCGGGCTTGCGCGCGCCGGCCACCTTGCGCATGGTCTTCGTGAACGACTGCGAGCCGGTCGCGTGCAGGGCGGGAACTCCCCGCCGGTACAGCTCACCGAGGAGCGACAGGGCGATCACGCTCTTGCCGGTTCCCGGCCCGCCCGTGATGATCACAACCTCTTTGTGATCAGCCTCGTGCGCCCGCTCGACGGCCTTCAGCACGGTCTCGTACGCCACACGCTGCTCGTCGAGAAGCACGAACTGCTCCCGCTCGCGGACCTCCTGCGCCGCGACGGCCATCAACTGCTTCGAAGGTTGGACCTTGGCGAGCAACAACTCGTCGGCTGCCTTGGCTCCAGATGCGGCGGCCAGCTTCGACTGCAGGTATGCGAGGAAGTCGCCGCGCCTGTCCGCCGTGAACATGCGCCCGCGCTCACTGAGTTCGACTTCGTCGAGGCCGGACGCGCCGAACGCGGTTGCGTTGTGAAGGTAGGCGACGCCCGAAATCCGCTCCGGATGCTGGGCCAGCGCACCGTTGAAGGCGACGAGGTAGTCGCAGTAACCGCGCACCTGCTCGATGGGGTTGAGGACCGGACGGGAGTAGTCGTCCAGGATGCACAGCAAAGGATCATCGTCGTCGGGGTGAGCCTCACTCCACTGCTTCAGCTCAACAACGACATACGAGGGCTCACCGGTCCGGGGATGGACTCCGGCGAGAACCGCATCGGCCCGCTTGCTCGTCAACGGCAGCCCGAACTCCAGCAGCACCTCCACTTGACCGAGCCCGGCATCGAGCAGCGCGTCGGTGAGAGCCGGAATGCTCCGCTCCCAGGAGCGCGTTTCCGCCATGCTCGGCCTGTACCCATGCACCCGAGTGAACTGCTCGGTGAGATACAGGCCCAACGATCCTTCGAGGCGGCGGGCGGCGACTGCAGCGGCGGAGTCGCGGAACAGCAAGAGAGGCCCCCAGACAGCACGAAACAACTCGTGCGGGTGGGGGCATGTCCTGAGGCGGAAGCCCGGCGGGCCGCATTGACGATTGATCGAATGCTACCGAACGGCGTGCGAGGTCGACTGGCGGATAAGCGCCGTCACGGACCGACGATCTTGCGCATCTGTTTGGGGAGCGGATGCTGTACCGAAGTGATCACATGCCCGCGCAGAGCGTCGCGCGTGGCCTCGTCCGTCGAGTAGATCACCACGCCCATGATTCCGCGGGTCAGCAGGACGTGATAGGCGTTACGGATACATCGGTCGATATCGGCCTCGTCGATCGTCTTGGGCCGCAGCTCCGGGTCATGGGTGGCGGTCCGGTCGATGGCGAAACGTCCCTCACGCCAGACGAGATCGGGGCCGATGATCACGCCCACCCAGTCGAACTCGAAGGTCTGGGCGGTGTAGACGCAACCGACCTGCCCGGTTCCCCGCGAGTCGGTGGCCCAGAAGTCGGCATCGGGTGCGCCTTCCACGGCATGCCCGCTCTTCACGTTCCAGGGCTGCTGCCAATCGCCGATGGTGACGTCCGGGACCAGCTTGCCGTTCTCGTCCGGATTACTCCATGGCCAGCAGAAACCGGCGACGGTTCGCGTGGTCGCCCCTGTGAGTCGATGCTCTTCAAGGAAGTCCGTCATCTCCTGCGGAGAGTCGGCGAGGTGAACCTGCATCCGCCCGTCGGGCACCCAGACCTGAGGTGTGTGCACGCCCACGCTGAGCAGCTTCAGCACCCAGTCCCGGTAGTAGGCGCTTCCCTGGGCCCGGAACATGCCGCCGAGGTCGATGAGGGTGTGCCGAAGCCCCAACGCCTTCGCGCGTTCGATCAGGTACTCGGCCGTGCCGACCTCGCCGGGGCGAAGGGACTGCCAGTCGTCGAGCAGGAAGACGGGGACACGTGTCGCTTCGATGATTTCGTCGGCCTGAGGTCGTGCGTTCTCCCGCTCCTCGCGCGGCGTGTACCGGTCGACGGAGTGGCGGCGAATGCGATGTGCCTCGTCGCAGATGACCACGTCACAGCTGTCCGGCGGCAGCTTCTTCAGCTGGTTGAAGTAGGTGAACAGGCGTGTGGCTTCCTTCTTCAGCTTTCCCTTCATGCCGCGCGGTGCATTCTGCGCGTAGGTCTCGCGAAGGGTCAGGGTGAGTGCCTTGGCTCCCGACGCGTGAACGACGTTCCAGCCGGCCTGGTCGAGGGTGCGCCGGAGTTCGAGCGCGATCGCGCTCTTGCCGCTGCCCGGCCCGCCCCGGACGATGATGACTTCCTTGGTGCCGCCCTCTTGGACCCGTCGTACCGCTTCGTGTACGTCCTGGTGCGCCAGCTCCTGCTCGTCCAGCAGCTGGAAGTGCTCCGGCGGCCCCATGCGCGTGGGGAGGTTGACGTCGGCGATCTTCGGAGGATCGTACTCAAGGGAGTCGATCAATACCTGGGCGGCTTCGCCACCCGGCAGCGCGGCCAGCCGCGCACCCAGCAACTTCCGGAACTGCTCGAACCGGTCCATGGTGTAGAGGCGCCCGTGCTCGCTCTCCGGAAGCTGGAACAGCTCTCGCACGTCATCGTCGTGAGCGTTGTGCATCAGCACCGCTCCGACGACGCTCTCGGGCTTGCCGCGCAGGGCGGCTTTGTACTGCACCAGATAGTCGCAGTACTTCTGCACCTGCCGGACCGGATGCAGCTTCCAGTTGGCGAAGCCGAGATCGACAGCGACCGACCGCTCCGGGTGCACAGTGGCGGAACGTTGCTGCTTCAGCTCGATCAACACGTATGAGGGTGCACCGCTGCCCGGGTGCACGCCGGCCAGGAGCATGTCCACATCGGCGTCGGTGTGCGGAAGCCCGAACTCTATGAACACCTCCACCTGACCAAGACCCCGCTCGACGAGGGCATTGATCACCGGAGGAAGACTGTTCTCCCAGGCCTCGACGAGACCGTTCGCCGGAGGCGTTCCCTCCTGGTCCTTGCCCTTCTTCCGCTTGTGCTTGTCCTTGTAGGCCAGGATCAGCCGTTCGGTCAGCGGGCGATGAGCCATTCCAGGTTGGCGCTTGACCTCCTCGGCGAGCGAGGCAGCAGACTCCCGGAGCAGATAGGACGACAAGGACTTCCCCCACGGCACGCCGAACCCCTTGCGGGTGGAGGCATGTCCTGGGAAGCGGAAGCCTGGCGGGCCGCGATGACAGCGTGCAACGTTAGCTCGCTTCGGAGCCGTGGGTGCAAGATCGAGCCAGGAGTCCCAAGCACGCATGGTGGGGAGATAACCGCTGCAAGGTAGGGTCAGCCGGAAGACTTTTAGGCGCATGTTTCCGGTGCCTGTTTGTACGGGAACGGAAGGACACCGCGGAGGTCGGACTGTGACGGCGACAGGGACACCCCCGGTACCCAAGCCAGGGCCCCCGCCGCGGCCCGTGAACCAGTGGAACCAGGAGCGACCGTCCCCGTACACGTGGGAACAGGACGCCCTCGATCACGTGCGGCGCCTCATGCCGCCGGCCGAGCCGTACCGCGCCTGGGCGACGTTCTCCTTCACCGCCCAGTCCGGCCGCATCAACGAGTGCGACCTGCTCATCGCGGTCCCCGCAGGGCTCTACCTCATCGAGATCAAGAGCCATCCGGGCCGTCTGGAGAACTCCGGCTCGACCTGGAACTTCCACGGCACCGACCGCACCCGGACGATCAACAACCCGCTGCACTTCAACGACGCCAAGTCCAAGGATCTCAAAAGCCAGCTGCAGTGGGCCGCACGCCAGCTGCGCTTCACGGGTTCGTTGCCACGCATCGAACCTGCGGTCTTCCTCTCCTCTCCGGATCTCGAGAGCCACCTCGACGACGTCCAGCGTATCCGGGTCTTCGGCAGGGACGACGGCGCCGGCGGGCTGCCCCGTATCTGGCAGGACTTCCTGGGACTGCCGCCGGACCGGCCGGAGCGTCGCATCACCCAGGAGTTCTCGCACCAGCACCTGCCTCGGCTGCTCAAGGCCATCGGTATCCGGCAGTCGACCGCCCACCTCAAGTTCGGTGAGGCCTGGCGGATGCGGCCGCACCCGCTGGACGCCGGTCCCTCCTGGGAGGACCGGTTGGCCGAGCGCGTCGACGGACTGGTGCAGGAGGAGGGCCGGGTCCGGATCTACCTGGTCGGCCAGCAGGCGGACGAGTCGGCGAAGCGGGCGACCGAGCGCGCCGCACGTCGCGAGTACCAGGTGCTCCAGGGCATCACGCACCGCGGCATCTCGGCGGCGGTCGAGATCCGTGACCACGAGGCGGGTCCGGCGATCCTCTTCCGCCACCGCAAGACCGACCTTCGTCTCGACCAGTACCTGGCCACTCACGGCGGCAGACTCACCCCCGAGATGCGTCTGGACCTGGTCCGGCAACTGGCGGAGGCCGTACGCCATGCCCATAGCCGCTCGCTCTACCATCGCGCGCTCGCCGCACGCTCCGTCTACGTCAGCGCACGCCAGGACGGCTCCCGCCCCGAGCTGCGGATCACCGACTGGCAGACCGCGGCCCGGGACTTCGACACGAACGCGACCCTGCTGCGCTCTCTCGGCAACGCCACTTTGGACATCGGTCTCATCGAGGATGCCGCACAGGTCTACCTCGCCCCGGAGAGCGAGCAGCCTTACGCGGATCCGGCCGACCTCGACATGTTCGGCCTGGGCGCGGTTTCGTACTTCATCCTGACGGGGGAGCCGCCGGCCGCCCGGCGCAGTGCTCTGCGCGAACGGCTGCGCACCGACTCCGGGCTGCGTCTCATCGCGGTCGCCGACGGACTCTCCGAGGAACTCGACCACCTCATCCAGCAGGCCACTCACCCCGACCCCGATCACAGACTCGCACCCGTCGACCGGTTTATCGACCTCCTCGACGAGGCGGAGGAGGAGAACGCGGTCCCCGAGCAGCCGCCGGTGGCCGAACTCGACCCGCTGTCCGCTCTCCCCGGCCAGTCCCTGGACGGCGAATGGTCCGTACGTCGTGTCCTTGGTACCGGTGCGACGGCCCGCGCGCTGCTCGTCGAGCGTGTCGTCGAGGACGAGGACGGCGAGTCGTACACCGAGGAGCGGGTCTTCAAGGTCGCTCTCGATCAGGAGAAGGCTCAGCGGCTGCGGGCCGAGGCCCGCGCCCTGGAGCTGGTCGGCGGCGGCACCGTGGTCCAGCTCAAGGGCGGGCCGCGCGAGCTGGCCGGGAAGACCATTCTCGAACTGGAATACGCGGGGGAGCGCACCCTCGGCGCCCGGCTGCGGGCCGACGGCAAGCTGTCGTACCACGAACTGGAGCGGTACGGCAGCGACCTGTTCACCGCTCTCGATCAGCTCGCCGCGAAGGGCGTACGCCATCGGGACATCAAGCCGGACAACCTCGGTCTGTACAGGCGCAGCGACCGCACTCGGCAGCTGATGCTCTTCGACTTCTCGCTCGCCGACGCGTCCGACCGCGACATCAAGGCGGGCACCCGCGGCTATCTCGATCCCTTCTTGGACTCGGTGCGTCGAGGACACTACGACGATCACGCCGAGAGGTACGCGGCAGCCGTCACCCTGCACGAGATGGCCAGTGGCGAACGCCCCTTGTGGGGTGAGGGCCAGGCCGACCCGGTCGCCAATGACGAAGCCGAACTCTCCGTCGCCACGGAACTGTTCGAGGAAGCGCTCAGCGACGGACTGACCCGCTTCTTCAAGCGCGCACTGCACCGCGACACCGAGCACCGCTTCGACACCCTGCGGCAGATGCGCGACGCCTGGTACGAGATCTTCCGCGAGGCGGACGCGGCCAAGCCCGTCACGACACCCGCCACGGTCGACACGGTCTCGGACTCAGGTGAGAACAGCCTCGATGCCGCGGCGAGAGCAGCCGGCCTGAAGACTCCACTGGTGGCGGCCGGGCTCTCCGAGCGGGCGATCTCGGTGGCGGGCGGCCTCGGTGCCACCGACGTCGAAGGGCTCCTGGACGTCCCGCCGTACATCATCTCCAAGGCAAGGGGCGCCGGAGCACTCGTACGCAAGGAACTCAACCGGCGCCGCAAGCAGTGGGCCGCGAGCCTGCGCCAGCCTGTTGCCCCCGCCGCACCCTCAGCACGCCGCGAAGCGGATTCCGAGCCGGAACCCGTCGAGGCGGGCGCGGTGCTCTCGGTGGACGAGATGGCCGCGCGGCTCACTCCCGCCCCCGGACGCAAGGGCTCCCACCGCAGTGAGGTCATCCGCCTCACCCTGGGCCTCCCGCCCGAGGACGGCGGGCTGCCTCCGCTGGGCCCCTGGCCGGTGCAGAAGCGGGTCGCGGACCGGATCGGCATTCAGCAGCCACCGGTCTCGCGCCATCACCGCAATGCGATCAAGGAGTGGTACGAGACCGAGTGGCTGGCGCCGGTCCGTGCGACTCTCGTCGAGGTCGTCGAAGCGGCCGGCCGCGTGATGACCGCCCAGGAACTGGCCGTCGAACTGCGCATAAGGCACGGCGCGGGCGGGGACACCGAGGAGCGCACCCTCGCCAAGGCGCTCGCCGTCGTACGGGCTGCGGTGGAGGCCGAGGCAGGCGAGGGCGATGCTGAAGCAGCCGAGCCCCACGAGCCCCGCCTGGCCTGGCACCGGCGGGAGGACGCCGTTCTCGTCGCTGCCGAGTCCCTCCCGGGCACGGTCGACCCCGCCCCCAGCGAACTGGCCAACTACGCGGCCGAGTTGGGCAAAGAAGCGGAGCGTCTGGCCCACGAGGACCCGCTCCCGGGCCGAGCCGCGGTCATTCGTGCCCTGCGGAGCGTGCCGGCACCGGACGGCCTCGCCCCGCTCGCCGACACCCGCCTCGTGGCACTGGCCGCAGCGGTCGGCCCCACGGCCCAGGCGAGCCCGCGTCTGGAGCTGTACCCGCGAGACCTGACCCTGGAGCGGGCGCTGCGCATTTCGCAGGCCGGTGCCGGAGTCCGACGCGAGAACGGCATCACCCCCGAGGAGCTGAACAACCGCCTGCGCGCACGGTTCCCCGACCTGTCCCTTCTCACGGACAGTACGGAGCCCACGCATCCCGAACTTGAAGAGGCCCTGCGCGAAGCGCGCTTCTCCCTCGAATACGACACGGAGCAGGGCAAGTTCTTCCCGCCCAGAGTGGCGGCCGAGGCCTCCTGGACCTCGACCGGCGATGCCACGAGCCTGATGCCTCCGGTCACCGGCAGCCGCCTGGCGGCCCAGGACCCGCACTCCACGATCAGGGCGCGCCTGGACGCCGCCGTGCGCCGCGGCGGCTTCCTCGCGCTGACAGTCAGAGGGACGCGGCTGCCGGGTGTGGCGGAATCGGTAGCCACCCGATACCCGGTCGAACCGGTCGATCTGAACAGCGAATTCCTGTCCGAATTCCGCCGGTTGGCAGACGAGAAGGACCAGACCTGGGACAAGGTGCTCGGCGTCGATGCCCGCTTCTCTGCCAGCGGCCAGATCTCCAAGGGCTTGGCGGCGTATGTACGCACGGTGTGGGCCCGCATCGAGGACTCACTCCTGGAGCGTGCCGCCGCGCCGCGCACTGTCCTCTTCCTGTACGACGCCGGCCTGCTCGCCCGCTACTGGGACGAGGGGGGACGTGACCTGCTGCTCAAGCTCCAGCACGCTGCCCGCCTCCCGGCCGAGGCACCGCACGGGCTGTGGCTGCTGTGTCCGGTGGAGACGCGCGGCCAGGACCCGCATGTGGACGGCAGGACGGTCGAATACATCGGCAGCGACGGGGAGCGTACGCATCTGGACAGCAGCTTTGTAGAGGCGTTGGCGTCAGGGGCGTCGGCAGCCGGGGCCGGGGCTCAGGACACGTAGAGGGATCTCACAGCAGGCCCACCTGCTTGGCCCAGTTGATGAACTGACCCCGCTGGCAGGGGCAGAACATTCCGCTGTCCATGAGTGCGTCCACGAGCACGCTGGCCGCGTATTCGGTGGCGCGGCTCTCCTTGACCGCTTCGGCGATGACGCGGAGGGAGCCCCAGACCTCCAGCCCGGCTCGTCGTGCGATGCGCCGAGCGTCACCGTCGTCGACCACCGCCACGGCACCGTGCACTTCGGCCCAGGCGAGGACGGTGGCTTCACCGTGGTTCGAGTTCTGGCCGGATACCAGATCCATCCACTTGACCAGCGCTGCGAGTTCCTCGAGATGGTCGACGTGCACGACCTCGAGCCAGTCGAGTCCGGCCAGTGGCAGGCCGTAGTGGCTGAGCTCGTCGAGAACGGCTTGCGTGGTGACGTTGCGTCGTGGGGACCCGTTCCAGGTCCGCGCCATGTCGGCCAGTTGGTCAATTTTGTCTGCCTTGATCGCATGGTGGAGCGGTGAGGTGTCCCAGACGCATAACTGACCGACGGTGCTCGATGCTGCGGATGCCGGAGGCGGGGCCTGGGTCACGGCAGGCATTCCTCCAGGTTTCGGCTGGGGAGTTCGTCTTCCGCTACCGCGCCGTAGAGCAGTTCGACCGTGCGGGGGGCTGTGATGGCTCCTTGGGCCCAGGCGGAGAGCGCTGCCTTTCGCCACTCGGTACCCGTGGCTCCGATCTCGAGATCGGGAACCGGCTGGCTGCCGTGTGCCGCCAGGAAGTCGCCCCGGACCGGCGTATCCGCCTGCTGCCGCTGTGCTTCTGCTCTGTCCAGCAGCTCCAGGTGGCGTGCTCTGCGTACTACTGCGCTCCAGGACATCCGATAGGAGGCGGCCAGGTCGAGCATGACTGCCCTCGGGGCATGGCCTTCATCGACACGCCCCCAGGCGTTGACGACGTCTGCGGCAGGGAGCATGAATTCTTCGGTGAACCGGTCGATGACCTGCTCACACTCGTCCCGCCCGGCTGCCACGCCGGCATCGGAGTGGTACTCGTCCTGCAGCAGGTGGTGCCCGAGTTCGTGGGCTGCGGTCCAGCGGCGCCTGCCGGGAGCGGCTTGGCCGCTGATCACGGCCACTCCATAGCCGTCGAGTAGCAGCGAAGCTCCTTCGGAGGTCTCATCGACCACAGTCAGATATAGCCCCAGGCGTTCAACGACATCCGCAAGCGCCCCCAGCGGCCCGGAAGGGGTTCCCAGCGCCCTGCGTCCGGCCTCCGCGAGAGCGACCGGGTCGGCATCCGAGGCGCTTCGCTTGAGCGGGGGATCCAGCTCTGGCGGAGACAAGAATCCGTGTGCAATGAGCCACTGGGCATGGCGGGCGTGCTCTTCGAGCCGGGTATCCAGGCGGTAGCGGGCACGTGAGGCGTCGTCCGCGGTCTCGTCCAGGGCGCTGCGTCGCGATACCAGTGGTGCTGGAGGCCGCGAGACGAGATGCGCGAGAGGCACGCCCAGGGCTTCGGACAGGCGGAACAGCTCAAGCGCGGTGATGCGTCGGTCGCCGGACTCTATGCGGACGACGGCGGTGCGCTCCAGATCGACTCTCGAGGCCAGTTCGCCCTGGCTGAGTCCCGCGGCAAGCCGCGCCTCAGCGATGCGCTCACCCACTTCGGCCCAGCTCTGCACGCCATCCATGTGTGTGATTTTTGCACACCCTATTTGGGATCGATAGTTGCCAATCGATTTCGCGGCTGCTTGGAGATGCCGTTCGCGGACTGAGGTGCTGATGGGGCTGGCAGGATGGATGGTCGAGCTGCCGGTCTGCGGTGGGTGGCGCTGCGGTGCGAGAGGGATGCGAAGAGTGACGACTGTCGCGGGTTCGGGTGCGGGAGCTGGTGTGAGCGGGGCGGCCCTGCTCAAGGACCTGAAGAAGCAGGTCACGGCTCTGGAGGATGATCTGCGGGAGCGCAGTGAGTCCGTCGAGGAGTTCCGCACCAGGCTTGAGGCCGAGTACGCGCGAGCCCGGGAGGGGAAGCGGACCGCGGCGACGTACGGAGCCTGGCGCGACGAGCGGGTCACTCAGGCCGCGGCGGCGTGGGTGCTGGGCTGTGTCTTCGTACGGTTCTGTGAGGACAACCGGCTGATCGAGTGGCCGTTCCTGGCGGGGCCGAAGGGCCGGCTGCGGGATGCGGAGGAGCGCCACGAGGCGTTCTTCCGCGAGAAGCCGCACCTCAACAACCGGGACTGGCTGGAGGAGGCTTTCCAGCACCTGGCCGAGTCGAACGAGACGGCGGCCGGCCTGTTCGATCGTGCGCACAACCCGCTGTGGGGTCTTACGCCGAGCTATGAGGCGGCGACGGAGTTGCTGTCCTTCTGGCGGCGAAGGGGTGCGGACGGCGAGATCCTTTACGACTTCACGGACCCGGAGTGGGACACGCGTTTCCTGGGCGACCTGTACCAGGACCTGAGCGAGCACGCTCGTAAGACGTACGCGCTGTTGCAGACCCCGGAGTTCGTAGAGGAGTTCATCCTCGACCTCACGCTTGAGCCGGCGATCGAGGAGTTCGGGCTGGCACCGGAGGGCGGGCTGCGGACGATCGACCCGGCTTGTGGGTCGGGGCACTTCCTGTTGGGGATCTTCGGTCGCTTGGTGGAGAAGTGGCGGGCCGCTGAGCCGGGGACGGACGAGTGGGCGTTGGTGCGGCGGGCGTTGGAGTCGGTGCACGGATGCGACAAGAACCCGTTCGCTGCTTCGATCGCGCGGTTCCGGTTGCTGGTTGCGGCGATGAAGGAGGCGGGGGCGCTGCGGCTGGCTGAGGCGCCGGTGTTCCCGATCAACGTGGCGGTGGGGGATTCGTTGCTGCATGGGCGGGGGGCGGCGGGTATTCAGACTGATCTGGACACGCTGTTCGCCGAGGAGGGGGACGGCGACGGCTCGGCGTTCCAGTACGCGACGGAGGACGTGGGGGAGTTTGCGGGGCGGGTGGATCTGCTGGGGCGGGCTTCGTATCACGTGGTGGTGGGGAATCCGCCTTACATTACAGTGAAGGACGCTGAAGAAAAGAAGAACTATCGGGATGCATATGACGCTTGTTCAGGGCAGTATGCATTGTCGGTTCCGTTCGCGCAACGACTATTTGACCTTGCAGTGAGAGGGGTGGGTGGTAAATCGGGAGGAGGCGGTTTTGTTGGGCAAATTACAGCGAACTCATTCATGAAGCGGGAGTTCGGGAAGAAGTTGATTGAGGTCTTTTTCTGGGGGGAGGTCGAACTTTCGCATGTAATCGATACATCTGGTGCTTATATTCCTGGACATGGCACACCCACTGTGATCTTGGTGGGGCGGAATAGAATCCCGGGATCCGGGCAGAGGATTCGCGCAGTACTTGGAGTTCGGGGCGAGCCTGAACAGCCCGATGTCCCGGCGGTCGGGTTCGTGTGGAGGGCGATTAAAGATCAGACGCGGAAGCCTGGAAGTGAATCTGAGTGGATCTCGGTAGAGGACTCTGATGCAGGACGGTTTGCAAGGTATCCATGGTCCCTAAGTGGCGGTGGGGCTGGTAGTGTTCTGGGATTTCTGGAAGCTGCTACTCAGGGACGCTTGAAGGATCGTACTGACAGTATTGGATTCTGTGCCGTTACGCGCGAAGATGACGCTTACATGTTGAATTCGGGGGTGATGCGCAGGAAGGGCGTGCCGAGCAGTGATGTGCGTGACCTGCTGGTTGGCACGTCGGTAAGGGACTGGGGAATTGTGGAGAGGATCAACTCCATTTTTCCGTATTCGGAGCCGGATCGCGCGGCACAGATTGGTGAGGCAGCGGAGAGAATCCTCTGGAGGAATCGACTGCTTCTGAAATTGCGGAAGGCGCTTTCGGGTACACAGGAAGAGCAGGGGTTGACCTGGTTCGAGTATTCGAGCTTTTCTCCCGGGCGATACTGGTCACCCTTCCTGATTTCCTTTGCTTTTGTGGCAACTCATAATCAGTTTGTGTTGGGGCGTGGAGGTGATGTATTTACGCGTTCGGCCCCTGTGATCAAGCTGCATGAGGGTGCCAGAGAGGCAGAATATCTAGAGCTGTTGGGATTGCTTAACTCGTCGACTGCCTGTTTCTGGCTGAAGCAGGTAAGTCATGACAAGGGAAGTCAGTCTGGGACCGGTGGCTTTATGCATGACGAGTGGGAACGTTTCTACGAGTTCACTGGAACCAAGCTCCAGGAGTTCCCTCTCCCCAAGCGACTGCCACTAGGCATGGGCCGCCTGCTCGACTCCCTTGCGCAGGAATTGAGCACGGGCGAGCCGTCCGCCATCGCGGGGGAAGCCGTGCCGACCCGGGCCGCTCTCGACGCTGCCCATGTTGGCAACACCCGTACCCAGCAACAGATGGTTGCCCTCCAGGAGGAGCTGGACTGGCAGGTGTACGGGTCGTATGGGTTGCTGACCGACGCCGAGGTCGCGCGCGCTGTTGCTCCCCCATCCGCGCAGACCGCGGTTCCCGAAGTTCGTCTGGGTGAGAGGGCGTTCGAGATTGTGCTGGCGCGGAAAGCCGCCACAGGCGAGACCGAGACAGTTTGGTTCGAGCGTCACGGCTCGGCCCCCATCACCGATATCCCGAACCGCTGGCCCGACTGGTACCGCGACATCGTTCAAGCCCGCATCGACATCATCAACGCCCGCAAGGACATCGCCCTCATTGAACGCCCTGAGTGTAAGCGGCGCTGGGCCGGCGATTCCTGGGAGAAGAAGGAGAAGGCAGCCCTGCGGACGTGGCTCTTGGACCGGATCGAGGAGCCGAGTCTCTGGTACGCGCTCCGTGACGGGATCAAGCAGCCACGCACGCTTACCGTTGGTCAGATCGCCGATGCACTACGTGATGACACAGACTTCAACTCTGTCGCCCAGCTTTACGCAGCCGACCACATGGGCAAGCCGGACCTACCCCTCGCGGATGTGCTTGCGGAGGTCGTCGACACTGAGCACGTCCCGTACCTTGCCGCCCTCCGCTACAAGGACTCCGGTCTCCGCAATCACGACCAGTGGGAGCAGGTCTGGGAGCTGCAGCGTGAGGAGGACCGGACGGGCCAGCGTCTCGACATCCCCGTACCGCCGAAGTACAAGGGCTCGGACTTCCTGAAGCAGGTGTACTGGTCAAACCGCGGAAAGCTCGACGTGCCTAAGGAGCGGTTCATCTCCTACCTGGGGGCGAGCCCGGACGCTGATCCGACCGTCCTGCTCGGTTGGGCCGGCTGGGACCACAAGGATCAGGCGCAGGCACTGTTCAACCTCGTCGACGACCGAATGAAGCAGGCGGGTTGGGACACCGACCGCATCAAGCCGTTGCTCGCCGGGCTGGTCGAAATCATGCCGTGGGTGCGGCAGTGGCACGGTGAATTCGACGAGGAGTGGGAAGGCGTGCCCGCCGACGAGTACCAGGCGTACTTCGAGGAGCTGTGTGCCAAGCATCAGGTGAGCGAGACGGACCTGCGGGTCTGGCGACCGGAGAAGACGCGGGCCAAGAAGAGGACCGCCTCCAAGGAGACGGTCTCCGCCGAGCAGCCTGCCGCCCTCGGCGAGTAGTAACTCAGTAGAGAGGTGGCCGCGGCTCGTTCGGGGTCACCTCTCTACGTCAGTCGCGGTCGGCCGCGTATGAGATGAAAGCTGACCACTCCGCCTGGCCGAAGGCGAGCTGTGAGCTCTGCTGGTTCTTCGAGTCCCGGACGTGGACGTTGTCAGCGGAGACAGCTACCTCGACGCACTCCGGGCCCTCGTTGCTGCTGTAGCTGCTCTTGGACCATGTCAGTCCGGTGTCGGCAGAGGGCTTGATCGTCATGTCTCTCCCAGGACTTTTTCGATGAACGCCAGCGACTCTCGGGGAGTGAGAGCCTGCGCCCGGATGATCCCATACCGATTCTCCAGCATCCGGACTTCTCTTGAATCAGTGATCACGCGACTGACCTGCTGAACTTCGACGTGCCCCACCTTGGGCCCGGTCTGAGGGGTCAGCAGGAGTAACTGCCCGCCCATTCCCGCGTGGTCTTCCTGGTCCGTAGGCATCACCTGGATCTCCACATTTCGCAACTGGCCGATCTCCAGGATGCGTTCCAATTGCCTGCGAAGCACCATCCTGCCACCGATCGGGCGTCGTAGCGTGACCTCTTCCTGGACGAAGCTCAGGATCGGCGCTGGCCACCGGCTGCAGATCGCCTGCCTTGCCATGCGCGCGGCGACCTGGGTCTCGATGGTCTCGTCGTCGAGCAGTGGCCTGCGCATGCTGAACAGTGCACGCGTGTAGTCCTCGGTCTGCAGCAGGCCTTGGATGTTGTGGTTGCTGTACGCCTCCAGCCCAACTGCCTCTGCCTCCAGCTTCGCCAGATCCCGAACCTTCCTCGGATACCGAGCCCGCTCCACATCCTCCTTAAACGCCGCCAACATCCCACCCGCACCCAGAACTTCATCCACCGAGTCAAGGAACCCCGGCTTCGGCGCGCGTCGCCCCCGCTCAACCGACGACACCTGTTCCTCGCTGTACCCGATGGCCGCGCCCAGCTCGGCCTGCGTCAGGCCCGCCCGCTCGCGCCACAGCTTGACCTGCTTGCCGACGGTCTTGAGCACATCCGCGGAGCCCTCGTCGCCGTCCCAGTCCTGGTCCTCGGTTCCGCTGCCCGACTGACCTGCCCCGACCGTCATGTCCGCCACCTCCGACGCCCGCCCGTCCGCACCCAACGACGTCTGCATCGCGCATGTCACGCCCGGCCACCCGGACACGCGGTCACCGCGCCCGGACAGATCACGCTGCGTACCGACGTCGCTCCTGGTCAGCGTAGAGTCGCTCAGACACGCTCTGTTACATGAACGCCGGAATCTCCACCCTCGTAAGTGACTTCACGCAGCGACTCTCGGCTACCCGGCGCGGCGCCCGCCTCGCCCGGCGGCTCGCGCTCCACCAACTCGACGCATGGGGAATCCCGTACGGCAGCGACGTGTCCGACACCGTCGCCCACGTCGTTGCCGAGCTGGCCGCCAACGCCGTCACCCACGGTCACGTACCGGGGCGGGACTTCCAACTACGTCTCCAGCTCAGCCCCCACACCCTCCGTGTCGAAGCCACCGACACCCGCACCGAACGGCAGCCACCCACGCCCGGACAGGCCGAGGCTCCGTCACCCGAGTCCGAATCCGGGCGCGGCCTACTGCTCGTGCAGGAGCTCTCACGGGCGTGGGGGATCATCGAGCGGAGTATCGGCAAGACCATCTGGGCCGAAGTGTCGCTCCCAACAGCCCACTTGACCGGCTCTCCCGATCTGCCCGCCCAGGAAGAGACCGCAACCCACCCCTCACGCCACGTCCCTCACCCCTGACGCCGACTTGACCAGCGCCCGCAGCTCAACCCGCCCCCGCTCCACGACGCTCAACCACTCTCCCGTGCGGCTCCCCGGTGGCAGCGGCAGGTCACCGATCAGGTCGAGAGTGGAGTACTCCCGGGCCAGCCAGCCCTGAAGCGCTAGCCAGTGCCGGATCCGGTCCTCGCTGAGGCCGGGTAGCCACGGGGCAGTCTCGTACGGAGTGGCATCCGAGCCCACCGCGCTCAGCAGGCCCGCCCGGCGTATCAGGCACGGGTAGCAGGTGCCGCAGTTGACGTGGGGGAGACCGCGGCGGCGCTGAGGCGGGGCGCCACAGCTCAGGGTGTGTTCCAGGGACGCCTCCGAGAGGCCGGCCGTAAGTGCGGCGCGGCAGACGTCGCCCTTCGTAAGGCCGGCCAGGGGATTCTCGACCCTGACCCGGCCACCCACGGATTCGATCACCGCATTGAGGAGATGGAGAGTCCGTGGGTGCACAGAGCGGGTGGACAGAGCCGCTGAACGGGCCGCACTCAAAGGCGGGTTGAGGGCGAGCTGACCGTTCTCCGGGACCTGGACAGTGGTGACGCCGTCGGCCGCCGCAACACGTACGGCGGTGGACGCGTAGAGCAGGCCACGTGGACGAGACGTGCGTTCCACCACCGCGCCGTCCTGACCGCCAGGGGTCTGGCCGACGGTGATCTGCCGCAGTCGGCGGCCCGATCTCTCGGCCAGCGCCTTCACGGCAGCGTAGGCCTCACGCTGCACGTCCTCGACGTTCTTCTCGGCATACGTCACCAGAAGCAACACCCCCTCACTAGGCACAGCGGCACGAGTCGCCGCCCAGCTCAGGGAGTCGAGGCCGCCGGAGAACAAGGCCACCTCCTGGGCCCGCCAGTCCTCGCCGACCGGGATCGACACCTGCTGCGGGGTCGGTCGCATCTGGCGGAAGGACACGTCCCATACGTCAGCGGTCAATGTCTGGAGCAGGGCGGGCAGTGGGCCGGAAGCCGCCGGCGCCCACAGGTCCGGATCCGAGACGGGCACCGAGAGTCGGAATTCGCGGGTCCAGCGGTCCTCGCTGTGGCTCCGATCGGCGAGCTTGTCCGCCAGGAAGACGGCGCGGGAAATGCGCAGCAGGTCGTCGGCCCAGGCGGGAACCGGGCCGTACAGGAGGTGGTGACCTGTGAGGCGTTCCTCGCGTTCCTGGATGCCGCTCGCACCGATCGAGCGCCACTCGGACCCCTCGGGCGGCTCGGTGTCGTACGAGCGCCACCAGAAGTGGAGCGGAGCGGGGGCCAATGTCATGCGGGAACCTCCTCCTCGCCGAGGGCGTCGACGGCGAAGCCGAGGACCTTGCCGACCACGCCCGGGACCAGTCGCCTGGCTATGTCGGAGAGCGGGACATCCACTTCCACTTCCGCCGAGGCGTCGTTCACGGACAACACGGCCTTCGCGGCCTCCGCCGCCTGTGACTCTGCCTCCTCACAGGGATTGGGGATCAGCGCAATGATCCGCTCGGCGACGCCGTCGGCGATCCTGCCCTCCGAGTCGATGACGTCGAGCACGGGAACCGTGAGTTTGATCTTCTCGGCGATGACCGCACGCAGGAATTCGGTGACGAGGTCGGCGAAGAACCACTGGTAGAGGAGGCAGAGCAGGTCGCCTGCCAGGCCTCTGCCCTGTCTCGACCCATCCGGAGCGGAAAGGGACTCACGTATCTCGGGGTGCGTGGTGAGCAGTCGCTGAGCCGACGCCGCGATCGCTCGACGTAAGGCCGCGTCCACCATCGTGTTGCCCTCGCCACTGACCTGACGTGTGAGCTCCGCGACGAACGCGTCGGCCGGGTCCTGCCAGTCGAGTCCACCCCCCTCTTCCTCTCGTTCCCCCTCTTCCTCGGGCGCAAGGTCCTCGTAAACCGGACCCTTGTTCAACAGGCCGCTCGGACCGGACGCCCCCAGGGTCTCCATCGCGTCGGCCAGCCGCGCACCGGCCGCACACGCGGCATCCTGCAGCCCGAACGCCGATGGGTCGGCACGGCAGGAGCTTTGGAGCGCGGCTATCGCGGCGGTGGCTGTCGCGCCGACATCGGACCGGTCCGGGTCCCACCGTGCGAGACGGCTGTACAAGCCGGACCAGCGCGGTCCTTCCCAGCGCGTGGAAGTACCCATGCCACCGCCTCCCCCGATCCGGCCACCCTCGGCTCCAGTGCAGCAGCGGGTGGCACATGCAGGTAGGGCGCGACTCGGCCATATTCAACAAATTGTCACGGAAGGTGATGAATGAGGAGCGGGTGGGTGCGCAGCGTAGTCAGGTCGTCGCGGAGATTGGCTCCGGTCCAGGTCCGCACGGCTGCTGGGCTGGCAAGATAGGACCTTGCTCCGTGTGCAGACACGGGGCCCGACTGCAGCCGAGTGAGGGAACGAGAGCCCTGATGCCCACGAGCGATCTCTTCCTGCGGGATGTCATCGACATCAAGGAAGACGTCCATGCCGGCGACTTCAAGGTGGAGCTTTCCGGAGGCTTCACCGAGACCGACGCCCGGGTGGCGGAGTACGTCGTCACGGATCAGCTCCAGGAGGCGTTCAAGCAGGCGCTCAGTCTCGTCGGAGCGGCCGTCCGCACCGGCAACTCGCACGCCGCCTATCTGCACGGATCGTTCGGCGCCGGTAAGAGCCACTTCCTGACCGTGCTGCACGCGGTGCTCAACAACCATCCCGCCGCCCGCCGCAAGGAGCGGCTTCAGGAAGTCATCGCACCGCACGACGACTGGCTGCGGCAGAAGAAGTTCCTGATGGTGCCCTACCACCTGGTCGGTTCGGCCGACCTGGACTCGGCGCTGCTCGGCGGGTATGTGGCGACCGTACGCAAACTGCACTCGGACAAGCCGACGCCCGCCGTCTATCGGGCGGACGCCGCGCTGGCTGACGCCCGCAAGCAGCGCGCGTTCCTCGCGGACGACGGCAAGTTCACGCAATGGCTCGGGTCGGGCGATGTGGTCGTCGCGCCGAGCGGCGCCGTGGCCGGCGCTGATGACGAGGACGACCTCGATACAAGCGACCTGGACACCAGCGGCCTCGAAGCCGCCGCGAGCGTGGCATCGCCCGGCACCTGGACCACCGCCGACCTCGACCGTGCCTTCGACGCCCCCGCCGGGGACCCGCATCGCAACGCCCTGGTCTCCGCGCTGCTCTCCGGACCCATGGCCTCGTACGGCACCGGGGCACGGGGTGACAAGGAGGCCTTCGTTCCGCTGGAGAACGGGCTTGCAGTCGTGTCCCGCCATGCCCAGATGCTCGGGTACGACGGGATCGTGCTGTTCCTGGACGAGCTGATCCTGTGGCTCCAGGCCCACATGGGGAAGCAGGACTTCGTACGCGACCAGGTCCAGAAGCTGGTCAAGCTGATCGAGTCCGGGGACAGCGACCGGCCCGTGCCGATCATCTCCTTCATCTCCCGCCAGCGTGACCTTTCCCAGCTGATCGGCTCCGACGTGGCCGGGGTCGAGGTGCAGAACCTGGAACAGCAGGTCGAGTACCTCGCGGGCCGCATCGACGTCGTCGACCTCGAAGACAGCAACCTCATCGAGATCATCAAGCACCGGGTGCTCGCTCCGAAGCCCGGCATGGAAGGCGCGCGAGACGAAGCGTTCGCGGCGGTCGAGTCCTCCAAGGACGAGGTGCGGCAGGTTCTGCTCGACGCTCATGGGCGCACCGAGGCATCGTGGGACGACTTCCGGGAGGTCTACCCGCTCTCGCCGGCCTTTCTCAATGTTCTGGTCGAACTGGCGGGTGCGCTCCAGCGCGAGCGCACCGGCCTGAAGCTCGTCCAGGAAGCTCTGTCCCGGCGTCGCAACGACTTGAAGCTCGGCGAACTCATCCCGCTGGGAGACCTGTGGGACGTCATCCTGGACGGCACGGGCGAGGCGTTCACCGCGCGCCTGCGCAAGGAGGCCGAGACCGCCAAGCGCTTCCACGCGCGCGTGGTGGCCTATCTGGTGGAGAAGTACGGCACGGCGGACAGTCCCCTGTTCAAGGGAGACGAGCGGCTCATCAAGACGCTGCTGCTCGCCGCCCTCGCGCCCAACGTCCCTGCCCTGGCCCGACTCACCGGAGAGCGGCTCGCCGCGCTCAACCACGGGTCGATCAAGGTGCGGCTCGGCTCGGCCGGAACCGCGGCGGCCAAGCGGCTCAAGGAACTCCAGGGCGAATTCGGCGAGTTGCGCAGCGAGGGCAGCGCCGACCCGGTCTTCCACCTCCACCTGTCCGACCTGGACATCGAGCCGCTGCTCGACGAGGTCGGCAGCGAGGACAACCCCGGCAAGCGACGGCAGTGGATCAAGGACAAGCTGTGGACGGAGCTGGGGATCAGCGACGCCCAGGGCTTCGTCAGCGAGCGCGAGATCGTCTGGCGCGGCACGAAGCGCACTGCCGAGTTCGTCTTCGGCAACGTTTGTGATCCGCATCTGCCTGACGAGCAGTTCCGGCCGATGACCGAGGGGAACATCCGGTTCGTCCTGGACTATCCCTTCGACGACAAGCACTTCCCGAGCGACGACGTCCGCCGAATCGAGAAGATGAAGCAGGAGGGCAAGTACGCCCGCACCGTCATCTGGCTGCCCGACTTCTTCTCCGAGCAGAGGTCCAACCAGCTCGGCCGCCTCCTGAAGATCAACTATCTGCTGGAGCGGGACCGCCTCGACGACCACACCGCCACCAAGTCCGAGGACGAGCGGATCCAGATCCGCCACCAGCTCAAGGCGCAGAGCGAGAACCTGACCTCACAACTCATCGCCGTACTACAGCAGTTGTACGGGATCAGCAAGCCCGACCCCGGCAGCATCGGTGCCGAGGTGCCGGACAACCAACACGTGTGGTCGCTCGAGCCCAGGTACTCCCGGCCCAGGCCGCAGGCCGGGCTCAGCTTCGAGCAGAACCTGTACGCGCTCGCCGACGGCATGTTCGCCGCCCTCTACCCGAAGCACCCCGACTTCGACCCCGCGCTCACCCGCAAACCGGTCACCACCAGGGAACTGAAGACGGCCCTGGAGTGGATCGGGAACGCGATGAAGGACGGCTCGCGTCGGGCTGTGGTCGATCGGCACCACTTGGCGGTCGTCAGGAAGATCGTGCATCCGCTCGGACTCGGCGAAGTGCACGACGGACCGCTGAACCTCCTCAACGACTGGCGCCTGAAGATCAACCAGAAGGCCGCCGACGCCAAGGCCGGGCCGGAGCTCGCTGTCGAGGAGATCCGGCGCTGGATCGCCGAGCTGGGCTTCGAGGGCCTCGAGAAGAACATCTCCAGCCTGATCATCGCCACGTACGCGCTGCTGGACGACCGGACCTGGGTGCACCAGACGACTCCCGTGCCCGCCCCCGACCTGGAGCGGATCGGACTGGGATACGGATTGCGCGCGGTCGAACTGCCCAGCGAGGAGCAGTTCGCCGCCGCTCGCATCCGAGCCGGGGCGATCTTCGGCGTCTCCGCCCAGCCTGTGCTCTTCGCCCGCAATGTCGCCTCGTTGGAGTCCGGGGTACGGGCTGTCGCTTCCGCTCATGAGGCAGCCGTCGTGGGGGTGCGACGCTCGCTCGACAAGCACGCGACGGACCTCGGCGTCACCGGCCCGGACGCGGACAGGATGCGTTCCATGCGGGCCGCTGCCGACCTGATCGCCCGGCTCTCCCGTACCAGCGACGGGACTTCCCTGGTCAAGGAGCTCGCGGCGGTCTCGTACGACGTGACCGACCGGGAGTTGAGCGCAGCGATCAAGCAGGCCCCCGAAGTGCTGGCGGCGCTCGACGACACCAACTGGCAACTCCTGAGGAGCGTACGAGGCTTCGCCGAACGAAACGACGGTGTCGGCGACAAGGCCGACCGGCTGATCACCGCGCTCCACGACACCGTGAACGATCACGAGCTGACCAGATCACTCGTACCGGTGCTGAGCCGGCTGCAGGACGAGTCGGTGGCGCTTGTCACGGAGGCGGCGAGGCTTGCGACGGTCGCCCAGCCGCCCGCTGCGCAGCCGCCGGAGCAGGGTCCGGAGGACATCAGCCTGACCCGGCACGGCCGACCCGTGGTGCCGTCCGGCCCGCCGCCGCAGCTGGGATTCGGCGATCCGAAGCCCACGGTCCCCCCGGCGGCCGCTCCTGTGCGTGGCCCGAGTGCGCCGCACGTCGTGGACACGACGCGGCTCACCGGCCTCGAGTCGGCGCTGACCGATGCGATCACCGATGTGCGGGACGAGATCCGTTCGTACGCCGCCGCCAATCCCGGCGTGCGCATCGAGATCGCCTGGCGGCCCGTGCCTGCCGAGGGCCAGGGCACAGCGGACGAGGGAGCCGCCCGCTGATGTCCACACCCCCGCCGCAGATCAACCGGCTCACCATCGAGGCACTCCTCGACACCTATGCGGCCGGTCTGCGTGACCGGCGCCTGATGCTGGTGCACGGGCGCTACCCGGACACGGCACCCGACATCTTCACCGCCAAGATCGGCGGTGAACCCCGCCGGGTCCATGTCAGCGACCAGACATCCGTACTGGGCATCGTGGACGCCTGGCAGCAGCACCAGTCCGACCGGGCCCGAGACGCCGACGTACTCGTGGTGACCACCGGCATCGGTGACGAGCAGCTCGGTTGGGACGTGCGCGGGCATGCCGTAAAACGGCGCACCCTCACGGTCGAGAAGGCAGAGATCGTGAAGCAGCGCTTCGGCGTGCGTGAGCTCGACTCCCGGCTGTACGGCGAACCGTGGCTGCTCGAAGCGCTGTTGGACGCGGAACCGCACGAGGGCTGGCCGCGTTCCGGGTCCCTGCTCACCCGGGATGCGGCGGTCAAGGCGCTGGTCGTCGCCCGCCTCGGGCTGGACCGCGTCGGCGAGGGGGAGACCACCGCCGGCCTCGCCATCGACGCCGACGCCATGCTCGCCTGGTCCCGTACATCGGCTGGGCCCACTCGGTTCCTCGAACTGGACGCCGTGGAGCGGGGAAAGATCAAGGAGTGGCTCGGCGAAACAGCCGGGGCCGCCGTGCCTGTCCTCATGTCACTCGTCGAAGACGGACGAGGACAGGACGCCATGGCTCGCGGGCTGCTCGCAGCGGCGATGGCCGACCCGGCGACCGAGCCGGACACCGTGTTCGCCGTCGGCGGGCTCTTCGGCCAGGTGCGTCGGCCCGACATCCTGGCCTTCAGCGATGCGGTGGCGGGCACCCTCACCCGTTGGATCGGCGAGGCACGGCACAACGAGGCTGCCAAGCAACGGGTGTTCTCCGTCATCGACCGTGCGGACCGCCTCGCCGAGGAAGCCGGGCTGACCCAGGCACTACGAGGCAGCCGCTTTCTGCTGACCAGCTTCACCGCTCAACTGCGGGCCGTCGCGGGGGCCTTGACCGACTCTCCCGAGCAGGCCGAAGCAGCCCTTGCCGACCTGCGCGAACACGCGTTGGCAGCCCTGAACACGGACCGTATCGCCGTCGCCGAGATGGCCGTACGCGTCGCGCGCTGGCTGTCCACCGAACAGCCCCGCGTCGACTCCGTCGCCTCCGGGGTCCGCGGGCATCTCGCCGAGTGGGGCTGGGTGGACCGGGCGTTGAACGTCCTGTGGTCGGGTGACCCGGTCGGGGATGCGGTAGCAGGTCAGGCATATCGCACGCTTCACGACCTCGCGCGTGCCCGCAGGGACGTACTCGACGAACAGTTCGCACAGCGCCTCGCGGGCTGGACCCGCACCGCCGTCCAGCAGAACCCGGGCGGCTGCCTGCTCGTCGAGAACGTGCTGACCGAATGCGCCGCCCGCCTCTACTCGGAGTCGACGAGTCCGCTGATTCTGCTGATCGACGGCATGAGCAGCGCGGCAGCCGTGCAACTCGGGGAAGAGGCGGAGCGCGAGGGGTGGATGGAAGCGGTGCCGGCGCCGCCCGCCGGGCAGTCGGCGCAGCGCAGCGCAGCGGTTTCCATGCTGCCCTCGGTGACCAGGATCAGCCGAACCTCACTGCTCACAGGCAAGGCCGACACGGGTGGGCAGTCGAAGGAGACGGCCGGATTCGCCGAGTTCTGGAAACAGCGAAGGGCCGTCGGCGTGCTGTTCCACAAGGCGACGATAGGCGGCCCGTCCGGACATCGGCTGACCGAGGAGCTGGTCTCCGCCCTCGCCTCGACCGCGGTGGTCGGTGTCGTTCTCAACACCATCGACGATGCCCTCGACCACGGACAGCAGGGTGAGCGCACGCAGTGGCGGATCAACGACATCACCTTCATGCGCGAGCTGCTGGCCGCGGCCAAAGGCTATGGGCGTCCTGTCTTGCTGGTTGCGGATCACGGCCATGTGCTGGAACGCGGCGTGAATCCCGGACCCGCCAGGGCGAGCGGGGCGGAGTCGTCCCGCTGGCGCACCGGGAGCAGCGCCGAAGACGGGGAGATCATCCTCTCGGGGCCGCGCGTTCTGGAAGGCGGGGGCACGATCGTCGCTCCCTGGCGGGAGGGCATCCGGTACACGCCGCGGAAGGCCGGCTACCACGGCGGTGCGTCGTTGGCCGAGGTGACAGTGCCACTGCTGGTGCTGCTGCCCGCCCTGGATGTCCTGCCCAAGGGCTGGGAGGTTCTCCCGAGGGAAGGGGCGACACCTTCGTGGTGGGTCCAGAGCCGGATGCCGGAGGAGACCTGGCCGGAGTCCGCCACGCTTCCCGTCCCCGCTCCCGGGGCGAAGCCCAGGACCACCCGGAAACGGGCCGAACAGGCGGGTGAAGGCCTCTTCACCCCGGCCGAGGTCGAACGCGAGCCGTCCAAGTCCCAGCCCCCGCCGGCTCCCGCGACGCTGGGTGCTCTGGTCGTGGCCAGTGACGTGTACGCGGCACAGGCCGAGTACGTCCGCAGGAAACCCGACAGGCCTGTCGTCGCCGCCGTCATCGACGCGCTCGCCGAGGCAGGCGAGACCATGTCTCCTGCAGCCCTCGCCGCTGCCGTGTCCGCGAGTGACCGCGTCAGGCGCAACATGGACGGCTTCATCGCCACCCTGCAGCGACTGCTGAACGTCGAGGGATATCCGGTGCTCGGCCTCATCGACTCCGGGCACACCGTGCGGCTCGACGTCCACCTGCTGCGTACGCAGTTCCAGCTGGAGAAGAGACGGACGTGACCGTGGAAGGATGCGGACCGTGACCGTGGAAGGAAGCCGGACGTGACCGGCGTACAGCCCCCCGTGAGTGCAGCCCGGCGCCGAGAAGTCGTCGATGCGTTGAGGCGGGGTACCGTGCCACAGGCGGGGCTCGACCTCTTCGCCGTAGGACTCGACCGGTTCACGGCTGCGCTCGACGACGACTTGGAGACGGTCAAGGGCGGCGGCGCGGCCTTCCACGCCATTCGCGGCGAATATGGCTCCGGTAAGACGTTCTTCGCCCGCTGGCTGGCCGAACGCGCCAAACGGGCTGGGCTTGCCACGGCCGAGGTGCAGATCTCAGAGACCGAGACACCACTCCACCGGCTCGAGACCGTCTACCGACGGCTCACCGAGCGCCTGACCACCGCCACCCACCAGGCTAGCGCGCTGCGGGCGATCATCGATTCGTGGTTCTACGGCCTGGAGGACGAGGTTCTCGATGCGGGAAACGTGGAAGAGGACGACGCCGAGGCACTGGCAAAAGCCGTCGACGAACTGATGGAGCGACGGCTCGCCGACGTGGCACGAACCACTCCCGCGTTCTCGGCGGCCTTGCGCGGTTACCGGCAGGCCGTTGCGGCGGGCGACAGTGCTACGGCTGAAGCCCTCATCGCCTGGATCGGCGGCCAGAAGTCGGTGGCTGCGTCCGCTCGCCGGGCGGCCGGGGTACGCGGAGACCTCGACCACTTCGCCGCGCTCGGGTTCCTCCAAGGACTGCTCACCGTGCTGCGCGACTGCGGGCACCCAGGGTTGCTGCTCGTACTCGACGAGACCGAGACACTCCAGCGGGTCCGTGGCGATGTACGGGAAAAGGGACTCAACGCGCTGCGACAACTCCTCGACGAGATCGACACCGGACGCTTCCCCGGACTGTTTCTCGTCATCACCGGCACACCGGCCTTCTACGACGGCCAGCAGGGCGTCCAGCGACTGCCACCTCTGGCCCAGCGTCTGGCCACGGACTTCACCACAGACCCGCGCTTCGACTCACCCCGAGCCGTGCAACTTCGGCTGGCAGGCTTCGATTTGGAGCGACTGGGCGAACTCGGACGCAATGTACGCGACCTGTTCGCGGCCGGTGCGCGGCACCCCGAACGGATCGCGCAGCGCGTGGATGACGCCTACCTCGGCGAACTCGCCACTGCCGTCACCGGCGGACTCGGTGGGAAGGTGGGGGTGGCGCCACGCCTGTTCCTACGCAAACTGGTCGCCGATGTCCTGGACCGGGTAGACGAGTTCGACGACTTCGACCCTCGTCAGCACTACGCTCTGACCGTCTCCAGCGCTGAACTCAACGAGGTCGAGCGCAACGCCGCGGCCGCCCCGGGCGATGCCGACGACATCGAACTGGAGCTGCCGTGAACGGCATGGCCGACTCCGGACAGGAACGTACGTGAGCGGCATCGACGACCTGGACCCGGTCCTGATCCATCACATCGTCAACACCCTTGGCTGGCCAGGCCTCCGACCGCTCCAGGAGCAGGCGATCACTCCCCTGCTCGCCGGAGAGGACGCGGTTCTCCTGGCCCCCACGGCGGGCGGCAAGACCGAGGCAGCCTCGTTCCCGTTGCTGTCGAGGATGACAGCGGAGCGCTGGAGCGGCACCTCTGTGCTGTACGTGTGTCCCCTCAAAGCGCTGCTCAACAACCTGCTGCCTCGCCTCGAGACGTACACGGGCTGGCTCGGTCGCACGGCGGCGCTGTGGCACGGCGACATCAAGGCCACCGCACGCAAGAGGATCCTCACCCAACGCCCGGACATCCTGCTCACCACCCCCGAGTCGCTGGAAGCGATGCTGGTGAGCGCGAACGTCGACCACCGCACCTTCTTCTCAGGCCTCAAGGCCATAGTCGTGGATGAGGTGCACGCCTTCGCCGGTGACGACCGAGGCTGGCACCTGCTTGCCGTACTCGAACGGATGCAGCGAATCGTCGGCCGCCCCATCCAGCGGATCGGCCTCTCCGCGACGGTCGGAAACCCGGACGAACTGCTGGGCTGGCTGCAGGGGGCGGAGGTGGGCAAGCGTCCGGCTCGGGTGATCGCTCCACATCTCGATGCCCAACCGGTCAGTGGATCAGCCTCCGTGCCCCCCGGGGATATCCAACTCGACTACGTCGGCTCGCTGGACAACGCGGCCACGGTGATCGCGGCCCTGCACCGCGGAGAGAAGCGACTGGTCTTCTGCGAGTCGCGTCGGCTCGTCGAAGAACTGGGGGAGAAGCTACGGGCCAAGGGCGTCACGACCTTCCTCTCACACGCCTCACTCTCGGCAGACGAACGGCGCCGTGCCGAGGAAGCCTTCGCGGAAGCCAGGGACTGCGTCATCGTGTCCACCAGCACCCTTGAGCTGGGCATCGATGTCGGCGACCTCGATCGGGTCATCCAGATCGATGCTCCGGCGACGGTGGCGTCCTTCCTCCAACGCCTGGGCCGCACAGGACGGCGCGCGGGCTCGACACGCAACTGCCTGTTCCTCACTCTCGACGAAGGCGGACTGCTGGCCGCTGCCGCGTTGCTGCTCCAGTGGTCACGCGGCTGGGTCGAACCGGTTGTGGCACCGCCCGAACCCCGGCACATCGTCGCCCAGCAAATCCTTGCGCTGTGCCTGCAGGAGCACCAGGTCGGGGACCGGCTGTGGCAGGAGTGGTGGGCGGGCCTCGCCCCGTTCGGACAGTCCGCCGAGCCGATCGTGCGGCACCTGGTGGACGAGGGCTACCTCGACCAGGACGGCGGGATGCTCTTCATCGGCCCCGAGGCCGAACGACGCTTCGGGCACCGGCACTTCATGAACCTCACCGCAGTGTTCACCGCGGCCCCCGAGTTCACCGTCCTGAGCGGACTGACCGAGATCGGCAGGACCGATCCGAGTCTGCTGACCGAGAGCATCCAGGGACCTCGCAGACTCCTGTTGGCCGGCCGCAGCTGGCAGGTCACTTACATCGACTGGAACAGGCGCCGCTGCTTCGTCGAGCCGGTCGACGGCGGCGGCAAGGCGAAGTGGAGCGGCATGGGCTTCGTTCGGCCCACGTCGTACGAATTGACTCGCGCCGCACGAGACGTGCTGCTCGGCACGGATCCGCAGGTGCAGCTGACCGGTCGGTCACGAGGCTGCCTCGTCGAGGCACGTCACCGTCTCCTGGAGTACGTGCGCCCCGTCGGCACGCTCATCGTGCGCGAGCCGAACGACGACGTTCGATGGTGGACATGGGCCGGCCACCGCGCGAACGCGACCCTGGCAGCAACGCTCGGAAACCTTGCGGACCCGGCTCAACGCATCAATGACTGCTGGATCCGACTGAGCACGGACCTGACTCCGCCGGTATGGAAGCGGACGGTGGCTGACGCCGCATCCCAGCTCTGCCTACCGGCGGTCCATGAACAGGCACTGAAAGGGCTCAAGTTCAGTACGGCCTTGCCACGCCGTCTCGCCGAAGCGACGTTGGCGGCGAGGCTGGCCGATCTGGAAGGGGCCGCTGCAGTACTCAAGGAACCGGTCCAGTTCAGCACCATGGCCGGCTGAACAGCGGCTACGCTGTACGACGCTACGTTGCGGGAGAGGCCGGTGCGGGGGCCGTGGCAGCGGTGGCCAGATCGAGAGGAGAACCCTGCCCGGGGATGCCCACGACGGGTGCGGTGACGGCCGTGACCGTTGGCACGAACAGCTTGCCCGCTGACTGATGTCCGCGCGCATCGGAGACGACGATTCCGCCTGTCCATTTGCCCGTTGGTGCCTGATAGCGGTGCTGGAGCTTTCCGAGGCGGGGGCAGTGCCGGTCTCGTACCTCGACGAACCCCGGGTGGCAGTGGACATTGCCGGTCAGGTCACCGGCGTAGGTCACGGCGGCCGACGGAGCCAGTACAGCACTCACTAGGAGATCCGCGATCTGAAGACCCAAGTGCGTGTCACTGTGGCCGAAGACCGGAGACTCGGGAAGATGGGGCATCGGGTCGCCGCCCTTGGCGAACTTCCGGGTCGTCACGCAGTGTACGTTGCCGACGTTGTCGCTTGGATTGCGGCTGTCCAGCACCGCGATGCCGCTGCTCGAGCGCTCAGCGAGATAGTGCTCGAAGTTTGCGCACAGAGCGGTCACCGAAGCCGCGTACATAGCCGTGTCGTCGTTGACGACACCGTCCTGCTTCACCCAGATACGAGCCATAACCCTGCAGTCGCGACGTTCCAGGATCGTCAGGAGATGGTCGAGGAAGCTGTGCGCCATACGCCGTTGGTTGCGCCCCGATCGACGGAAGGACTTGCGTATCGTCTCACCCTTGATCTCATGGTGGACGACCTGACTCAAGGCGGGCACCTTGCGCAGCTCCGGCCTGAACTGCTTCTTGAGGGCGATGAAGTCCCAGGCAAGGCCTTTGATCTGGGTCTCCGGCACAGTGAATCCGCCGATCACCATGACCGGAACGGAGTCGGCCACGCCGGGGTTGAGGACCTGCCCGGTCCCGGACTCATCGAGATAACACAGGTGCAAGACCTTCCCCCTGGGTGCACAAACAGCTATGGCCGACCCCAAATCCTTGGGGGACGGCCATAGGAGGTTCCACGCCGAGCGGAGCCCGGTCGCAGAGTGGTGTTCGTTCTGAAGCGCAGCGTAGTGGAGTCCGCTGGTGACGGGCAATCATGGCGTGGCCGGAACCGGATTGAACAGCAGTTTCGCGCCACCATGCACTGCCATCACGTGGTGAAGGCCGGCAAATTGGGGGCGAGGGCTGTGCGAGGTCGTGGTGACAGAGAGAGGTGCTGGCAGCAGTCGTCGTGGTCCGTGTCCCCTGCAAGGGTTGATTCCGTAACCCCTGAACCCTGCTGCGCCCTGACCCAATCCTCGTGACAGGGCGCGCGGCCCTCAACGAGGTGGGGGTGCATCCGTGTTTACGTAGCCATCACGGTAGCCGCGGGATTGGTCGCCCGGCATGTTTGTGCAGGTCATAGCGCTGCGGCGATTCACCCTGGCGTACAGCCCGACTCGTCTGTTGCCCTCTGTCTTCGCAGCTGCGTCAGTAGCTGGCCGGACGGCAGGGCGTGCTTGAGGAACCCCTCCGGTACGGCGGTGGACCCGCCGCCCGGAGAGGCGTCGATCAGCAGCGCGCTGGCGGGGGACGGCGGGAGGCCGGGGCCGAGCTCAACGGCTGCTCGGCCCAGGTCCTCACCCGGCAGTCGGACTCGGTGAGGCCGTGCTGTTCGCCGGTGGAGTGAGGACGACTTGCGGCTGGCCCGCGACCGCGGGTGGTGGGGTCAGGGCCTGGGCCGGGAGGTTGGGGGAGGCGGTTTCCTGGGCGAGGGCCTGGGCGAAGTCGACCAGGCCGGTTTTCTCCACGATCGTGATGTGGTCCAGGACGGTGTCGTTGGCCTGGTCGGCCAGCGCGCGGACCAGCGAGTTCCTCGTGGTGGAGCGGATGCTCGCGATCGTGGTGAGGAGCTGGCCGTTCGTCGCGCGCACCGTGGTGGCCATGTCCGTGTCGAACTGCTTGCCGCTTTCCCCGTTCAGCCGGGTCTCGAAGCTTTGCTGTTGTGGCGACGGCTGGTTGGGCAGCGCGATGCCCAGCTGATTGGCGACATTGCGGACGGCGGCGTCCAACGAGGCATCTCCGGCGACCAGTTGCTTCCCGGCGTTCCTGACCGTCTTCGTCGTCCCCTTCTTCGAAGCCTTCTGGCCGACGGGGTACTCCCACAGTCCTGCCGAGCGGACCTTGACCACGAAATCTTGGTCGGCTGCCGTCAGCGGTCCGGTCGCCGGGGTGGCGACGATCCGCTCGGGTGCGCTGCTGACCTTCTGGACTCCGAGCATGGAGGGGTAGAGGAGGGAGCCAAGGGTCATGCTGAGCGCACCACCCACGAAGAGAGTTCCCGCCGCCTTTCGTGAAACGAGCACCGTGTCTCCTGATCCGGTTCTTCGGATCCCGCACGTACGGACATACGGATGCGAGGGTTCCGTAGAACCTTTTGGGCTCGTCATGAGTTCGTAAAGCAATCGGTGGCCGGGGCATGGACTGAGGTGCGCCTGCGCGCTCAGCGGTGTGAAGAAGGGCCGTTCGGCCCTATCGGGACCGGGTGCCTCACGGCCGATCATGTAGCGGCGACCGGGAAGGGCCAGGTCCATTCCCGCACTTCTGTTCCTTCCCGGCTCGTCGATGACACCAGTTGATGGGGAGGGTGCCGTTCGGTTGAGGAGATGCAGAAGTCAGGGGCCGTGGGACCACGCGGTCGCGTGCCGTTGTGCGCGGCGGTCCGGTGGCCGGTTCTCTGGTACCACGGATGCATGGGGATTGAGCGGTTCATCGGCATCGACCTCGCCTGGGCGCAGAGCGGAGCCCGTACCAAGCCCAACGAAACCGGCGTGGCCGCCATCGACAGGCACGGCGTCGTGATCGCATGCGGCTGGACCCGCGGACTCGAAGAGACGATGGCGTGGTTGAACAGGGCAGTTGTCGGCGGATCGACCCTGGCGTTCGTCGACGCCCCGCTGGTCGTCGACAACCCGGTTGGCCAACGGACGTGTGAGCGGGAGGTCGGCCAGCGGTACGGCCGTTGGAAGGTGAGCGCGAACAGCACCAACCAGAGCTCTCCTCGACAGGCTGGAGTACTGCTCCGGGAACGGCTGCAGGAGTCGGGCTGGACCTACGACGACGGTAGAAGCGGGCCGCCGACCGCTGGTCTGGTCTTCTCCGAGTGCTATCCGTACACGACCTTGGTCGGGGCCATCGAGATGGGTTACGACCGGGAACGGCCTACGTACAAGCGTCGGCCGGCACGAGTTCCGACGGCGAAGTGGCGGGCGGTACGGGCGGCGGAGTGCGACAGGCTGATCGCGCGTATGGCGGGGCTGGCCGCCACCGATCCGCCCCTCCTGCTCTCCTCCCACCCGGTCTCCCGTCGGCTGCTCTCCGAGCCCTCACCCCACAAAGCGGCGGACTACAAGCACCGGGAAGATCTCATCGACGCGCTGCTCTGTGCGTGGACGGCCGCACTGTGGTCCCGGCACGGACTGGCGCGCTGCCAAGTACTCGGAGCGGACAGTCTCCTGCCTCCCGGACAGGCTCCCACCATCATCGCGCCCGCTCGCCCGGAGCAGCGACGTGACTGACATGAACTAGCAAGAAAAAAGCGGGAGTTGGGTCGTAGGATGTGGCGCGAACGCCCCCTGCCCCGGCCGAAGGACGTACCCGACCCATGAGCGACTCCGTCATGACGCCCGACCCGGCTGACCAGCAGAAGATCGACACGACGGTGCCGCACTCCGCGCGGATCTGGAACTACTGGCTCGGTGGCAAGGACAACTACGCCGTCGACCAGGCGGCCGGTGACGCGTACACCGAGGTCTTCCCGGGGATCGTCACCATCGCCCGCTCCAGCCGGGCCTTCCTGCGGCGGAACATCGCGTACCTCGTGTCCGAGGCGGGGATCCGGCAGTTCCTGGACGTCGGTACCGGGCTTCCGACCGCGCAGAACACCCACGAGGTCGCCCAGGGGCTCGCCCCCGAGGCGCGGATCGTGTACGTCGACAACGATCCGATGGTGCTCGCCCACGCCCGCACGCTCCTCTACTCCAGCAAGGAGGGGGCGACCGCCTACGTCGACGCCAACGTGACGGACCCGGAGCGCATTCTGGTCGCCGCCGCCAAGACGCTGGACTTCGGTCGGCCCACCGCGCTCATCCTCAGCAACATCCTTGGGCACGTAGCCGACTACGACCAGGCGCGTTCCATTGTCGCCACGCTGATGGAAGCCCTGCCGTCGGGCAGTTACCTCTCCGTCAACGACGGGTCGCGCGGTATCGACCCCGTCTTCGAGCAGGCCCAGGACGCCTACAACAACAGCGGCGCCGTTCCGTACAACCTGCGCGGCATCGATGAGATCACCGCGTTCTTCGATGGTCTGGAGCTCGTCGAACCCGGTGTGGTGTCGGTGACGGAGTGGCGGCCGGAGGCTGGTGAGGGCGGTTCGGGCACTCCGGAGGTCGTTGCCGAGCATGGTGGGCTTGCGCGGAAGCCGTAACGCGCGGAAGCAGCCGTAACGGCATGAGTGCTGCTCAGGCCGCCGCGCTCAGCGTGTCCGCCAGGCGGCGGCGGGCCGCGCGTGCCGCCGGGAGGGCGGACAGGGCTGCGGCGCCCAGGACCGCCGCCGTGCCGAACGCGGCCAGCAGTAGCAGCGGCGGGCTCTGTGCGATGCCCGCGCCTATGCCGCTCGACCTGCCCTGCGTGTTGATCAGCCAGTGGGCGAGAGGGGTGCCCAGGGCCGTGCCCGCCAGGGCCGCTGCCAGTGCCGTGCAGCCGGTGGCCGTGACGGTGATCGCCGTGATCTGGCGGGGGGAGAGGCCTATGGCCTTGAGGGCGAGTAGGTCGCGTTCGCCCTCGCGTACCGTGCCGCCGATGGCCGTGAGGAGTTCTACCAGGCCGATCAGGGCCAGGACCGCGATCACGCCGGCCGCCACTCCGCGTAGGGGGGAGAGGCCGTCGGCCGGGTTGGTGACCGTGTGGACGTCCAGGTGGCCGTGGCCGGCGGCGGTCAGGCGGCGGGCGGCCTGGCCCACGTCGGTGCCGGGGTGCAGGCGGACCTGATAGAGGGTGGCGGTGAGGCTGGGGTCGTTCTCGCGCAGGGTGTCCAGGGACGTGGAGATGACCCGGCCGGCGTTCTCCGTCTCGATGCTGCGGCCCACGATGTGCAGGATCTGCGGCTGGTTGCTTACGGTCATCCGTACCCAGTCGCCGACGCGCACGTCCAGCAGGTCGAGCAGGCCCTGGCCGGCCACCGCCTCGTCGGCGCCGCGGGCGGGGCGGCCTTCGGCGAGCGCGTATGGGTAGGGGGCCTGGTGGGTGCCGAAGCCTCGTAGGGCGATCGTGGCCGTCTGGCCCGGGACCAGTGCGGCCACCTCCACGCCCGGGTAGGCGGCGGCGACCTGGGGGTCGCGGGCCAGCAGGGCGCGGGTGTCGCGGTCGTCGAGGCCTGCGTCCGCGTGGACGGTGAGGGCGGCCGGGAGACCGATCCGGGCGGGTTCGCTGTGGAAGCGGCTGATGGTCGTCCACGCGCTCATCGCCACGACGATGAGGAGGAGGGGCAGGGCCAGACGCGCCACGGTCGTCAACGACCGCGTCCGGCGGGCGAACGCCGTGTGCCAGCCCAGGACCAGTGCGGGGGGTACCCGCAGGCCCAGCGCGCGGCGGGCGGGGGCCGAGAGCCGCCCGCCCACCCGCGCGGTGGCGGCGCCGCCCCGGACCGACGGGAGCGGTGTCGGGACCGGTGGGACGCGGCCCGCACGCCAGGCTGCCAGGCCTGTGGTTGCGGCTATGAACAGGACCGCGCCGGCGGGGATTGCGGTGAGTGTCAGCGCGTGACCGGGCAGGCTCTGCCAGAGGGCGATCGCGTCGCCGAGGCGGCCGGGGAGTCTGCTGCCCAGGGACCGGGTGAGGGCGGCCGCGGTCACCGCGCCGAGGAGCGCGTACGCGATGTGCTGGAGGAGGAAGACGCGGACCACCTGGTCCGGGGTGAAGCCGATCGCCTTGAGGATGGAGATGTCTCGGAGGTGGCCGCGGATGCGGGTGGTGATCGCGCCGTGGACGGCGAGTCCCGCGGCTATCAGGGCGCCCAGGCCGAAGAGGCCGAGGACCTGGCCGAGCAGGCGGTTGTCGCCCTGTGCCTCGGCGCGTGCCTGCTGCCAGGTGGCGACCTCGCCGATCACGCCGGCGCCCAGGACGGTCACGGCGCGCTGCACGGCGTAGTCCGTGTCGTCGGGGTTGGTCAGGCGCAGGCCGATGACCTGGCCGTTCGGGGCGTGGAGGATGGAGGGAGGGGCCCAGACCAGGCCGGGCTGCTCGTCCGGGTCGTAGCGCGGTTCGGCGCTGTCGGCGATGCCGAGCACGGTCACCGTGCGGGCGGTGCCGAGCAGGGTGAGCTTGTCGCCGGGCTCGGCCAGCAGGGCGCGGGCCAGGTGGTTCTCCAGGACCACGCCGTCGGGGGTCGCCGGGTCGAGCCAGTGGCCGGAGTGGAGGAGCGGGCGGGCGATCGTGAGGTGCTGGGGGGTGGCGCGGAGTTCCACGGCGGCCCGGGTGCCGTGGGAGGTGAGGGTGGTGGTCTCGGTGGCGTACGGGCCGGACTCGGACGCCACGCCGTCCAGCCCGGTCAGCTTCGACAGCTGTGCGGACCGGGCGGTGTGCAGCCATACGTGGGCGCCGCGGGTCTGCTCGAAGACGCGCTGCCAGGGGTTGGTGGCGTAGCCGAACAGGGCTGTTGCGAGGAGCAGGGAGAGGACGATTCCTACTGTGGCCAGGATCAGGAACAGTGCCTCGCCGCGGTGGGTGCGCAGATCGGAGTGTGCCCAGCGCAAGGTGGCCCGCATACGGCTCAGCCCCTTCGGGGGACGTCGTACGTCCGCATGTCGGTCCGTCAGTCCGTCAGTTCGAGGACGCCGGATATCCCGGTGCCGCGGGTGGGCGTGCCGTCCAGTTCCGCGTCGTCGGCTATCCGGCCGTCGAAGAAGCTGATCACCCGGTCCGCGGCGCTGGCCAGCCGGGCGTCATGGGTGACCAGCAGGATCGTCTGGCCGCGGCCGTGGAAGCGGGAAAGGAGTCGCATCACCTCGCGGGTGCCCTTGCTGTCCAGGCTGCCCGCGGGTTCGTCGGCGAGGAGGAGCGGGGGGTGGTTGACCAGGGCGCGGGCGAGCGCGACTCGCTGCTGTTCGCCGCCGGACAGTTCGCCGGGCAGGCTGCGGTCCTTGCCGTCGAGGCCCAGTTCGGCCAGGAGTTCGATGCGTTTGGTGCGTGCCTGCTTCGGGGGGACGCCGGCGAGGAGCGCAGGAAGTTCCACGTTGTCGGCCACCGACAGGTTCGACACCAGGTTGAAGAACTGGAAGACGATCCCGATCCGCTTCCGGCGCTCGACGGCCCAGCGGGCCTCGCTCCAGTCGTCCGCGCGGGTGCCGTCCAGCCAGACGCTGCCGGCGTCCGGCCGCTGCAGTCCGCCCAGCAGGTGCAGCAGCGTCGACTTGCCGGCCCCGGACGGACCGGTGACGGCGACGAACTCGCCCGGCCGCAGGGCGAGGTCCACCCCGCGTACGGCCCGGGCCGGGGCGCCCTCGCCGTGATGCGTCTTGACCAGGCCTTCGGCGCGCAGCACGGGAGTGGCCGGGCCTTCGGTGCGCGGCACGGGAGTGGCCGGGCCTTCGGCGCGCACTACAGGAGCGGAACTGTCGCTCATTCCAGCTCCTCCAGTTCTTCCTGGCACCGTTCCAGCCAGTCCAGGTCGGCCTGCAGGTGCAGCATCGCGCCCTCGATCAGCAGGTGGGCGATCCGGTTGTCGCGGTTCTCGGCGGCGGCCAGCTTCGACAGGCTGCGCATGGTGGTCAGGTACTGCCGCCGCTGCCGGTTGATCAGGGCGATCTGGTCGGCGAGTCCGGTCCGCGGAGCGAGCGCCAGCTTCATGAAGAACTCGTCCCGCACCCGGGGCTCGTCCTCGGGTTTCTCGAACCAGGCGCGGAGTGCGTCCTGCCCGGCCTCGGTGAGGTGGTAGACCTTCTTGTTGGGACGGCTGGACTGCTCGACGTCCTCGCCCTCGATCAGCCCCTGCTTCTCCAGGCGGCCCAGGGTCACGTAGACCTGGCCGATGTTCGGCTGAGGGTACGCGGAGCCCAGCAGTTGCTCAAGGTCCTGCTTCAGCTCGTAGCCGTGGGCCGGACCGCGCGCGAGGAGTGCCAGGAGGGGCAGGCGCACGTGTGCAGTCCTCCTGTCTACCGATTGTGCTCCGCACCCTAGTATCGCCCATACCTAACAGGTATACATGGCCTCCGACTCGGGGTGAAGGTGCCCCGTGCGGTCGCGGTGCACAGGGAGGAACCTATGCGGTGGTTGCGTGCCGCGGGTAGGGGTCTCCTTGCTCTCGCCGTGGTCATGACCGGATACGTCGCCTCGGGGGCTCACCCCGGACAGGGTGCGGGCGGCGGTCGCGGGCCGCTGACCGTGGCCACCGCGGGAGACCTCACCGGCTATCTCGGCCCGCTCCTGGAGGGCTGGAACCGCACCCACCCCGGCGAGCGGGTCACCCTCGTCGAACTCCCCGACTCCGCCGACGAGGCGCACGCGCAGATGGTCACCGACCTGCGCGGCGGCGACCGCAGCCGGTTCGACGTCCTCAACATCGACGTCGCCTGGACCTCGGAGTTCGCGGCGGCGGGCTGGATCCGGCCGCTGCCCCGCGACCGCTTCCCGCTGGACACCTTCCTGCCGCGGGTCGTCGACACGGCGACCTACGACGGACGGCTGTACGCGGTCCCGTACGTCACCAACGCCGGCCTGCTCCTGTACCGCGCGGACATCCTCGCCAAGGAGGGCGTGCGCCCGCCGCGCACCTGGGCCGAGCTGGAGCAGGACGCGAAGACCATCGCGCCGAAGTACGGACTCGGCGGCTACGCGGGCCAGTTCCTGCCCTACGAGGGGCTCACCGTGAACGCGGCCGAGGCCGTCTACTCGGCCGGCGGCACCATCCTCGGGGACGAGGGTGCCAAGGTCACCGTCGACTCCGCGGCGGCCCGCGAGGGCATCGGGTTCCTCGCCCGCGGGGTGCGGGAGGGCTGGATTCCCAAGGCCTCGCTGAAGTACACGGAGGAGGAGTCCAAGCAGGCCTTCCAGGACGGCCACCTGCTCTTCCTGCGCAACTGGCCGTACGCCTACGTCGGCGCCTCGGCCAGGGGCTCGGCGGTCGCCGGCAAGGTTGGCGCAGTACCGCTGCCCGGACGCGACGGGCCGGGGACCAGTGTCCTCGGCGGCTCCAACCTGGCCGTCAACACACACGCCCGGCACCCCGACTCGGCGGCGCGGCTGATCGCGTACCTCACCAGCGCGCCCGTGCAGCGCCAGGTCCTCACCCGCGGCGCGCTGCCGCCGGTGCGCGCCGCGCTGTACGACGACCCCGCGCTGATCCGGGAGTTCCCCTATCTGCCGACCCTGCGCGCCAGCGTGCAGGCGGCCCGGCCGCGCCCCAAGAGCCCGCGCTACGACCAGGTCAGCCTGGTGGTGCAGGCCGTCGTGCACGACGCGATGACCGGGCACGAGACGCCCGCGGCGGCGGTGCGCCGACTGGCCCGGGAACTGGCCGCCCTCTCCGACCGATAGAGACCCGTCGATAGTTACTTGTTAGGTAACGCGGCGGTCTCTTCTGTATCCTTCGCGGGGCGGTATTTCCTGATATCACCACCCAACTCACCAGTAGCTTCTGCCTCACTCGTTGACACCCTCTCGACACGCCTACTTAACATGCATGCATAACTGCTGCCCTTCGCAGAGACAGGTCAACGGGTTGAACAACGTGTTGAACCGGCACCCTTGGTGGCGTGACGCAGTGATCTACCAGGTGTACGTCCGCAGCTTCCTGGACAGCACCGGCGACGGCATCGGCGATCTGGCCGGCGTGCGGGCCGGGCTGCCGTACCTGAAGAAGCTCGGTGTCGACGGGATCTGGCTGAGCCCCTTCTACCCCTCGCCGCAGCACGACCACGGCTACGACGTGGCCGGCTACTGCGACGTGGACCCGCTCTTCGGCGACCTCGCCGAGTTCGACCTGCTGACGGCGGCCGCCCGGCGGCTCGGCATGAAGGTGCTGCTCGACATCGTCCCCAACCACTGCTCCGACGAGCACCCGTGGTTCCGGCAGGCCCTCGCCGCCGCACCCGGCAGCCGGGAGCGCGGCCGCTTCCACTTCGCCGACGGCCGGGGCCCCGACGGCTCCGCGCCGCCCAACAACTGGCACTCCATGTTCGGCGGCCCGGCCTGGACCCGGGTGACCGAGCCGGACGGCCGGCCCGGACAGTGGTACCTGCACATGTTCGCGCCCGAGCAGCCCGACTGGAACTGGCGCACCCCCGAGGTCGCCGCCGAGTTCGACCAGGTGCTCCGCTTCTGGCTGGACCGGGGCGTCGACGGCTTCCGCATCGACGTCGCCGCCGGGCTCTTCAAACACCCCGAGCTGCCCGACTCCCCGGACCCGGAGGCCGACGCCCGCACCCGCGACTCGGTCAACCCCCTCGCCTGGAACCAGCCCGAGGTGCACGACGTCTGGCGGCACTGGCGCGCGGTCTGCGAGGAGTACACGGCCCGCGACGGCCGCGAACGCCTCCTCGTCGGCGAGGTGTCGGTGCCCACCGCCCGCGACCACGCGCTGTACGTCCGCCCTGACGAACTCCACCAGGCCTTCTTCTTCGACCTGCTGAGCGCGCCGTGGAACGCCGACGCCTTCCGCAAGGTCATCGGCGAGGCCATGCAGGACATCGCCGGCACCGGCTCCACGGTCACCTGGGTCCTCAACAACCACGACCAGGTCCGCACGGTCACCCGCTACGGCGAACCCACTCCCGAATCCGCCTTCGAGGGCAGCGGACTCGGCGCCGCCCGGGCCCGCGCCGCCGCCCTGCTGATGCTGGCGCTGCCCGGCGCCGCCTACATCTATCAGGGCGAGGAACTGGGCCTGCCCGAGGTCGTCGACCTGCCCGACGACGTGCTCACCGACCCGATCTTCCGGCGCACCGGCAGCCGGGCCCGGATCCGCGACGGCTGCCGGGTCCCGCTCCCGTGGTCGGGACAGGCCTCCCCGTTCGGCTTCACCTCCGGCGCCGAAGGGGCCCGGCCCTGGCTGCCGCAGCCCGACTACTTCGCCGAGTACGCCACCGACCGCGCCCTCGCCGACACCCGCTCCTTCTGGCACCTGTACCGCGACGGCCTCCAACTCAGGTCCCGGCTGCCCCAGTTGGGAGACGGACCACTGGAGTGGCTGGACACCCCGCCCGGCGTACTCGGCTTCGTCCGCGGCGGCGGCCCGGTACGGGGCGACGGCCTGGTCTGCGCCGTCAACTTCGGTACGGCACCCACCCCCGCACCCGTCTCCGGCACCCCGCTGCTGGCCAGCGGCCCCTGCCCCGCCGGAGTACTGCCCGGCTCCACCGCCGCCTGGTGGATCAACGACCTCTGACCCCCCCTCTGAACCCCTCTCTGAGCTGCCCGCTCAACTCGCGTTCTTCCGAAGGGACATCAATGATGATGCGACGACGTACCACCCTGCTCACCGGCTGCACCGCCCTCGTCCTCGCGCTCGGCGCCACCGCCTGCGGAGGCAGTAGTGGCCCGGTCGCGGCCGGCGGCGGCGCCAAGGCTCTCAGCGGCCAGACCGTCACCGTGGCCGGCGTCTGGTCCGGGGACGAACTGAAGAGCTTCCAGAAGGTCCTCGACGCGTTCAGCGCGAAGACCGGCGCCAAGACCCAGTTCGTGTCCACCGGCGACAACGTCTCCACCGTCGTCGGCAGCAAGATCGAGGGCGGCAACGCCCCCGACGTCGTCATGGTCCCGCAGGTCGGCGTGCTCCAGCAGTTCGCCAAGAGCGGCTGGCTGAAGCCGCTGTCCAAGACCACCCAGCAGTCCGTGGACACCGACTTCGCACCGGTCTGGAAGAACTACGGCAGCGTCGGCGGCACCCTCTACGGCCTCTACTTCAAGGCCGCCGACAAGTCCACCGTCTGGTACAGCCCCGACGCCCTCGACCAGGCCGGCGTCAAGCCGCCCACCACCTGGGCCGACCTGCTCAAGGACGGGCACACCGTCTCCGACTCGGGGCTCGCCGCCTTCTCCATAGGCGGCGCGGACGGCTGGACCCTCACCGACTGGTTCGAGAACATCTACCTCTCCCAGGCCGGACCCGAGAAGTACGACGCCCTCGCCGCCCACAAGCTCCCGTGGACCGACGCGTCCGTGGTCAAGGCGCTCGGCACGCTCGGCACCCTCTTCAAGGACAAGCAGCTGATCGCGGGTGGCCAGAAGGAGGCCCTCAACACCGACTTCCCGGGCTCCGTGCAGAAGGTCTTCGGGCCCAAGCCGGAGGCCGCCATGGTCTACGAGGGCGACTTCGTCGCCGGGGTCGCGCACGACACGTTCGGCAAGACGATCGGCAAGGACGCGACCTTCTTCCCCTTCCCGGCCGTCGACGGCGGCACGGCGCCCGTGGTCAGCGGCGGCGACGCTGCGGTCGTACTGAAGGCGGCCAAGAACGCCACGGCCGGCATGAAGCTCCTGGAGTACCTGGCCACGCCGGAGGCCGCGGCCGTCTGGGCGAAGGAGGGCGGCTTCCTCTCCCCGAACAAGAACCTGGACCTGTCCTCCTACGGCGACGACGTCACCAGAGAGATCGCCAAGTCCCTGGTGGGCGGCGGCGACTCGGTCCGCTTCGACATGTCCGACCAGGCACCCGCGGCCTTCGGCGGCACCAAGGGCGCCGGCGAGTGGAAGATCCTCCAGGACTTCCTGGCCGACCCGTCCGACCCGAAGGCGACCGCCGCACAGCTGGAGACCGCCGCGGCCAAGGCGTACAAGGGCTGACGGCCGTGACCGCCACCCTGGTGAAGGACACCAGACCACCCCTGTCCGGGCAGGCCGAACGCGCCAGACGGAGCCGGCGCCGCGGCCGGATCATCGCCCTGCTCTTCGTCCTCCCGGCGCTGCTCCTGCTGGGCGCGCTGGTCGTCTACCCCGTGCTGTTCTCGATCGGCCGCAGCTTCTTCGACGCGTCCGGCACCCGGTTCGTCGGCGGCGACAACTACACCGAGATGTTCCGCGACCCGGCGACCCTCAAGGCCATCCGCAACACCGTGATCTGGGTGATGGTGGCCCCCACCCTGCTCACCGGGCTCGGCCTGATCCTCGCCGTCCTGGTGGAGAAGGTGCGCTGGGCGACCGCGTTCAAGTTGCTGCTGTTCCTGCCGATGGCGGTGTCCTTCCTGGCCGCCGGCATCATCTTCCGGCTCGCCTACGACCAGGACCCGCACAAGGGCGTGCTCAACGCGGCCGTGGTCACCGTGCACAACGCGTTCAAGGGCACCGCCGAGTACCCGACCGCCCGCGCCCGCGCCCGCACCGGCCAGGGCCAGGGCCTCACGGCCGAGAAGGACGGCTCGTACCGGACGGCCGCGAACCTCGGGCCGGGCGACACGGTGGCCCTCGGGCTGGTGGGCGTCGCACCGAAGGACCTGCCCGGTGGCGCACGGCCCGCCTATGCGGCGGCGCAGCGCCAGGCCGCGTCCGGTGAGCTGCGCGGGGTGGTCTACCTGGACTTCACCCCGGGCGGCGGCGGCAGTCCGGGCGTGGTCGACCGTACGGAGAGCGGGCTGCCGCGGATGAAGGTCGAGGCGGTGCGCGCCGACGGCAAGGCGGTCGCGAGCACCAGCACCGCGGCCGACGGCTCCTTCCGCTTCACGGGACTGGCGGCCGGCTCCTACGGCGTCGAGCTGCCGTCCTCCAACTTCGCCCAGCCCTACCAGGGTGTCTCCTGGCTCGGACCCACCCTCGTCACGCCCGCCATCATCGGGGCCTACCTGTGGATCTGGACCGGGTTCGCGATGGTGCTGATCGGCGCCGGTCTGGCGGCCCTGCCCCGGGACGCCCTGGAGGCCGCCCGGATGGACGGCGCGAACGAGTGGCAGATCTTCCGGCGCATCACCGTGCCGCTGCTGGCGCCGGTGCTCACCGTGGTGTTCGTGACGCTCGTCATCAACGTGATGAAGGTCTTCGACCTCGTGTACATCATCGCGCCGGGGCAGGTGGCAGAGGATGCGAACGTCCTCGCGACCCAGATGTGGCTGGTGTCCTTCGGCGGCGGCAACAACCAGGGGCTCGGCAGCGCGCTCGGCGTGCTGCTGTTGGTCCTGGTGATCCCGGCCATGGCCTTCAACGTCCGGCGCTTCCGGAGGAGTCAGCGATGAACGCGATCAGACGCGGCCTGGGCAACGCCGTGGTGCAGGCCTTCCTCGTGGTGGTCGGCCTGGTGTGGCTCACCCCCCTCGCCGGGCTGCTGCTGTCCTCGCTGCGGTCCTCGCAGGACTCGGCGAGCAGTGGCTGGTGGACGGCGCTCGCCCGCCCCGGGCAGCTGTCCTTCGACAACTACTCGGCCCTGCTGAAGAACTCGGGCATGACCCAGGCCTTCTGGAACACCGTGCTGATCTCGGTGCCGGCGACCACGCTGGTGGTCGTGGTGGCCGCGCTGGCCGGATACGCCTTCGCCTGGCTGGACTTCCCGGGCCGTGAGCCCGTGTTCCTGCTGGTGGTCGCACTGTTGGTGGTACCGGTGCAGATCGGTCTGCTGCCCGTCGCCAAACTCTTCGGGCAACTGGGGCTGTTCGGCACGATTCCCGGCGTGGTGCTGTTCCATGTGGCGTACGGACTGCCGTTCGCGGTGTTCCTGCTGCGGAACTACTTCGCCGAGATGCCCAAGGAGATGCTGGAGGCCGCCCGGATGGACGGCGGCAGCGAGTGGCGGATCTTCACCCGGCTGGTGCTGCCGGTCGGACGGCCGGCCATCGCCAGCCTCGCCATCTTCCAGTTCCTGTGGGTCTGGAACGACATGCTGGTGGCGCTGCTGTTCGCGGACCCTTCCTCGCAGCCGCTGACCGTCGAACTCCAGTCACAGATCCGGCAGTTCGGCAGCAACATCGATGTGCTGGCGCCAGGCGCGTTCCTGTCCCTCGTGGTGCCCGTGGTGGTGTTCTTCGCCTTCCAGCGGCACTTCGTGCAGGGCGTGATGGCGGGATCGGTCAAATAGCGAGGGAGAGGCTCCCCTTCGGGCGGAGCCTCTTCCCTTTCAGTCCGCTACCCGCGTCACCTTCGCGGCGCCGTGTCGGCCCGCTGCTACACAGGCGGCACAACCCGCCGCAACAGCAACGGAGTTCGGCATGGAGATCCGTTCCACCAGAAGAGCACTCCTACGGGCCGCCGGGGGTGTCTCCCTCGGTGCCACGGCGTTGGCGACGGGCGTGGCCCCCGCCTCGGCGGTGCCCTCGCTCCCGGAGACCGACGGCGCGCTGGAACCGGGTCCGGGCACCGCGCTCGTCCAGCGGTTCTGTGCCGCGTGGTCGAACCTGGACGCCGCCGAACTGGCCGCCTTCTTCACCGAGGACGCCACCTACCAGAACATCCCCCTGCCGGGTGTCATCACGGGACGCGACGCGATCCAGCAGGCCCTCGCGGAGCAGATCCGGATTCTGCAGTACACCACCCTCAACATCCAGAAGGCCGTCTCCTGGCGGAACACGGTCATCGCGACACGCATCGACTCGTACCGCTACACGAACGCCGACCACGACGTCGACCTCCCGATCGTCGGCGCCTTCGAACTGACACCGGACTTCCGGCGGTTCACCTCCTGGGTGGACTACTTCGACCTCGCCCAGTCCGAGTTCGGGACCGTCGTCTGACCTCTCCCTCAGCGGCTCCTGCAGTCGTGACATGACCATCACACAGAGTGATACGTGCCTGTCGTGCGCCTCTCCCGGCTCGCCTCGCCTCCCCTGATCGGCGTGCCTAGCATGGGAAGGACGCCGTCGGGCCCGGCGGTGTGCGCTCTCGACGGTGAAGGGTGAGAGCCGTGAGCACCTCCCACGACGAGCAGAAGCGGCTGCGGCGGGACGAGGGGGAGCAGGCCGAGCCCCGCGTAGGGCCCGGCCCGGACGGGGAGCCGTTCTTCCACCCGTATCACCATCCCGCCGCCGGCTGGGGCGCCGCCAAGAGCGTGAGCAGGTTCCTGGTGCGGGAGCGGGCGCTCGTCGAGGGGCCACGGGCGATCATGAAGATGAACCACGAGGGGGAGGGGTTCGACTGTCCCGGATGTGCGTGGCCCGACGACACGAAGGGACTGCGGCTCGATCTCTGTGAGAACGGGGTCAAGCACGTCACCTGGGAGATGACCCGGAAGCGGGTCGGACGGGAGTTCTTCGCCGCCCATTCCGTCGGCGAACTGTCCGAGTGGAGCGACTTCGCCCTTGAGGACCAGGGGCGGCTGACCGAGCCGATGGTGTACGACGCCGAGTCGGACCATTACCGGCCGATCAGCTGGTGTGACGCGTTCGCGCTGGCCGGGCGGGTGCTGCGGGGGCTGGACGATCCGAACCGGGCGGCCTTCTACACCTCCGGGCGGCTCGGCAACGAGGCCACCTTCCTGTACCAGCTCATGGCCCGCGAACTCGGCACCAACAACCTGCCGGACTGCTCCAACATGTGCCACGAGGCCAGCGGGCGGGGCCTCACCGCCTCGCTGGGCACCGGCAAGGGCACCGTCGACCTCCAGGACTGGGACGCCACGGACGCCCTCTTCATCATGGGCGTGAACGCCGCGTCGAACGCGCCCCGGATGCTCACCGCCCTCGCCGACGCCTACCGGCGCGGCGCCCAGATCGTGCACGTCAATCCGCTGATCGAGGCGGCGTCGCGGCGGACGATCATCCCGCACGACTTCGTGGACATGGCCGCCCTCCACTCCACCCGCACCGGCACCCTCGACCTCCAGGTGCGCGTCGGCGGTGACATGGCGCTGCTGCGCGGTATCGCTAAGGCCGTCCTCGACCAGGCCACGTCCGATCCCAAGGCCCTCGACCGGGAGTTTATCGACCGGTACACCAGCGGCTTCGAGGACTACCGGAAGCTGTGCGAGGCCACGCCCTGGGAGGAGATCGAGCGGCAGTCCGGGATCAGCCGCGCCGACATCCTCCGCGCGGCCCGGATCTACCGGGACGCCGACCGCTCCATCGTCAGCTGGTGCCTCGGCGTCAGCCAGCACGAGCACGGGGTCGACACCGTGCGGGAGATCGTCAACGTGCTGCTGCTGCGCGGCAACCTCGGACGCGAGGGTGCCGGTCCCTCTCCCGTGCGCGGGCACAGCAACGTACAGGGCAACCGCACCTGCGGCATCGACCACCGGCCCGAGCCGCAGTTCCTGGACCGGCTCGCCGAGGTGTGCGGGATCGACCCGCCCCGCGAGCACGGGCTCGACACCGTCGGCACCATCCGGGCGATGCTCCGCGGCGACATCAAGGTCTTCGTCGGCATGGGCGGCAACTTCGCCCTCGCCGCGCCCGACACCCGGGCCACCTACGAGGCCCTGCGCTCCTGTGAACTCACCGTCCAGGTGAGTACCAAGCTCAACCGCAGCCACCTGGTCCACGGCCGGCAGGCCCTGATCCTGCCCTGCCTCGGCCGTACCGAGAAGGACCACCAGCGGCGCGGCATCCAGAGCACCTCCGTCGAGGACTCGATGAGCATGGTGCATCTGTCGGTCGGCATGAAGAAGCCGGCCTCCGCGCACCTGCTGTCGGAGCCCGCCGTCATCGCCGGTATCGCCCGTGCGGCGCTTCCCGACAGCCGTACGCCCTGGGGCTGGTACGTCGAGGACTACGACCGCATCCGCGACACCATGGCCCGGGTCCTGGACGGCTTCGAGGACTTCAACCGGCGGGTCCGGCTGCCGCTGGGGTTCCGGATCCGGCAGCCCGCGCGGGAACTGGTCTTCCGCACGCCCTCCGGGCGCGCCGAGTTCTCCTCGGCGCCGCTGCCCGACGTCGTACCCGCGCCGGGCACCCTGGCGCTCGGCACCATGCGCTCCCACGACCAGTGGAACACCACCATCTACTCCGACGACGACCGCTACCGGGGGATCAGGAACCTGCGCACCCTCGTCTTCATGAACGCGGCCGACATGCGCGAACGCGGCATCGAGGAGTTCGACCCGGTCGACATCACCAGTACCGCCAAGGACGGCAGCACCCGGGTCCTGAACGGCTTCCTCGCGGTTCCGTACGACCTGCCCCGCGGCTGCGCGGCCGGGTACATGCCCGAGATGAACGTGCTGGTCGCCCTGTGCGACTACAGCGAACAGAGCGACCAGCCGCTGATGAAGCACATCCGGGCGACGATCGGCCGGGCCGCCACCACCTCCTGAGGGCCGCAGGCCCGGCCCCGGCCCGGCCTCCGCCGGCGCCCCGAGGGCCGGACGGCACGCGCCCGTCCGCGACGACGAACGATGACGGCGCCGCAACGACGAACGATGAGGGCGATCGGCATCCCGTCCCGCATGATGGGACATCCCTGCCCGCACCCCCTCCCCTCGTCAGGAGCCCGCGCATGACCGACGGCCGGGCCGCCGAGCACCTCCCCCCTGGCGAAGAACCCCTGATCGGACGCGAGGCCGACCTGGCACGGCTGGACGGCTTCCTCGCAGGCGTCCCGCGGCAGGGCGGCGGCTCGCTGGTGGTGCTGGGGGACCCGGGGGTCGGGAAGAGCGCGCTGCTCGGCGCGGTCGTCCGCCGGGCCGAGGCCACGGGGCTGCGGGTGCTGCAGGCCGCGGGGGTGCAGTACCGGGCGCAGGCCAGTTACGGCGCGCTGCAGCAGTTGCTGACGTCGGTGCCGGAGATCCAGTCGAGGGCGGTACGGACCCCCGTCCTCGCCGGGGCCCTCGGCTTCGAGCGGGGCACGGCGACCGGGCCCGACGCGGTCACCGAGGCCGTGGTGGCGCTCGCCGCCGAGCTCTCCCGTGGCATGCCCACGCTGCTCGTGCTGGACGACGCCCAGTGGCTGGACCGGGCCAGCGCCGTCGTCCTGGGACAGGTGGCGCGCCGGCTCGCCGGCACCGGTACGGGGCTGGTCTGCGCGGCCCGGCTCGGCGAGGAGAGCTTCTTCGACCACAGCGGGCTGGCGCCGCACGAACTGGGCCCGCTCGGCGAGGCCGCCGCCGGCGAACTGCTCGGCCGCCGGTTCCCGGAGATGGCGTCAGGGGTCCGGCGGAGGCTGATCGCCGACGCCGGGGGCAACCCCCTGGCGCTGCTCGAACTCCCGGCCGCCCTGAGCGAGTCCCAGCGCATCGCGTCCCAGGCCCTGCCGGCCCGCCTGCCGCTGACCGAACGGCTCCAGTCGACCTTCGCCGCCCGCATCAGGACGCTGCCGCCCGTCACCCGGCACCTGCTGCTGGTGGCCGCGCTGGAGGGCAGCGGCAACCTGGTGATCGTGCGCCGGGCGGGGGCCGGGGGGCGTGCCCTGGAGTACCTGGTCCCGGCGGAACGCGCGCGGCTCGTGCGGGTCGACCGGACGGCCGGGCGGCTGGCCTTCCGGCACTCGCTCATCCGCTCGGCCGTGGTGGAGATGTCGACCGGTGACCAGCGGCGCACCGTGCACCGCGCGCTCGCCGAGGCGTGGCACGGGGTGCCCGAGCAGCGGGCCTGGCATCTGGCACAGGCCGCCGTCGAACCCGACGAGCGGATCGCCGCGCTGCTGGAGGAGGCCGCCGGGGCCAGCGCCCACCGCGGTGACGGGCCGAACGCGGTCGCGGCCCTGGTGCGTGCCGCCGAGCTCAGCCCGGCGGGCTCCGGGTACGCCCGGCGGCTGGCCAAGGCGGCGTACGTCGGCGCGAACCTCACCGGCAGCGTGCGCGACGTGCCCCGGCTGCTCGACGACGCCCGGCGGGCCGCCCCGGACGCGGAGTCCCCGGCGGTCGCGGTGGCCGCCGCGCTGCACCTCCTCAACAGCTACGGCGACATCGACACCGCCCACCGCCTGCTGTCCGGCGCGATCGCGCTGCAGCCCGAACCGTACGACCTCTCCGACGTCACCCTGCTCGAAGCGCTCAGCACCCTGTTCATGGTGTGCGTGCACGCCGGCCGGCCCGAGCTGTGGGCGGACTTCGACGCGACCCTGGCGAAGTGCACCTCGGTCCCGGACACCGTGCGGCTGATGCGGACCACCTTCGGCGACCCGGCCCGGGCCCGCCCGGCCGACTGGGCCCGGCTCGACACCGCCGTCCGGGAGCTGCCCGGCACGCCGGACCCGGTGCGGATCGTACGGATCGCCACGGCCGGCGCCTACGCGGACCGGCTCGGCGCGATCGAGGAGCCGCTGCTGCTCACCGCCCGCGGCGGACTGCGCGGCGAGAACATCTTCCCGGCCATCCAGGCCTCGTTCCTGTGGGGCAGCCACGCCTGGTTCACCGGCCGGTGGCCGGAGCTGCGACGGGTGGCCCACCAGGGCCTGCGCTGGTGCGAGGACCTCGAGTACCCGCTGCGGTCCTGGACCGGCAAGTTCGTGCTGGCCTGTACCGCCGCGGCCTGCGGTGACCTCGAGGACGCGCGCGGGTTCGCGGACCAGATGGACCAGTGGGCCGGCTCCCGCCGGGGTCATGCCGTCCGCTGCTACGCGGCCCACGCCAGGACGCTGATCGCGCTGTCGCAGGGCGACTTCGAGGCGGCCTACCGGCATGTGTGCACGATCTCGCCGGCCGGGACGTTCGCGCCGTTCGCGGGGCACGCGCTGTGGGTGATCCTGGACCTGGTGGAGGCCGCGGTGCGCACCGGCCGCCGCGAGGAGGCCGTGGCGCATGTCCGGGCGGCCCGGGACGCGGGGCTCGACGCGGTGTCACCGCGGCTGCGCATGGTGCTGCTCGGCTCGGCCGCGCTGGCCGCCGGGAGCGGTGCGGCGGCGGTCCGCGGGTTCGACCGGGCACTGGCCGTGGAGGGCGCCGGGCGCTGGCCCTTCGACCACGCCCGTATCCGGCTCTACTACGGCGAACGGCTGCGCCGTGGCAAGTCGTTGGCCCGGGCGCGTGAGCAACTCGCTGCCGCCGCCGAGGCCTTCCGGCGGCTCGGTGCCCGTCCGTGGGCCGAGCGGGCCGACGCGGAACTGCGCGCCTGCGGTGCCCCGGCGCGGGCCCGGGACCTGCCGGCGCTGACACCGCAGCAACGGGAGATCGCGGGTCTGGCGGCCGCGGGCCTGTCCAACAAGCAGATAGCGGAACGGCTCTTCCTCTCCCCGCGCACCGTCTCGACCCACCTCTACCAGGCCTTCCCCAAACTGGGCGTCACCTCCCGCGCCGCCCTGCGCGATGCGCTGGAGCAACTGGACGGGTAGGCAGGGGAGGCGGCGGAGGAGGCGGGCGGGACCGGCCCCCGGGTGCCTTTTCGCACCGAGTCCTTTCACCTTCGGCCAGCGGCGTGCGGGACTTCCCGGGGGTGCTCCTGGCCGGCTGATATACCGGCAGGGCATCCCCCCACACGTCATCGGAGTCCGCCATGGGCCGCAGGCCGTCGGCCGGGCAACAGCGTTCCCGAACCGGCGCCCGCCGTACGGCAGTTCACCCCACGCACCAGGCGAAACGAGAGACCGCATGACAGACATGACCATGGGCCGCAGACGCCTGCCGAGGAGGTTCCGCCGCAGCGCCGGTGCCTCAGGTGGTCGCCACCGAGCGGCTCCCCGCAACCGGCCCCGCTCCATCGCCCGTGACCTGAGGGGTACGACCGCGCCGTCCCGTTCCTAGGCGGGTTCCGGTACGTCCGGCTGCCCGGCGGCCGGTGCGGTGAGCCGCCCCTCGCGGAGCCGCTCGGCCGCCCAGCGGGCCCACTCCTGCTCCAGGGCGCGCTGGCGGAGGCCGTACTCCAGGACGAGCCGGCCGCACTCGGCCATCGCGTCCTGCTCCCAGGGCTCCGCCTCCCGCAGCGCCACCAGGTCGTCGTACTCCCTGGCCGCGGTGTCCGCGTACCGCAGGAGCCGTGCCACGGCCTCCTCGGGGGGCAGCAGCCCCAGGAAGAACGTCTGGAGGAGCATCGGGTTGCGCTGCGGCTGGTGCTCCTCCCGTTCGGCCAGCCAGCGGCGCGCCTCCGCCTGCCCCTCGGGGGTCAGCGCGTACTGCTTGCGGCCCCGGGGGCCCTCGTCGGTCACCGTGATCAGGCCGGTGGCGTCCAGCTTCGTCAGCTCGCCGTAGACCTGGCTCTGCCTGGCCGGCCAGACGTGGCCGAGCGAGGTGTTGAAGATCTTCAGCAGGTCGTAGCCGCTGCCGGGGCGGAAGACAAGCAGTCCCAAGAGGGCGTGACGAAGGCTCATGCCCGCCACTCTAACGCTCTTATTCCAATACTGACAGGTCGCATCTCACATTCCAATCTTGACATGTTGATGAAGGAGCTTCTACGTTCCACATGTCAACGTTGGAATCTCGAATCCGAGGACACACATCGTGGGCTTCGTGGCCTGCCCCGCCCGTGTCCAGGCCCGCGGGCAGGTCCTGCCGGCCCGGCAGACCGCGACCTTCTGACCTCCGCCCACGTCAACCGCTTCTCCGGAAGGAGCAGTTCCCATGACCACGAGCAAGACCCCGACCCCCCTCGCACCGGTGCCGGACGAGACCACCGGCCCCGTGATCCCCGAAGCCGAAGCCGAAGCCGAAGCCGACGTCGGTCGTTCGTCGTGGTGGCTGTCCGCAGGCCTCCCCGGTAGTTGGCTGCCGGATGTCGCCTGACCGGCCACGGCCTGCCGTCCGGGTCGTTTCCGCGGGGCGCCGTCATCGGTGCGACCGGGGGAGCGGTGCCGGGCAGGAGGGGAATCTCATGGTTCGGGAAGTCGCGGACGGCACCCGTGTCGAGGACGCGGTGCTGACGCGGGCGGCCCAGTCGGGCGAGGTCGCCGCCCTGGGGGTGCTGCTGGAGCGGCACCGGGCGGGGATGCGGGCGGTCGCGCTGAGCGTGCTGGGGCGGGCGGCGGACGTCGACGACGTCCTGCAGGACGCGGCGCTGACGGCGTTGCTGCGGATCGGAGACGTCCGGGACCCGGCGGCGGTGGGCGCCTGGCTGCGCATGATCGTGCGCAACGGGAGCCGGTCCGTGCTGCGGTACTCCGCCCTGGTGCTGCCGGTGGAGGAGCTGGCCGCACCGTCGCAGGACGCCGGCCCGGAACAGTGGCTGGAGCGCAGCGCGGTGCGGGACTGGCTCTGGGCGGCGCTGGAGGAACTCTCCCCGGTGCTCCGCATGCCGCTGGTGCTGCGCTACTTCACCGCGGAAGGCGCCTCGTACGAGCTGATCGCCCTCGCCTGCGGGATCCCGCTGGGCACCGTGCGCAGCCGGCTCAGCCAGGGGCGGGCCAAACTCGCTCTCGCGCTCGCCGCCACCGCGGACGCCCCGCACGGCGACGCCGGGCAACGGGTCCGGGCCAGCCGGACCGAGGCGCGCCGGATGCTCGACGACGCCCGTGCGCGGGCCCGGCCCACGCTGGCCTCCTGACCGTTCACGCGGTCTGTTCCGGGTCCAGGCCGGTGAGCGCGTCGCGCAGGCCCGCGCGGGAGGTGACGTTCAGCTTCGGGAAGGCCTTGCTCAGGTGCCCGGCCACCGTGCGGGGCGACAGGAAGAGCTGGGCGGCGATCTGCTTGTTGGTCAGTCCCGTGGCGGCCAGCTGTGCGACCTGCAGCTCCTGCGGGGTCAGCAGTGCGGGCCGGCCGGCGCCGGAGGCCGCGGTGCCGACCGGGATGCCGCTCGCCCGCAGCTCGTTCGCGGCCCGCGCGCTCCACGGCTCGGCCCCCAGCCGCCGGAACGTGCCGAGGGCGGCGTCCAGATGGCCCCGTGCCTCGGCGCCCGCCTTCGCCCGGCGCAGCCGCTCGCCGTAGGCCATGCGGATCCGCGCCCACTCGAACGGCCAGCGCTCCGCGTCGGGGGTGTCGACGGCCCGCCGGAACAGCTCGTGGTCGATGACGTCGAGGGTGGCGATGGCCTGGGCCGCGTCGGTCATCATGGCCAGCCGCGGGGAGACGTCGGGGATCCCGGTCGCGCGCACCGCCGCCACGTGTGCGGCCGCCTCGGCGTGCCGGCCGGTGCGGGCCGCGGCCTCGGCGAAGTCCAGGAAGAGCCACAGGGCGTGCGGGAGGTGCGCCGGAACCTCACCGGGGGTGATCACCGACCGCAGATGGCAGTAGGCGCTCTCGAAGTCCGCGGCGCCGAGCGCGGACAGCGCCCGGATGTGCGCGGCGTACACCCGCAGCAGCCCGAGTCCCCGCGGGTTGCCCCAGGCCACGAGGCGGTCGGCGGTCTTCCGGGCGGTGTCGGTGTCACCCTGGGCGGCCGCCAGCAGCCCCCGCAGGAACCGGCCCGGCTCCGCCGTCAGACGGTAGTTGTACATGGTGCACCAGCGCAGGCCCTCCTCGGTGAGCTTGGGCAGGTCGTCCCACTGGCCGCTGAAGTAGGCGTCGTTGGCGAGCAGGAAGAACGCCTCGATGGCCATGGTGATGGCGCCGCCGTCCCGGCCGTCGTCGACGACCCGCCGCAGCGCGCTGCGGCAGCCGGGCAGCCGGTCGACATAGGCGGCGGAGACCGCCGTACGGACGATGCGCCGGGGGTCGGTCTCCCGGTGCAGGTCCGCGACCATGCCGTCGAGGAGGTCCAGGACGTGCGGCGGCACGTGCGCGGGATCGCCGAAGGTGCCGCGCAGCACGCACAGCAGGTGGTCGGGGGAGCGCCGCTGGGCCTTGGCCACCTCGGCGTCGAAGAGCTGCCACAGCTCCGGCCGGCCGCTGTGGAAGCACACCATGAGCAGGGTGAGCAGCGCCTCGTTCAGGATGTCGTCGTCGGCACCGCTGGGCCCGGCGTGGTTGCGGATCGCCCCCATGAGCAGCCGGTGGGCGGTGTCCACGTCGCCCTCGCCGTTGATGAGCCGGCTGGCGGCCGCGGTCGCGGCGGCGAGCGAACCGCTGCCCACCGGGTCCGCGAGCAGGGCGTTGTCCAGCAGCGCGTGTACGTTGCGGAGGTCACCGGTGATGTTGGCGCCCAGGCAGGCCGCCTCGGCCAGCAGCCGCCCCCGGGCCACGCCCGTGCTGCTCAGGTCGGAGGCGCGCAGCAGGGTGGTGATGGCGCCGACGGCGTCCCCGCGGCGCAGCGTGCTGTAGGCCACCTCGTGCAGCAGGGCGGCCACCTTGTCGTCCGGGCCGACCGCGGCGTTGGCCAGGTGCCGGGCCCGGTGCTCGGACCCCTCCGGGAACTCCCGGGCCAGCGCCAGGTGCCCGCGCCGCCGCTCCGCGCCCGTCGACAGCTCCATCACCGCGGACCGGGTCAGCGGGTGCCGGAAGGCCAGCCGGCCGGTGGCGGAGTCGACCCGCACCAGGCCCGCCTGCTCGGCCGGGCCCAGCTCGGCCAGCACATCGCCCCCGTCCAGGGCCCGTTCCAGGATGTGCAGCCCGCCCGAGCCGTCGAGCACGGCGAGCAGCAGCAGCTCCCGGGTCCGGTCCGGCAGCGCGCCGACCCGGACGGCGAAGACCTTCTTCAGCCGCTCGGGCAACGGGAGCACGGCCGGCAGCGGCCCGCGTTCCTGCTGCTGCGCCTCGTTGAGGGTGCCCGGCAGCTCCAGCAGGGCCAGCGGGTTGCCGGCCGCCTCCGTGACCAGCCGCTGCCGCACCCGGGGCGCCATCGCCGGGAACCGCTGCGCCACCAGTTCGTGCGCGGCCGCCTCGTCCAGCGGCCTGACCTCGTGCGCCGGTATCCCGGTACTGCTCAGAAAGGACTCGTCACCGGTCCGGGACGCCGCAAGGAGCGCCACCGGCGCGCTCTGGGTGTAGCGGGCGACGGTGCCCAGCACGATGGCGCTGGGCCGGTCCAGCCATGCCACGTCGTCGATCACGATCGTCACGGGCCCGCTGCGCGCGGCCTTCCGGGACAGCAGGACCTGCACCGCGCCCGCGACGGCGAGGAGTTCGGTCGGCTGCTCGTCCGACACCCCGCGCACCGCCCGCAGCGTCTCCGCCTGCCACGGGGGCAGTTCGGCGATCTCCGCCGTCAGCGCCTGGAGGACCTGGTTCAGCGCGGCGAAGCTGACACTCACCTCGAACTGCGAACCCACCACCCGCAGCACCTGGAAACCCGCGTCCCGCGCCCGCCGCGCCGCCGCGTCCAGCAGGGCGGTCTTCCCCACCCCCGCCTCACCGGTCAGCATCAGCGCCCGGCCCCGAGCGGCGGCGGAACCGAAGAACCCGTCGAGGAGCGCCAGTTCCGCCGAACGCCCGACGAGACCACCGGGCACACCGGGCACACCGGGACCGCCGGGACCGCCGGGGTCACCGGAGGCGCCGGCGAGGTGTTCGCCGTCTTCCGCGGCCGGGGGTGTGGGGGACGACATGATGAAACAGCTTCCCATCGTGGTCGGACCGGATCGAGTCGGACCAGGTCGGATCGGGCCGGGCTCTGCGACTGGATGGTGGACCGGTGCCGAAAGTTCGGACGTGTCGCAGTGGCGTGCGTCACAGTGACGGACGGGCGGTCCCGCCTGCCCGTGCGGGCGATCAGGTCATCTTGTCGGTACGGCGCATGTCACGGCCTCGTACAGTGAGGACGGCGAAGCGGCCCGGACGCGGTGCGGAGCCCGACGGCCCGTCACGACAAGGGGATGATCTGTGCGGAACGTGATTCTCGTCCACGGCGCGTTCGTGGACGGATCCGGCTGGGCGGGAGTGCACGAGCGCCTCGTCGACGCGGGATACCAGGTCACCGTCGCGCAGAACGCCACCCGGTCCCTCGCCGAGGACGTCGCGGCGGTCCGGCGGCTGATCGCGCTGCAGGACGGGCCGGTGACCCTGGTGGGGCACTCCTACGGCGGTGTCGTCACCACCGAGGCCGGCGTCGACCCCAAGGTGTCCGCGCTCGTCTACGTCGCCGCGTTCGCCCCGGACCGCGGCGAGTCCGTCGACTCCCTGATCGCCGACCCGCCGCCGGGTGCGTCGGTGCCGCCGCTCCTGCCGATGCGGGACGGCTATGTGCTGCTCGACCGCGACCGGTTCCACGCCTCCTTCGCCGGTGACCTGCCCGAGGCGCGGGCGCGGTTCATGGCCGACTCGCAGGTCCCGTGGGGGTCCGAGGCGCTCTCCGGGACCGTCGGCGAACCCGCGTGGCGGACCAGGCCCAGCTGGTACCTGGTCGCGGCCGACGACCGGATGATCCCGCCGCTGGCCCAGCGGTCGATGGCCGAACGCGCGGGCGCCACGGTCGTCGAGGCACCCGGCAGCCATGCCATCTATGTGTCGCGGCCCGAGGTGGTCGTCGATGTCATCGAGCGGGCCGCCGCCACCGGTTGAGACACCCGTCGGCCCGAGTCACGCCCCCGGCACGTCCCGTGTGCGTACGCTGTACCCCCGCGCGGAGCACACCTGCGTCCCCGCGTGGAGCACATCGACGAGAGGCACGACCGCATGTCCGAGTCATCCGACACCGAGCTGGCGTCCGAGTACAGCGCGCGGATCGCGCAGGACCTGGAACTCAACACCGCGGAACAGGACCGCCTCGCCACCGAGATCGCCGCCCTGGAAGAGCGGTTGCGCGCGGTGCGGGAGAACCGGGTGGTGCTGGAGCGGCTGCAGCAGGCGCTCACCCCGCAGGCTACCGCCTCCGCACCCGGGACCGCCGCGGCCGCCGAAGCGGCGGAAGTCACCGAGGCCGCCGTGCCGCACCAGCGGACCGAGCCCGCCCCGAACCGCGCCGACTCCGCGAAACCGAGCCCCACGGGGCCGAAGCCGAGCCTCGTCGAGGCCGTCCACACCTACCTCGCCGAGCAGCGGGAGCCGCGCTCCGCGACCGACGTCGCCGAGGCGATCAGGGCCGGTCAGCCCGGCCGCACCATCAAGACGACGGTGATCCGTACGACGCTGGAGAACCTGGTCGCCAGGAACCGGGCCCGGCGCACCAAGCAGGGCCGGGCGGTCTTCTACACCCTGACGACGGCACCGGAGACCGGAGCCTGACCCCGCGCCTGGCCCGCCGGGGACACAGGTCTGCCGGCCATGGCCGGGCGGACGGGGACATGTGCCTCAGTCCGGCGGACCGGCCTCGGCTCCCTGCCGGTCACCTCCGCGGCACACATGGCATATGGCCCAAGGCCGTCCGCAGACATGTCCGGGCGACTTCCTGTGCGAACGAACCCACCCTCTGAACGAAGGGGCGGACGACCTCGACGAGCGGGCGTCCGGTGGCGGCCCTGCCTGGTACAACCTGTGTGTGTCGACTGGCAGTCCGGGCGCCGGGAGAGTCGCTCGACCTCGCCGTGCCGGCCGACGTCCCGGCGCCCGACTCCCGTACCCCGAAAGGCACTGGAGCGCGCCATATCGGCACAGAAGGGCGTAAGTTTCATTGGGTCATTTGACGTAAGCCGGTGACTCACCGGAGCCATAAAGTGCCGAACGTGCCTGAGAACCAAGCAGATGGAATGTGCGACGCGCTGAGCGTTCCGGTCTCTGTCGTCCTGAAGGCGAGCGACGCGATCCTGGAACACGCCACCGGCGCCTACCTGCAGTCGAGTGCACGCGTGAAACTCCTGACCGCGCAGGGGCTGCCCGACGCGGACGTGTCCGTCCTCCTGCTGAGCACCGTGGACGACCACTGGATCAGGGTCATGCGGCAGGACGCCGCCCGCGGCCCCGGCACACCCGTCCCGGTCGTGATGATCGCCGACCGGATCACCGAGCGGCAGCTCTCGCTGGCCGTCGAGTACGGACTGACCAGCTTCCTGTACCGGGGCGACCTGAACCTCGACCGGCTGGTCGACGCCGTCGTCGAGGCCGGTGCCGGGCGCTGCCGGATGCCCGAGGACCTGGTGGCCCACCTCATCGCCGAACTGGGCGACCAGCAGCGCCAGCAGACCCTCACCGACCTGTCCCGCAAGGACGGCCTGCTGGTCCGGGAGATCGAGGTGCTCCGCATGCTCTCCGAAGGCATGAACACGGTCGAGATAGCCGACAAGATGAGCTACTCGGAACGCACCATCAAGGGCATCATCCACGAGGCCGTGAAGAGGCTGCGGGTCAGGAACAGAACCCAGGCCGTGGCGTACGCGATCCGGACCGGCATCTTCTGACCCCGGCCCGGAGCAGGATCCGGCGCAGAGCAGGAAACACCCGCGAAACGGGACGTTCCTAGACTCGCGGGCGTGCGCCTGACAGTGCTTGACGCCCCCACCGAGTGGAGCCGGTTCGCCGAGGGCTCCGTCGAACGCCGGATGCTGCTCGCCCTCGGCGAGAGGCTCGGCATCGCGCTGCGCCCGAAGCCGCTGATGCTGCCGGACGGCAGCCGGGTCGAGGTCGAGGGGATCGACGCCTCGGGCCGCGTACTCGTCCAACTCGTCTGCAACCAGGGCGCCTACAAGCCCGCCTACCGCAACAAGGTCATGGCGGACATGTTCAAGCTGCTCTGGCTGCGGAACTCGGTGCCCACCGCCGAGCGCACGGTCCTCCTCGTCACCGAGGTGATCGTGCAGGCGCTGGGCGGCTGGGTGGCACGCGCCGCCGCGGATCTCGGCATCGAGGTCTACGTGTTCGACGGCGACACCGTCGTAACACTGCCACGCCGAACGTAAAGCCGATGAAACGGACCGCCGCGACCGGGTGAAACACGGGGTTTCTACTGTCGGGGGCACCTAAGCGGATTTCCGCGTGGCAGTTCCGCACTCGCCACGCACGCTCTCCGACTTCCAGGATCGGGCCTTCGTGCTCGCGACATGGATGGGAGCGTGAAGGTGACTGGTACGCCAGCACTCGACCTGCGGTCGGTGCGCCGGGTCTACGGATTCGGGCCGTCCGCGACGACCGCCCTCGACGACGTCCACCTGTCGGTACCGGCGGGCCGCTTCGTCAGCCTGATCGGGCCCAGCGGCTGCGGCAAGTCGACGCTGCTGCGGCTCGCGGCCGGTCTGGAGGAACCCGACCACGGCACCGTACGGGTGCACGGCGTGTCGCCGGCCGAGGCCTGCGCGGCCAAGATGATCGGCCTGGTGCCGCAGAGCCCGGCCCTGCTGCCGTGGCTGTCGGTGCTGCGGAACGTCACCCTGCCGCAGAAGATCAACAAGGGTGCGGCGCGCCGCCGGGAGCGGATCGCGGGCAACACCGAGCGCGCCGCGACCGGCGCTCCGGACATGCGGGAACTCCTGGTCAAGGCCGGTCTCGGGGAGGCCGTGCACAAGCTTCCCGCCCAGCTGTCCGGCGGGATGCGGCAACGGGCCGCGATCGTCCGCGCCTTCGGCCTGCGGCCCGACGTCCTCGTCATGGACGAGCCCTTCTCGGCACTGGACGAGTTCACCCGCGAGAGCCTCCAGGACCAGCTCCTCGACCTCTGGGACGAGCTGAAGACGACGGTCCTGTTCGTCACCCACTCCGTCTCCGAGGCCGTCCGGCTCTCCGACACCGTGGTCGTCATGGCCCCGCGCCCCGGCCGCATCGTCGACACCGTCGAGGTCGACCTGGAACGGCCGCGCGGCGACCGCCTCTTCGGGGAGCGCCGGTTCCACGAGTACGAGGACCTGATCCGGGACCGGCTGCGCCGGGCCTGGCACGGTGAAGCCGCGTGAGGGAGGCGGGAGCGATGACCGTAGCCGACGAACGTACCGCGCAGGCCGCCGCCGGGACCGAACCGCCCGCCGAGCCCTCCCGTTTCAGCCTGCGGCATCCGAAGTCCCGGATCGCCTGGATCCGCCCCGCCGTCTGGGCGCCGCTCCTCGTGACGCTGGCGCTGCTCGCGCTGCTGTGGCAGTGGGGCGCCGAGAAACTGCCCTACCTGCTGCCCCCGTTGGGGAGAATCGGCGCCTCGCTCACCGCCGAGTTCGGCTACTACGTCGACAACGCCCTGGTCACCCTGGGCGAGGCGGCGGCCGGCCTGGGGATGGGGTTCGCCGCCGCGTTCGTCCTCGCGGTCCTGACGAGTGAACTCCCGCTGCTGCGGCGCGCCGTCATGCCGATCGCCGTCGTCCTCAACGTGACCCCGCTGGTGGCGATCGCGCCCGCCCTGGTCGTCGCGTTCGGGTTCGGCCCGCTGCCCAAACTGGTCATCGCGGCCCTGATCTGCTTCTTCCCGATCCTCATCAACACCGCCGCCGGGCTGCGCTCGGTGCCCCGGCAGGTCCTCCAGGTGTACCGGACGATGGACGCCGGCCGCCTCGAACTGCTCTGGCACATCCGCATCCCCCACGCACTGCCGTTCCTGTTCGCCGCGCTGCGCATCGTCTTCCCGCTGTCGATCATCGGTGCCGTGGTGGCCGAGATGTCGGCGTCCGGCTCGACCCGCGGCCTCGGCACCGTGATCAGCGTCGCCTCGTCCATGAACCAGCTCCCGGTCGTATACGCCTCGATCCTCGTCCTCGCCGTCATGGGCGTCCTGCTGCTGCTCGCCGTGACGCTGGTCGAACGCCGCGTCCTGCACTGGCACGACAGCACGCACGACTGACCGGGCCCGCGCCCACGCCGCTTCGCCCGGGGCCCGCGAGGGCCGGGGCGCCGACGACCCGTGCCTTCGTCCATCCCACGTATCAACGCCCGGCGGACACCGCCAGTCTGGAGTCACCCATGCAGTCGCGCCTCGCCAGATCCGGCCTCGCCGCTCTCGCCGCCGTCGCCCTGACGGCCGTGGCCGCCGGATGCGGATCGGGATCCGACGCCACCACCTCCAAGGGCTCGGAGGGATCCGCGATCTCCGCCGAGCGCTGCGCCGAGAACAAGGCCGCCGGCAAGATCACTTATCTCTCCGGCTACCAGTACCAGTCGTCCGCGTCGATCCTCGAATACATCGCCGCGAGCAAGCTCGGCTACTTCAAGGACCTCTGCCTCGACGTCACCCTCAAGCCCGGCACCGGCGACACCGCCCAGAACACCAAGCTGCTCGCCAGCGGACAGGCCACCGTCAGTCCCGTCGCCGAACAGGACGTCATCCAGGCCCGCGCCAACGGGATCGACATCACCGGCGTCTCCTCGTACTCCGACGCCGGCCTCGACATCCTGATGACCAACAAGGACATCACCGACCTGACGCAGCTCGACGGCAGGACCGTCGGCCACAAGGGCTATGTGCCCGCCTCGGTCCGGGCGATGCTGGTCAAGGCCGGCGTGAAGTGGGACTCGCTCAAGCTGGTCAAGGAGGGCTACGACCCCTCCGTACTGCCCCGCAAGCAGGGCGGACTCGAAGCGCTCACCGGATTCGTCTCCAACGAACCCAACCAGCTCAAGGCGGCAGGCGACGACGTCACCGTCTGGAAGCCGGTCGACTACGACGTCCCCAGCTCGCTCGGCGCGATGGCGGTCGACCCGGCCTTCGCCAAGGCCCACCCGCACGCCGTCGAGGACATCCTGCGCGCCGCCCTGCACGCCTACGACTACTGCGCGGCAAGCGCCGCCCACATCACCGAGTGCGTCGGCTACGCGGCCGGCCTGTCGGGACCGACGTACGACAGGAAACTCAACGCGACCATCTGGAAGACCGAGACACAGGTGGTGAAGGACAACCCGACGCCCGGACAGCCGCTCGGCGCCATCGACCCGAAGAACGTCACGGCGCTCGTCGCCATGCTGCACCAGTTCGCGATCGTCCCCGCCGACGTGACCGCCGACAAGGCCGCGACATGGTTCGACACGTCGTACGTCAAGAACATCTACACGGACGGCAAGCTCGTCTGGCCGGCTCCGTGAGCGGCTCCCGCTGGAGCGCCCCGTAGGGGCGCGAGGCTGTATCAATTTGCGGCTCCGCCGCGCGGGCGCGACCAGCCACAACGGCGCCGCACCCGACCGACGACCCACACCGGCCCGCACCCGCAGGAAAGGCCCGCAACGTGCCCACGAAAGAGTACGGAATCTTCCTCCCCATCGGGAACGGCGGCTGGATGCTGTCCACCACCGCCCCGCACCCCGAGGCGAGCTACGCCTGGAACCGGCGTGCCGCCGTGCACGCGGAGGCCATCGGCCTCGACTTCGTGATGTCGATGGCGAAGTGGCGCGGCTTCGGCGGCAGCACCGACCACTGGGGACGCTCGCTCGAATCGATGACCATGATGGCCGCCCTCGCCGAGGCGACCAGCAGGGTCAGGATCTGGGCGACCCTGCACGCCAACGTCCACAACCCCGCCGTCGCCGCGAAGATGTTCGCCACCCTCCAGGACATCTCCGGCGGCCGCGCCGGCATGAACATCGTCAACGGCTCCTACGCGGGGGAGTTCGAGCAGTTCGGCCAGTGGGACCCGGACCTCGGCCACGAGGACCGCTACCGGATGACCGAGCTGTGGACGGAGGCGGTCACCCGGCTGTGGACCGAGGACTCCGTCACCATGCACACCCCGTACTTCGACCTCGTCGACTGCGAGTCCCGCCCGCACCCGGCCGTCCGCCCCACCCTCATCAACGCGGGCCGCTCCGAGGACGCCCGCCGCTTCCAGGCCCGGTACGCCGACGGCGCCTTCCTCGCCGCCGAGAGCCTCGACGAGATGCGCATGCTGTCGACGGACGTCCACGAACGGGCGGCGGCGGCCGGCCGGGTCTGCAAGACCTACTCGATGCTCACCGTCGTCCAGGACGAGACCGACGAACGCGCCGCCGAGAAGGTCAGCGCCTGGAGCGCAGGCCTGGACCGGGAGGCCCTCGCCCGTATGCGCAGCACCTGGGGCATCCCCGAGGAACAGGCCCGCGCCTGGGCCGAGGGCGCGGACGGGGAGGCCGCGTTCCAGACGCCGTACGTCGCGGGATCGGCGAGCACCGTCACCGACCACATCGAGTACATCGTGCGCGAGGCCGACCTGGACGGGCTCATGCTGATCTTCCCGGAGTACGACGAGGACATGCTGCTGTTCGGCAAGACCGTGCTGCCCGAACTGCGGGCCCGGGACGGGGTGACCGCCTGATGCCCGGCACCGGCACCGACCTGCGGGAGAGACAACTCGCCCGCCTCGCCCGGCCCGGCAGCGGGCCCGCCCTCGTGGTGGTCGACGTCCAGCGCGACTTCGCCGAACCCGACCGCGTGGCCGCATACGGCCCGACGGACGACGCCCTCGCCGCCCTCGACCAGGCCGTCACCCGTATCGAGCACCTCGTCGCGGCCGCGCGCGAACTCGGCGTGCCCGTCGTCTGGGTCGAGCTGGGCAGCGACCCGGCGCGCCCCTGGCGGGCGGGCAACTGGCTGCGCGGCGGCGACTACGACGCCCCCATGGGCCCGGACGAGCCGTGCGTGCTCGGTTCGCCCGGGGCCGAGTGGTTCCGGCCACGGCCCGCCGACGGCGAGACGCGGGTGGTCAAGCGCGGCTACAGCGGGTTCCTCGGCACCGACCTGGACGCGCGGCTGCGCGCGGCCGGCCGCGGCTGGCTGACCGTCGTGGGCCTGACCAGCGAGTGCTGTGTGTACGCGACCGCCCAGGACGCCGTACAGCTGGACTGGCCGGTCGTCGTCCCCCGGGACGCCACCGCCGCCTACGACCTCGACGTCAACGCCGCGGCCCTGGTGCAGCTGGGACTGAACGTCGCCGTACTCAGCGACGCCGACGAGGTCGTCGGCCTGTGGAAGGGGGGCGTCCGGTGACCGGCATGCACATCGGCTTCGACCTCTCCTTCACCCACACCGAGGGCGCCTGGGCCCGGCCCGGCTCCTGGATCGGCACGGACTTCCCCGACGTCCGCCTGTACATGGAGCTGGCCAGGACCGCCGAACGCGCGGGCGTCGGCCTGCTCTTCTTCGGCGACGGCAGCGGCATCCCCAGCACCTGGCGCGGCAGCATCGCACCGGCCGTGGAGTGGGGCATCCAGTGGCCGCGCCACGACATGTCCCCGGTGATCGCGGCGATGTCCACGGTCACCGAACGCATCGGCTTCGGCCTGACCTACTCCTCCACCTTCATGCACCCGTTCTACGTCGCCCGGCTGCTGAACTCCCTCGACCACGTCACCGGCGGCCGTATCGCCTTCAACGTGGTCGCCTCCACCCGCGGCGCGGACGCGGCCAACTACGGCTTCGGCGAGCTGATGGACCACGACCTGCGCTACGAGCGGATGGAGGAGTTCGTCGCCGTGTGCCGTGCGCTGTGGGACTCCGTCGCCCCCGACGCGATCGTCCGCGACCGGGCCACCGGCCGCTTCGCCGACCCGGCCAAGGTGCACCCGATCGACCACGAGGGCCGCTTCTTCACGGTCAAGGGCCCGCTCGCCTCCGTACCCAGCCCGCAGCACCATCCGCTGATCGTCCAGGCGGGCAACTCGCCCCGCGGCATAGCCGCCTCCGCCCGCTTCGCCGACCTGGTCTTCGGCTTCGGCGGCAGCCTCGCCGCCCAGCAACGGCACCGCAAACTGCTCGACGAGGCACTCCTCGCCGAGGGCCGCGACCCGGCCGGCGTCGGCATCCTGTGGGCCACCCAGGTCATCGTCGGCCGTACGAGGGCCGAGGCACGCGCCCGCCGCGACGCGCTGCAGGCCTTCTGGAACGACGAGGCCGTCGCCACGTACCTCTCCCACAACATGGGCTACGACCTCGCCACGCTCCCGGAGACCTTCCGGCTGGGCGAGGTGCGGGACGCGATCGTCGCGGCCAACGCCAGCCCGGCCGGTCTCGTCGGCTCGCTCGTCGCGGAGTTCGGCGCCGAGCGGAAGATGAGCCGCGCGGAGTTCCTCGCGCACGGCCGCAGCCGTGCCACCGGCCTCGACCACGGCATCGTCGGGGATCCCGGCACCGTCGCCGACGCACTGGAGGAGAACTTCGCGGCGACCGGATCGCGCGGCGGCTATATGTTCTCCAGCCCGCTGGCCATGCCCTCCGGCTTCGCCGACATCGCCGAACTGCTCCTCCCCGAACTGCGCCGCCGGGGCAGCCTCGCCCCGGCCTACCCCGGCTCCACGCTGCGCGAGAACCTGGCGGTGTGAGATGACCGCAGGGAGCGAGCGGCGCGACTGGCTCGCCCTCGCCGGTATCTGCGCGGGCTTCTTCATGCTGCTGCTGGACAGCACCGTCACCTCGGTCGCCCTGCCCGCGCTGATCAGCGGCCTGCACACCACCGAGACCCTCGCGATCTGGGTCAACAGCGGCTATCTCATCGCCTGCGCCGTGCCCCTGATCGTCGCGGGCCGGCTGGGCGACCGCCACGGCCACCGGCGGGTCCTCCTCCTCGGCCTCGCGGCCTTCACACTCGGCTCGCTGCTGTGCGCGCTCGCCCCCACCGCCGGGGCTCTCATCGCCTGGCGGGTGGTCCAGGGCGTCGGCGCCGCGCTGATGACCCCGCAGTGCCTCACCCTCATCAGGGCCCTGTTCCAGCCACCCCGTCTCGCCGTCGCGCTCGGCGTGTGGGGTGCGGTCGGCGGGGCCGCGGTGGCCGCGGGCCCGCTGCTCGGCGGCCTGCTCGTCGCCGCCGGCGGCTGGCCCGCGGTGTTCTGGGTCAACGTGCCCGTGGGCATCGCGACGATGGCGGCCGTGGCCGTCCTGGTACCCGCCCTGCCCCGGCACCGGCAGGTCACCGTCCCCGTCTGGGCGGTCTGCGCGAACGCGGCCGGTGCCGCGGCGCTCGTCCTCGGCGTCCAGGGCACGGACGCGGCCCGCGCCGACGTGTGGGGCGTCCCGCGCTGGCTGCCTGCCGCCCTCGGCGCGCTGCTCGTCGCGGCCGTGGTCCGGCTCCAACGCCACTCGGGACAGCGGGCGTTGGTCCCCATCGCCATACTGCGCAGCCGTGGCTTCGTCACCGCGGCCTGGGGTGCCGCCGCGGCCTCCTTCTGCTCGGGCTCGGCGATGATCCCGCTGATGCTCTACCTCCAGCGGGAGCGCGGGCTCGCCCCCGGCACGGCCGCGCTCACCCTCGTACCGATGGGTGTGGTGTGCGTGCTCGGCGCCCCGCTCTCGGCCCGCCTCAACAACGGGATCGGCCCCCGTGCCGTGGCCGTCGTCGGCTCCGCCGCCCTCGTCCTCTCCGTCGGCGCCTCGGCGGCACTGGTCGCGACGGACGCGCCGATCCCCGTCCTGACCGCCGCCTTCGCGGTGTACGGGGTGGCCAACTCGTTCGTCTGGTCGCCCTTCTCCATCGCCGCCGTGACCACGGTCGCCCCGGACGAGGTCGGAGCGGCCTCGGGAACCTTCAACGCCATGAAACAACTCGGCGCGGTCCTCGGCAGCGCGGTCTGCGCCGTCCTGCTGACCGGGTTCGGCTACGCCACCACCCTCGCCGCGCTCGCCGCCGTCGGCCTGCTCACCCTCCTCGCCGCCACCCTCCTCCGCACCGACCACCACCCCGGGGCGGGACCCCCGGGACCGGCACCGCCACCCCGCAACTACCCACAGGAGTCGCCTGATGAAGACCGCCGCCGTCTCCGACAACACCCGCCCCGCCCGGCGGGGCCCGGCCGTGCCCGACGCGGCGAAGGCGAGGACCGCGCGATGACGACCCCGGCAGGCTTCACCTCGGATCCCGACGACATACAGGGGGCGTTCTCCGCGTTCCCGTCCGGCGTCGCCGCCCTCGGCGCACGCGTCCACGGCGAACCGACCGCCATGATCGTCTCGTCGTTCGCCGTCGGCGTCTCCCACCGCCCGCCCATGGTCTCCTTCGCCGTCCAGCACACCTCGACGACCTGGCCGACGCTCGCCCGCGCCCGGACCGTCGGCGTCTCCGTCCTCGGCGAGGAACACAGCGGCAAGGCCCGCCAGCTCGCCTCCCGCAGCAAGGAGGGCCGCCTCGTCGGCCTCGGCACACTGGAGACGGCATCGGGCGCCATCTTTCTGGAGGGCGCCCCGATCTGGCTGGAGTGCACCGTCGAACACACCTACCCGGCCGGCGACCACGACATCATCGTGCTGCGCGTCCTCGCGATGATGACGGACGACGACCGGAGCCCGGTGGTGTGGCATCGGCGGGAGCTGAAGATGCTGGCGGGATGAGGAAGGGGGCGACGGTCAAGGTCCGTCGCCCCCTTCCTCATCCCGCACCTCCGGTCAGGTGACGGGCGGCTCGATGTCCGCGTCGATCGGGCGCCACGCCGTGACCGACCGGGTCATGGGGTGTTCGGCGCCCAGTTCCTTGCTCTCCCGCGCCCGCCGTTCGGCCTCGTCGTGGAGCTGCCGGGCCTCGTCCGGTGCGTCCTGGCGCAACTGCATGGCGAGGTTCGACGCCCCCGCGATCGCCAGATAGTGGTCGGGGCCGAGCAGGGCCCGGAGCCCCTCGTACGCTTCGCGAGCCAGCACGGCGGCCTCCGTGCGGGAGCCGTTCTCGGACAGGTCCGTCGCGTGGTTCAGCATGCAGGTGAGCGTGTACGGGTGCTTGGGCCCGAGGAGCCTGCGAGAGCGCTCGAGGGTCTGGGTGGACAGCCGGAGCGCCTCCTCCCGCTCACCCGTGAGGCGCAGCAGGATCGCCAGGTTGGTGGCGCTGGTGAGGGTGAACACGTGATCCGGGCCGAATCCGCGCTCGTATCGGTCGAAGGTGTCCTTGGCGAGGGTCCGTGCGTCGACGGCGTCTCCCCGGTCGTAGCGGTCGGCGCACAGGTTCGTCGCGGCGGCCAGCGTGTCGGGGTGGTCCTCGCCGAGCACCTTGCGGCTCTGGTCGTACGTCTCGTTGGTCAGCGGGTAGGCCTTCTGGAAGTCGCCGAGGCGGCGGTACAGAATGGCGGCCCCGAGCGAGGCCCGGAACGTGACCAGGTGATCATTGCCGAGGGCGCGCCTGCTGCGCTGCAGGGTGTCCTCGATGAGTTTCAGCGCCTCGTGGAACTCTCCCGCGGCACGCAGGTCGCGGGCGTAGTTCGTGGCCGAGTTCAGCGTGGCGCGTTCGTCCGGGCCGGAGATCTCCTGAAACTGCCTGAGGACCTCCCGGTTGGTGCTGCGCGCAGCCTCCCGGTTGCCGGAGAGGAACTCGGACACGGCCAGGTTGTTGGCCGCCGACAGCGTCCGCAGATGGGAGTCGGTGTACACCCGGCGTGCCCGCTCAAGTGTCTCCCGGTCGCTCTCCATGGCCTCCTCGTAGCGCCCCGCACCACGCAGGTCGGCGCCCAGACTCATGGCCGCGTTGAGGGTGTACGGGTGCTCCTCGCCGAGGACCCGGCGTCCGCGCTCGTAGGCGTCGCGGGTCACCTCGAACGCCTCGGTCAGCCGGCCCTGGTCACGCAGGGCGTTGCCGAGTTCGGTGCGCAGCTGGAGCACCAGCTCGTCGTCGTCCCCGAACAGCTCGGTCCAGGTGCGCAGCACGCGCTCGGCCGTCTGGTCGGCCGTCGCGGCATCGCCGCTTCGCCACAGATAGCGGACCGTGTCGCAGATCCACTGCCGGACCTCGGGACTGGCGCTCTCCTCGGCCTGCGTGGGCCACAGATGAGGCAGCAGCGCCGCGTAGCGCGGCCAGTTCGACTGCTCGTCGGGGTTGTTGGGGTTGCCCTCGCCGAGGACGGAGTGGACACGATCGCGCATCTCACCTTGTTCCTCGTCGCTGAGCTGGTCCCTGAGCACCCGCTGCACCAGACGATGCAGGGTGAGGGTGTCGGCGCGTTCGTCGATCTGCGCGAGTCCGTTGCGTTTGATCTCCCCGTACAGCCTGCCCATCATGAGCATGTTGGCCAGGCTCGGGTCGTGGCGTTGCAGCAACCTGCGCGAGGTCTGGTTGTTGAGCAGGCTCCGCGGAATGGGATCGGGGCCGAAGAACGCACACAGCTGCAGCAGCGCCGCGGCCGCGGGCATGCGCTCCCGCAACTGGTTGAGGGAGAGCAGCCAGGTGGCCGCTGCGGAACTCGGGTAGTCGGGCGCAGGCTGGCTGCGCAGGATGTCGGTCATCTGACTACGAAGCATCTCCACATAGGTGTCCACGGGCAGGGCCAACTGCTGCAGCGAGGCGGCGGCCAGGCTGACCGCGAGCGGAAAGTCCCCCAGCTCCTCCGCCACCCGTCGGGCATCCCCGTCCTCCAGCCCGCGGTTGTAGCGGCGGAGCAGGGCCACACTCTCTTCTCGGGTGAAGAGGTCGACCTCAAGACGCTCGGCCCGCTCGTCCCATCCGGGGTTGCGGGAAGTGATGAGGACGTGCCGACCCGGTCCGCTGTCAGGAATCAGCCCGTCCAGGTCGCCGGCCTTCTCGGCGTTGTCGTAGACGAGCAGCCACCGGGGGTAGGGATCGCCGAGGCGCAGCCTGTCCAGCACCTCGCTGCATATCGCGCTCAGGTCCTTGCCGCCCGTGGCCATTCCGAGGGGCCTCGCCAGCGCACTGAGGTCCTGACGGATCTGCTGCCGTTCCGCCGCGTTGATCCACCAGACCACGTCGTAGTCCGTTGCGAACCTGTGCGCGTACTCCAGGGCGATCTGTGTCTTGCCGACACCGCCGAGTCCGTAGAGTGCCTGGGGCAGCACAGCGGTGGCGCCGCCAGAGAGCAGGCTGTCCCGCAGCCGCTCGATCAGCGTGCGGCGACCGGTGAACACGGCGTTGCGCTGGGGGAGCCGGGACACCGCGGACGGGGTGCCGGGAAGCCTGGTGGAGGGGATCGCGCTCGGTGCGATCTGCCGCGCGTTGCTGCCCGGCTGCTGTTCTCCGGCGGCGGTCAGCAGTCGGAACACGGCCTCCTCGGCGGAGACTCCGACGAGACTGGCGCCCGGGGACGACGTCCTGAACTCCGACGGGAGCGAGGAGTCGTCGACATGCACCGGAACGACCATGCCGTTCTCGCCGTTCGGATCGCCGCGGTTGACGCGCCGCCAGATGTCCCGCGCCTCGTTCAACGCCGTGTAGTGCGGTGAGAGCAGCACGACGAGCCGCGCTTCGCCGGCGAGGGTGTGCTCCAGTCCGGCCAGCGCGGTGGACGCGCTGGAGAGGTCGGCCGCCTCGACCGGCGCCAGTTTCGCCTCGAAGCCCGCCGCCCGGAACGCGGCGGCGGTCCAGTCCGCCCACAGCCGGTCGGGAGCGGCGTAACTGATGTAGAAGTCCTTGCGGTTGATGGGAGAATTGCGCTCGTACTCCCGCCGCAGCCGCTGACGGTAGGTCTCGGACATGTTGCCCAGCCGGGTCACCCGGTTGTCGGTGAGCCGGGCGGTGAGGCGCTCGAAGGCGGTGAGGAGCGTACCGTCCTGACGGCGTTCCCCGACGGTGGCGGGGATCTCCTCATAGGCGTAGCTGGCCTTGTACGGGATCTCGACGCTGTTCCAGTAGACGTCGCGCTCGTCCTCGGGCATCCAGTCCAGGTACCGGGCGAACAGACTGCGGGCCTGGTAGCGCCCTGCCTCCAGGCGGTCGCGGCCGGCGTCCTCGACGCGCATGGGCACCGGCACGATACGGATGTGGCGCTGCGGGTTGGACTGCAGGCGGATCGACTCCGCCACCTGGACAGCACCGTTGACGCCCTGTCGGCTCAGGGTGAAGCAGTCCACCACGATGTCGGGCAGCACCATCGTGCAGATGCCCGCCGTGTCGCTGAAACCGGTCCTGCTGTCGATCAGCACGTAGTCATAACGCGCCGTCATGTCCTCACGCAACGCCGTCAGCAGGTTGTTGCCACCCACGCGGTAGAACATGCCCCAGTCGAAGGTGCCGACCTTGACGGCGTACGTTGCGGGGTCCTGCGCGCCGGCCGGCAGCAGGTCGAGTTTCCCGCCGGGCGGAAGCCGCAGGTCCGTTCCCACGATGTACTCGTCGATGGGGGGATGCTGCCGGCGGCCGACGATGTCGGGCGGTGGGGGTACGCGCGCGCCTCCGCTCTCGGCCCGGGAGCCCACGGCCGGGGCCGTCGCCTCCTGGGTGAAGTCCTGGACCATCTCGATCACGCCCGAGGTCTCGGTGAGATCGGGGTCGGCGAGCAGCGGCTGCAGGTAGGTGTGGAGTCCCGGGGCCTCCAGGTCCCAGTCCACCACGAGCACACGCAGGCCGTTGCTGGCCAGGATCCAGGCGGTGTTGACCAGCGCCATGGTGCGCCCGGTGCCGCCCTTGAAGGAGTAGAAGGTGATGATGGTGCCCCGGCCGTGGTCGTCATGGGTCATCGGTCCTGCTCCTTGCTCCGGCTCTCGAAGGTATGGGGCGGATGGCGGGCACGGCGTTCAGGATGGGCAAGGGCGCGGAGACGGTCCGGTGCACCTCCTCTTCTCCCAGGAAAGAGAAAAGGTGGTTGCTCGCCTTGGCAACGACCGAATGGAGGAGACGGTCGAAATCGTCTGACAAAGCACCCATTTGGACCAACGGCAAAGGCTCACCGGCGCCGCTCGCCCAGTTCAGGGGGAACGCACCGCGTACCGTTTCCCAGTAGGCCTTGCTCTGTGACGATTCACCTGCCTCGTCCGCTCCGCAGGGGACGATGACGACGCTGCCGGGATGGTTCTCCCGGTCGTACGCCCGAAGGGCGTTTCGATACGCCTCGTCAGCCGCGGCCCATGCCTCCACCAGGAGGATCGCGACCTGTCCCTGCGCGCGGGCCCTTTCGAGGTGCTGACCGAGCAGGTTCGAGACCGTCTCGGTCCGCACGGTCAAGCCGCTCTGCTCCAGAAGGTGTCTCGCATGCGCGGCCAGCGGTTCCTCGTGCTCGGCGTGGAACGGATTCCAGTCGGTGGGGCTGTCGCCGTGGCACGGGCACCGGGGTTGCGCCGAGTGCGGATGCGCTGTCGCGGCGGTCCGCGCGGCCACCAGCAGGACGGCCTGGCTGCCCGGTGCCGCGAGGTCGGATGCCGAGGGGAACGGGCCCGCGGCTTCCGGTGCCTTGAGATCGAGATCGTTCGCTGCGGGGATGCGGAAGTGTTCCGCCGCGATCAGCACCTGCTGTGCGAGGAGCTTCACGATGCGCCGGTACTCGCCGCCCGGATCCATGACCAGAAGGCGTCTCAACCCCGACCGGGCGTAATCCTCGCCGAAGTCGATGTTCTCGTACTGTATGCGGTCGGCGCCGGAGGGTACGGCCGGTACGGGCTCCCACAGAACCGGGATGAGCGCTCCCGCGTCCACTCCCGTCACCTCGCGCAGGGTGCGCTGCCGGTCCTCGAACGCCTTCCACTCCCTGCCGCAGAAGTCGCTGCGGAAGTAGTCCGGGGTGTACAGGGCCACCATGGTGCGGCAGTGACCGACGGCATCGCTCAGGCTGGCGTTCCAGTCCTGGCCGACCTGAAGGGACAGGACGTCGAGGTAGGGCCGTCCGAAGGGTTCGCTGGTCTTCGGGCGCAAGTCGCGCAGTTCGGTGCAAAGATCGTCGTAAAACCGCTTGATCAGGACCCGGGGGCCCCGCCTGCGCGCATAGCTCAGGAAGAAATACGGTTCCAATGAGTCCCTGACCTGCAGCTTCCACGGGGTTCACGTGGTGAAGCGGGTCACACTGCGCGCCTTGGAGGGTGTCCGGCGCCGGCGGAAGTGAGCACGAAACAATGGACCTCCACACCTCATCACCCCCCAACCGGTACCCCTCAGTCCTTGCCGTGATAGAGCAGTGCCGAGACAGCAGACGATACCCCCCTTGCCGCGCGCGGTACCCTGATCGACAGGGTCCGAGTTCATATGCACTATCCCCATCCCGAGGGCGTTCAACTCTCCTTGCCCGGTTGCTTACTTCGACGGCGGGGCGCGTGTCGGCCCGTGCCCGGCTCACAGGGGGCGCACCAGTCGTTCGTTCATGCGGCGACGTATGTGGGCGATCAGGGCGGCCAGATCCGCGCAGAAGACCGAGGGGTTGGCGAATCCGGTCGCCGGATGATGGCGGTGGGAGTACAGGCCACCCCCGCAGACGGTCGTGAACGCGCAGTCCCGGCAGACCTGTCCGAGGCCGTGCGCGCCCGACTGCCGTCGGCGTATGGTCTCTGTCGACAGGGCTTCGGAGAAGGAGTTCCGGAAGACGTCGAGTCCGGTGGCCGGAGCACCGGGCGCCACGACTTTCAGGGAGTCGGAATCCTCCATGGTCCCGTCGGACTCCACCACCACGAGATCATGCGGTGTCAGTCCGAACGCCTCCGCGTTCACGGGATCCCCGAGCAGACCGGACATGAGTTCCTCGAACATGCGCACCCGCGTCTCCTGTCGTGGTGCGTCGAACCAGCGGTCGAAGACGGGGATCAGCCAATGGGCGTACGGGATCCGCTCGTGCCGTCCCTCGGGGTCCGGCGGATGGCGCGGAGGTGCCGTCCGGTCCTCCAGGCCGGGCGGCGGATGCTGCCAAGTTCCGTGCGGCAGAAGGAAGTCGACGCGCGGCGGGGCGAAGTCGAGGAGCGCCTCGTAGGTTTCGACGGGATCGTTGGCCAGATCCACGACGCACAGGAGCCCGACGAACAGGTCCCGGTATCTGGGACGGCCGAGAAGTCCCAGCGCCGCGGCGACCCGTGCATGGCTGGGGCGGCCGTCCGCGAACCGGCGGTGCCGGTCGTGTGCCCCGGGAGGGCCGTCGAGGCTCACCGCCACTTCGACCCGGTGATCGAGCAGCAGCTCCAGGAAGTCCGCATCGAGGAGCGTCCCGTTCGTCTGGAGCGAACAGTGGAAGCGGACCACCGGGTCGAGGCGTTCGTGGAGGACGCCGAGCAGTTCGGCGAGGTGTCTCCTGCCCACCAGCAGCGGTTCTCCGCCGTGCAGGATGACCCGCACGGAGGGCAGCCGGTGCTCCCGCGCATGCTCGACGATGCGGTCCGCGGCCCGCCGCGCGGTGTCGAGACTCATGACGACGGGCCGTTCCCGCCAGCTCTGGTCGGCGGCGAAGTACACGTAGCAGTAGTCGCAGGCCAGGTTGCACCGGCTGTGGATCTTCAACAGGAACTGCCGTAAGGGAACACCCGATGGACCCCCCGGTTCGGCGGGTCCGAGCTCCCGCCCGGTCACAGTGCGCTGTTGAAGACGACGTCGGCCGTTACCTGCGGGCTGTCGGGTTTCTGAAAGTGGCGCTGTAGGGCAAGGCCGAGCGGCGTGCTCGTGTCGGCCACTGCCTGCACAACGGGCGAGTGCCGGCTGACTTTCACCAGGCATGCATTGCGGCTGCTTTGCTGAGGCGCATCCATCGGTTGTTGCTCCCCCTGACCCTGAGCGTCTGAGTGGTGCCGAGTGCCGAGATGTCGCACCGATACGTTCCATGTCCATGCTCTGTCAGAGCTCTTCGCGCGTCCACCAGACCGTTGGGCCGACCGAAGAAAGATGCCTTGATCCTGTGTCAGGCGATTTCCGTGCGATACCTGGACATCTGTAGCACCGCGTTGTCGACGGCATCACGCATCCGCAACACGACGACTGGCTTGCCGGCCCACTCCCCTTCCGCCAGGAGACCCTTCGGCAGCCGCGCCCCGATCGTGGCGAAGTCCCCGTCGTCCAGCACGAGATCCTCGTACGACGTCCAGTTGCCCACGGTCCCCGTGACGCACCGGTAGACCTGTGTGGGCAGGGGTGGCCGGACCCGGTATTCGGCGAGGTGGAACGCGGTGCACGCGTCGAACCCCGCACGCAGCAGCAGCACTTGGGCGTCCGCCTCGTACAGTGCGGCGAGCGGGGACTCCTCGCCCAGGTGGCAGTGCGCGTGGTGCCGGTCGAGCAACTCCGCCGCGCGGGGCCCCAGTCCCGCGAGCGAGGACTGCGGGTGCGTGCTGCGCCGGGCGCCCGGCGTGGTCCGTATGGTCTCGGCCAGCGCTCCCATGGTCGGGCACGGCGTCTCGTCCGGTACGAAGGGAGGCATCTTCGCCCGGAACTCGCGTATCTCCTCCTCGGACCATCCCGCGACGAGCGTCCGGTGCACGCGCGAGGTGTCGGAGTTCTCCGGGGTGAAGGTGGGGGTGACGAGCGTGCCGTGCGGGCCGACCGCGGCCAGCAGCGCGTCCCGGACCTCCGACGGGCCCAGTCCGGTGCCGCTCAGGGAGGCGTGGACCATCAGGACACCGCCGCGGCGGACACCCAGCGAGACCAGAAGCCCTGTCAGGCTCTCGGCGTCGGACATGGCCTTCCTCCTTGCGGGGCACGGCGGCTTCGGGGCGCCGCGACATGTCGTTCCCGTCACCCCTGACGGTGCGCCGATCACGTGCGGCCCCGCAGGCGGAACCGGCTCGGTGCGTGAGGACCATAACCTCCTTCGGGGTGTGCCTCGTAGCCGGAAGGCGCGGTGGCAGCGAGGAGGGGGAGGGCGGGTCGGTCCTTCCCGCCCGCCGGGGACGGGACCGGGACCGCCCACCGCGCCACAGACCGGTTCAGCCGGGCCGGCTCCCGTCCGGATCCTCGCGGTCCGCCGTCCGGTCGGTGGCGGCCGGCCCCAGGGAGCGTTCCGTCACTCCCGCCAGATGCCGCCCGAACACCCCCGCCGGGTCCGGCGTCAGCGTCCGCAGCGCCACCAGTGCCGTGATCACCACGTCGCACAGCTCGCCCTGTACGTCGTCCCAGGTGTGGCTGTCGCCCTTGCGGGGGTTCTGGCCGGTCGCCCCGATCACCGCCTGGGCGACCTCGCCGACCTCCTCGGTGAGCTTGAGCACGCGCAGCACGAGGCCGGTCTCGCCGCCGTGCTTCCGGCCGGCCTCCAGCCAGGTCCAGAGGTCCTCGACGGAACTCCACAGGTCCGGGGCGTCCGTGGCCTCGGCAGGCGGTGTCCTCCGCAGGTTCGGCGCGTCCGTGGCCTCCGCAGGCGGTGTCCTCCGCTGTTCCGTCATGGCGGGAAGCCTGCCACCCCGCCCGGCCGCTAATCCTCGAACAGCGCCTCCTGCTTCCCCTCCTCGGCCCGCCGCACCCGCCGGTTCCGTGCGCCGATCACCACCGCCGTCACCGTCGCCGTCACGCCCAGCGCCGCCGGGACCATCCAGCCCCGGTCGAAGACATGCCCGAACGCGTGGTCCAGGGACAGCCGACCGGGGCCCGCGACGGCCAGGCCCGAGGCGGCCAGGCCCAGGGTTGCCGCATACTCGTACCCGCCCTCCTGGGCGAAGAAGCCGTTCGGCCTGTGCAGGGCGGTCGCGCCGGCCATCGCCCCGGCCGCCGCGGCCCCCGCCGCCGGGGTCGCCAGGCCCAGCGCCAGCAGCGTCCCGCCGCCCGCCTCCGCCAGTCCCGCCGCCAGCGCGCTCTGCTTCCCGGGTGTGTACCCGACCGACTCCATGAAGCGGCCCGTGCCCTCGATCCCGCCCCCGCCGAACCAGCCGAACAGCTTCTGCGCGCCATGCGCCGCCAGCACCCCGCCGGTCCCCACCCGGAGCAGCAGCAGGCCCACGTCACGTCGGTCGTAGCAGGTCACGGGGGCTCCCATCGGCGACAGCGGATCACGACGGTCTCCACCGTCGCACCCGGCACACCCGGTCGGCCCCTCCTCGCCGCCGTTCGGGTGGCGGGCCCCCGGTGCCGATGTGACGCTGACTGACATGACGATCAAGACTGCCAAGCTCAGCGACCCCGCCGTCCGGGCCTTCGTCACCGCCGTCAACGCCAGCGACCGGGACAGCTTCCGCAGGCTCCTCACCGACGACGCGACCATGGCGGACGACGGCTCCGACCGGAACCTCGACGACTGGATCGACCGGGAGATCTTCTCCTCCAACGGTCACCTCGACGTCGACAACGAGTCCAACGGCGGCCGCTCCCTGCTCGCCCACTACCGCAACGACACCTGGGGCGAGATGGTCACCCGCTGGGACTTCACGATCGAGGACGACGGCCGCATCTCCCGCTTCGAGACCGGACAGGCGTAGCGGGAGGGCGGCGGGTCCGGTAATTCCCTTGCCTTGGTGTGCGCTTCAACTCCTAGCGTCTCGGGCATGGAATCCGACAGCACCACCAGGACCCTGGGACGTTCCGGCATCCGCGTCAGCGCGCTCGGCTTCGGCTGCTGGGCCATCGGAGGCGAATGGCAGGACGCCACCGGGCAGCCGCTCGGCTGGGGCAAGGTCGACGACGAGGAGTCCGTACAGGCGGTCCACCGCGCCCTCGACCTCGGCGTGACGTTCTTCGACACCGCCGACACCTACGGCGCCGGCCACAGCGAGCGCGTCCTCGGCCGAGCCCTCGGCAAGCGGCGGGACGACGTGGTCGTCGCCACCAAGTGGGGCAACGTCTTCGACGAGGGGAGTCGTACGCTCACCGGCAGCGACGACTCCCCGGCCCACGTGCGCCGCGCCCTCACCGCCTCCCTGCGCCGCCTCGGCACCGACCACGTGGACCTCTACCAGCTCCACCTCTCCGACGCCGACCCGGCCCGCGCCGCCGAACTCCGGGACGTCTGCGAGGAGTTGGTCACCGAGGGGCTGATCCGGGCCTACGGCTGGAGCACCGACGACCCCGCCCGCGCCGCCGTCTTCGCCGAAGGACCGCACTGCGCGGCCGTGCAGCACACCCTCAACGTGCTTCAGGACGCTCCGCAACTCATCGCGCTGGCCGAGGAGTCGGGGCTCGCCAGCATCAACCGCAGCCCGCTCGCCATGGGGTTGCTCGGCGGGCGGCGGGCAGGTGCCGCCGACGGCGACATCCGCAGCAGGCCGCCGGCCTGGCTGCCCGGGTTCGGGGACGGCGACGGCGCCGACCCCGCGTGGGTCGAGCGGATAGAGGCCCTGCGCGAGGTCCTCACCAGCGACGGACGGACCCTCGCCCAGGGCGCCCTCGCCTGGATCTGGGCCCGCAGTCCGCGCACGATCCCGATCCCCGGCTTCCGGTCCGTCGCCCAGGCCGAGCAGAACGCCGGCGCGATCGCGAAGGGGCCGCTCACCGCCGAGCAGCTGGCCGAGATCGACCGGCTCCTCGGGCGGTGAGCGGCCCCGGCCGCCCACTGACCGCGTTCAATGGCCCTGACCGCGGTCAGTAACCCTGACCGCCGCCGTACTGCTGCTGCACGTACTGCTGCTGGCCGTGACCCTGCTGCGGACCGCCGTACGCCGCCGCCTGCTGCTGGCCTTGACCGGCCGCCGCCTGCTGTGCGTACCGCTGTCCGCCGCCCTGCTCGGTGAGGGTGATCTGGCCGGCCTTGATGGTGGCCAGGCGCGGGGCGCGGCGGGCGATGGAGGAGTCGTGGGTGACCATGATGAACGTCAGCCCGTACTCGTGCCACAGGCCCTCGAGCAGGGCCATGATGTCGTCCCGGGTGCCCTCGTCGAGGTTGCCGGTCGGCTCGTCGGCGAGCAGCACCTTCGGCTTCTTCACCAGCGCGCGGGCGATCGCGACGCGCTGCTGCTGACCGCCGGACAGCTCGGAGGGGGCGTGCGTGAGGCGCTCGCCCAGACCCACCGAGCGCAGGGCCTCCGCCGCCCGCTCCCGGCGGTCCGCCGGCTTGATGCCCAGCGGGACGAGGGCCGTCTCGACGTTCTCCTGGGCGGTGAGCGTCGGGATGAGGTTGAACGACTGGAAGATGATGCCGATCTTCTCGGCGCGCAGCCGGGTCAGCTTGGTCTCGCTGATCCGGGCGAGGTCGACGCCGTCCAGTTCGACGCTGCCCTCGGTCGGGCGGTCCAGGCCGCCGATCATCTGGAGCAGGGTCGACTTGCCGCCGCCGGTCGGGCCCTGGATGACGAGCTGGTCGCCGTCCTCGATGGTCAGGTCGACGCCGCGCAGTGCCTCGACCGTCTCCTTGCCCCGCGTGTAGCGCTTGGTGACTCCGGTGAGTCTGTACATGGGTTCTCCACTGGGTGCAGTAAGGGGGTGGGGGCGCCGCCTCCCGGGGGGAGTGGAAGCGGCACCCCCGGTTCAGGGGGCCTTGATCGAGGGGGTTACGCGACGCTGCGCAGGGCGTCGGCCGGGCGCATCCGGGAGGCGCGCCAGCCGCCCATCGCGCCGGCGATCAGACCGCCGGTTACCGCGAGGCCGACCGCAAGGGCGATGGTGGTCAGGGAGACGGGCGCGGAGAGCGCGATCTCCAGGGTGTTCTGGGAGGCCTGCTGGCCGGGACCGCCGCCGCCCGGGCCGCCGCCCGCGCCGCCACCGGTGCTGCCCACCTGGGCGGTGAGCTTCGGGCTGATCGCGGTGACCGCGTAGGCCGCACCGACACCGAGGGCGATGCCGAGGGCGCCGCCGATCAGGCCGTTGACCATGGACTCGCCGACGACCTGCCGGGTCACGTTGCGCGAGGGCCAGCCGAGCGCCTTCAGGGTGCCGAACTCACGCACCCGGCGGGACACCGCGGACGAGGTCAGCAGGGCCGCCACCAGGAAGGCCGCGACCAGCACCGCGATGGACAGCCACTTGCCGACGCTGGTCGCCAGGCTGGAGGCGGTGGAGAGGGAACCGGAGACGGTGGACGCCAGGTCGGCGGAGGTGGTGACCGTCGTACCGGAGATGTTGGCGGTGATCTCCTTCTTCACGGTGGAGATCTGCTTGGAGTCGGTCGCCTTGACGTAGATCGTGGTGACCTGGTTCTTGGCGTCGCCGAGGGTCTGCGCGACCTTCAGCGGGATGAACACGTCGGTGTCGGACTCGCTGCTGTCCGGGGTCGCGATGCCGATGACGGTGAACTTGGTGCTGGAGATCTTGAAGGTCGAGCCGACCTTGTACTTCTTCTCCTTGGCGTACGACTTGCTGACCACCGCGACCTTCGAGCTGGTCTGCGCGGAGGTGAAGGTCTTGCCCGAGGTGACCTTCATGGTGGAGAGGGGGCCGAGGCCCTGGTGGGCCACGTCGACGCCGGCCACGGAGTAGCTGTTGACGTTGAAGTTGGCGCCGCCGCCCTGGACCTGCGGCTGACCGGTGGAGGTGCCGCCGCCCGGCTGGCCCTGGCCGCCGCTGCTGCTGCCGCTGGTGGAGGACTTCGCCTTGCCCTGGGTGAAGGAGCCGTCGACCTTGGTGACGTTGAGGGAGAGCGCTCCGACCGCGCTCTCCACGCCCGTCTGGTCGGCGACCTTGGTGACCAGGGAGGACTTCAGGGCCTGACCGCCCTGGGTCTGCACCCGGTCCGAACTCTGCGTGGAGCTGCTGCTGGACTTGGCGTCGAACTTGAAGTTCGGGCCGCCGGAGCTGCCCGAGGTCGGCGCCGTACGGGCCTTGGTGACCGTCATGTCGGTCCCGAGGCCGTACAGCGACTTGAGGACCTTGTCCTGCGCCTGAGTCATGCCGGCCGACACCGAGTTGACCGTGATGACCAGCGCGATACCGAGCGCCAGACCCAGAGCGATGACCAGGGCCGCCTTCTTTCTGCGGCCAAGCTCGCGCTTGAGATAGATGCCAAACATCCCGTTCCTCGAAGGTTCTTGGCGCCCGCTGTGGACGCGAGCTCAAGTTAGGGAGGAACCTTTGAGCCACACTGGGTAAAACATGTGTCAGAGCTGAGAAACGGCGAGGTCTTAGCAAACTTTCATAAGACAGCAAATTCCTGGCCGGGCGAGGGGGTACTGCCAGGTAGCCCCGGTGGCCTGCGGTGTACGGTCCCGGGATGCGCGATTCCTCTCGGCTGACCCGGCGTGCCGCCCTCGGACTGACGGCCGCCGCTCTTCCCCTGTCCGCGGCGGCTCCCGCCTCGGCCGCCACGGCTTCGGCCGCCGCCGTCATAGGCGGCGAGCGGCTGGCCCGCGGCGGCATACAGGTGCGCGGTGCCACCGGCCTGCCGAAGAAGATCACCGCCCGCGCCTGGCTGCTCGCCGACTGTGACAGTGGCGAGGTGCTCGCCTCGTACCACGCGCACCGGCGGCTGGCGCCCGCCTCCACCCTGAAGATGCTGTTCGCCGACACCGTGCTGAAGAAGTTCGAGCGGACCGGGCGCTACAAGGTGAAGGACTCCGACATCTCCGACGTCCCGGCCGGCTCCAGCCTGGTCGGCATCAAGCCCGGCCTCACCTACACCGTCGAGCAGCTGTGGCAGGGCGTCTTCCTGCGCTCCGGCAACGACGCCGTGCACGTGCTCTCCCACATGAACGGCGGGATCGCGAAGACCGTCGCCGAGATGCAGGCCAAGGCGGCCGACCTGCAGGCCCTCGACACCCATGTGGTCAGCCCCGACGGCTTCGACCACCCGGGCCAGCTCTCGTCGGCCTACGACCTCACCCTCTTCGCCCGGCACGGGCTGAAGGACGACGACTTCCGCGGCTACTGCGGCACGCGGACCGCGAACTTCCCGGCCGGCGGCAAGAAGACCTTCCAGATCCAGAACACCGACCGCCTGCTCACGGGAGCCTGGGGACTCGATGTCTACAAGGGCCTGTTCGGTGTGAAGAACGGCTACACCAGTCACGCCGGCAACACCTTCACGGGCGGTGCCACCCGGGGCGGCCGCACCCTGCTGGTCACCGTGATGCACCCGGACCCCGGTACCAACGCCGTGTACGAGCAGACCGCCGCGCTGCTCGACTGGGGCTTCGGGAAGGGGGGTTCGGCGCAGTCGGTGGGCACGCTGGTCGATCCGCTCAGCGAGGGCGGGGCGAGCGCGAGTGCGTCGCCGTCGAAGGGCAAGGGGGCCGCGGGGGCGGCCGGGACCGGGGCGGCCGCCGGTTCTGGGTCTTCGGGACCGTCGCCGTGGCGGATCGCGGAGGGCGGGGCGACGACGCTCGCGCTGCTGGGCGCGGGCGCGGGGGCGTGGGCGCTGCGCCGACGGCGGCGGGCGGCCGGTGCCGCGGCTGCCCCCGACTCGGGTGACACCCCGGCGGGTTGACGTCACGCGGCAGCCGCTCCACCCACCGGTGCGTACCCGCGGTCCCGCGCGGGTCCACCCCCACCCCGGTCCGGTGGAACGGCTGCCGCCTCCCCCCTCGGTGTGGTCGACGGTCTGCGGAATGCCAGAGCCCCAACTGTGAAGTTCTGGTGGAGGAAAGTCGAGCATAGGCCCGTTACCGGCCGCAATACTGCGGACGTCTGAATTCCGCTTGTGCAGGTTGTGGATTGTCCGACTGAACGGCGGGTCAGCCCCGGCCCACGTACGGCATCGCCGTCGCCAGCACCGTCGCGAACTGCACGTTCGCCGCCAACGGCAGCCCGGCCATGTGCCGCACGGTCCGCGCCACGTCGGCCACGTCCATCACGGGTTCCGGGGCGATCTCCCCGTTCGCCTGCAGCGCGCCGGTCTGCATTCCGGCCGTCATGTCCGTCGCCGCGTTGCCGATGTCGATCTGCCCGACCGCGATGCCGTACGGCCGCCCGTCGAGGGACAGGGACTTGGTCAGTCCCGTGAGCGCGTGTTTGGTCGCGGTGTAGGCGACGGAGCGCGGGCGGGGCGTGTGCGCCGAGATGGACCCGTTGTTGATGATCCGCCCGCCCTGCGGCTCCTGCGCCTTCATCTGCCGGAACGCCGCCTGCGCGCACAGGAACGCCCCGTTGAGGTTGGTGTCCACGACGTGCCGCCACGCCTCGTACGGCAGGTCCTCCACGGCCACCCCGCCGGGCCCGAACGTCCCCGCGTTGTTGAACAGCAGGTCCACCCGCCCGAACCGGTCCACGGCCGCCGCGAACAGCCCGTCCACGTCCTCGGGCCGCGCCACGTCCGTGCGTACGGCGATCGAGGCGCCCTCGGGCACCAGCGCCGCCGTCTCCTCCAGCCTCGCCGGGCGCCGGCCGGCCAGCGCCACCGACCAGCCGGCCCGCAGCAGTTCCGTGGCCACGGCCCGCCCGATGCCGGAACCGGCGCCGGTGACCACGGCGATCTTTGGTTGCTTGGTGTTCATGGGGTCGCAGCGTAGGCGCTCCGCTGGGAGGGCCGCGTTGCGTCGTCGGTCGGGTGCGGCGCCGTGGGGGCTGGTCGCGCCCACGCGGCGGAGCCGCATATCAGATACAGCCCCGCGCCCCTGACGGGGCGCTTTCACTTCGGGGCGCTGGAAGAGTTCGGGGTGCTTTTACTTGGGGGGCGCTCTTACAGCTCGCCCGGGTAACGCACGCCGATCTGTTCGCGGAGGGTGTCCAGGGTGTGCATTACCGCGAGGGTGCCGTTCAGCGGTACGAGGGGGGATTCGGTCTCGCCGGCCCGCAGTGCGCGCATGACCTCCCGGGCCTCGTGGCGCAGGGTGTTGCGCGGTCCGTCGGCCGGGGCCAGGGCGAACTCCTCCGGGTCGCGGCCGTCGCGGTGCAGCACGAAGCGTTCGGGGTTGAAGAAGCCGTCCGGGACGTCGATGCGGCCGCGCGAACCGGTGACCGAGGCGGTGGTGCCGGTGCCGCCGACGATGGAGCAGTGCACCGACGCGAGAGCGCCGCTCTCCCAGGAGAGCAGTGCACCCGTCTGGAGATCGACGCCCTCGTCCGAGAGCACCGCTCGCGCCGACATCCCGTCCGGCTCGCCGAGCAGCAGGTGCGCGAACGACACCGGGTACACCCCCAGGTCGAGCAGTGCGCCCCCGGCCAGCGCCGGGTCCCGCAGCCGGTGCGCCGGCGGGAACGGGCCCTCCAGGCCGAAGTCCGCCTGCACCGTCCGGACCTCGCCGATCGCCCCGTCCGAGAGCAGCGACTTCAGCCGCCGCACCAGCGGGTTGCAGTACATCCACATCGCCTCCATCAGGAAGCGGTCGTGCTCCTTCGCCAGCGCGACGAGTTCCCCGGCCTCACGGCCGTTGACCGTGAACGCCTTCTCGCACAGCACGTTGCGCCCGGCCTCCAGGCACAGCCCGGCGGCCGCCCGGTGCGCCGAGTGCGGAGTGGCGACGTACACGATGTCGACGTCCTCGTCCCGGGCCAGCGACTCCCAGTCGCCGTACGCCCGCCCGATCCCGAACCGCTCGGCGAAGCCCGCCGCCGACTCCGGGGTCCGCGAGGCCACCGCCACGATCTCCGCATCGGGCAGATCGACCAGGTCCGCCGCGAACGCGGCCGCGATCCCGCCCGTCGCCAGGATCCCCCACCGCACGCTCTGCTCACCCATCCCGGCCGCCCACCCTCACTCGTGTGTTTCCCGGCAGTCTGTACGAGCTGAGAGCATATGCGGGGGCCGTCGGGATCCATCAAGAGCGGACCCGGCCGCGGGACCGACGAAGCGCCCGACGCGGACCGACGAAGGCCGACGAAGCGGCCGACGAAAACCGCGGGACCGACGAGAACCGCGAGGCCCGCGAAGTCCGCGAAGTCCGCGAGACGAAGAGACCTTACGAAGACGGGGGACACATGCCCGAGCAGCCGGCGCCGCCGACACCGGACGCCCAGGACACCGCCGTACCCGCCGCACCGCACCGCCCCGCCGCCTCGGCCGCCTACGCCGTCCCCGCCGCCCGCCGTACCGGCTTCCTGCTGGTCCTGCTCCTCGGCGGGCTCACCGCGACGCCCCCGCTGGCCATGGACATGTACCTCCCCTCCCTGCCGGAGGTCACCCGCTCCCTCGGCGCCCCCGCCGCGACCGTCCAGCTCACCCTCACCGCCTGCCTCGCCGGCATGGCCCTCGGCCAGCTCGTCGTCGGCCCGATGAGCGACCGCTGGGGCCGCCGCCGCCCGCTGCTGACCGGTCTCGCCGTCTACGTCGTCGCCACCGCCCTGTGCGCCGTCGCGCCGGACGTCGAGACCCTGGTCGCCTTCCGCCTCGCCCAGGGACTCGCGGGCGCGGCCGGCATCGTCATCGCGCGAGCCGTCGTACGCGACCTCTACGACGGGGTCGCCATGGCCCGCTTCTTCTCCACCCTGATGCTGGTCTCCGGGGTCGCCCCGGTCGTCGCCCCGCTGATCGGCGGGCAGATCCTGCGGGTGACGGACTGGCGGGGCGTCTTCGTCGTCCTCACGGTCGTCGGAGCGCTGCTCGCCGCGCTGGTCTGGGTGCGGCTCCCGGAGACCCTGCCGCCGGCCGGCCGGCACGCCGGGGGAGCGGCCACCGCCGTCCGCGCCATGCGCACCCTCCTCGCCGACCTCCCCTTCACCGGCTACATGCTCGCCGGCGGCTTCGCCTTCGCCGCGCTGTTCGCGTACATCAGCGCCTCGCCGTTCGTGATCCAGGAGATCTACGGCGCGTCCCCGCAGACCTTCTCCCTCCTCTTCGGCCTCAACTCGGTCGGCCTGGTGATCGTCGGGCAGGTCAACGGGAAGGTGCTGGTCGGCCGGGTCAGCCTGGACAAGGTGCTGGGCGCGGGCCTGGTCGTGACCGTGCTCGCCGCGACCGCCCTGCTCCTGATGTCGGCCGGGGTCTTCGGCCCGGTCGGGCTCGCCCCGGTCGCCGCCGCCCTCTTCGTGCTGATGTCCGCGATGGGCCTCACCCTCCCCAACGCCCAGTCGCTCGCCCTGCTGCGCACCCGGCACGCCGCCGGGTCCGCGTCCGCGCTGCTCGGGACCTCCTCGTTCCTCGTCGGCGCGGTCGCCTCGCCGCTGGTCGGGATCGCCGGGGAGAGAACCGCCGTGCCCATGGCGATCGTCCAACTGGCGGGGGCACTGGTGGCGCTGGCCTGCTTCGTGGGAATGTGCCGTCCCTGGGCAGCACGTGGGAACACCCGTGCGAGGGCGGAGGGAGCGGAGAGCTGAGCGTACCGAGACTGCGCGTCGACACACCGGAACGGGCCGGTCTCGACCCCGCGGAACTCAGACACCTCGTCCGCGAGGTGCGCGGCCTCACCATCGGCGAGCGGCCCTGGGCGGCCGGGGCCGTCGTGGTCGCCGGACGCGGACCCGTGATCGCCGTACAGGAGGCGGTCGGCTGGGCCGTGCGCTGTTCCGCGTACGACCCCGCGACCGACGCCGGTGTCGAACTCCTGCCCGCCGCCCGGGTCCCGGCGACCGTCGGCACCCCCTTCGACCTCGCCTCCCTCACCAAGCTGTTCACCGCGGTCGCCGCCGTACAGCAGCTGGAGCGCGGCACCCTCGGCATCGACGCCCGCGTCGGCGCCTACCTCCCCGACTTCCACGGGGCCGCCGCGCACGGCATCACCGTCCGCCAGCTCCTCACCCACACCTCGGGCCTGCGCCCCGAACTCCCGCTGTACGACTGCCCCGACGACGCGGCCCGTCTCGACCTGCTGCGCGCGGAGGGCCCGAGCAGCGCACCCGGCGCCTACCGCTACTCGGACCTCAACCTGCTCCTCCTCCAGCACGTCCTGGAACGGATCACCGGCCGCCCCCTCGACGTCCTGGTCCGCGACGGCATCACCCGTCCGCTGGGCATGACCGCCACCGACTTCGGCCCCTGCCCCGGGGCGGCGGCCACCGAGGACCAGCGGCGGCCGTGGGCCAAGGCCGACCGGGGGATGCTGCGGGGCGTCGTGCACGACGAGAACGCCTGGGCGCTGGGCGGGGTGGCCGGGCACGCCGGCCTCTTCTCCACCGCCCGGGACCTGGCGATCTTCTGCCGCGCGCTGCTCTCGGGCGGCGCGTACGGCCCCGCACGTATCCTCGGCCCCGACTTCGTGGACCTGCTGCTGGCCCCGCCCGGCCTGGGCTTCCTGGTGGACCAGCCGTGGTTCATGGGCGAACTGGCGGGACACGGCGCGGCGGGCCACACCGGCTTCACCGGGACGAGCCTGGTGCTGGACCGGGCGACGGACACGTTCCTGGTGCTGCTGGCCAACACGGTGCATCCGCGCCGCCGCCCCGGCGACAGCGCGCCCCGGGCCGCCGTGGCGACCCGCCTTGCCCGGGCTGTCCATACAATCGCCGGGTGAGTCACCCCACCCACCCCACCCCGCCGGCCGACCGGCTCCGCGCCGCCCTCTCCGACCTCCTCGACGGTCTGCCCCCGAAGCAGGCCGCCGGAGCCGTCGAGCGGCTGATCGCCAACTACCGCGGGGCCACCCCGACCGACGCGCCGATCCTGCGGGACCGGGCGGACGTGGTGGCGTACGCGGCGTACCGGATGCCGGCGACCTTCGAGGCGGTACGGTCCGCGCTGGCGGCGTTCGCCGACGCGGTGCCGGAGGGATGGGCGCCGGGGAGCCATGTGGACGTCGGCGGCGGGACGGGCGCGGCGACCTGGGCGGTGGCCGACACCTGGGCGGGCGCGCGGCCGGTGACGGTCCTCGACTGGGCCGAGCCGGCGCTGGCCCTCGGCCGGGAGATCGCCGCGGCGAACCCGGCCCTGCGGGAGGCGTCATGGCAGCGCTCTCGGATCGGAGCGGCGCTCACCATCGAGAGCACTGATCTCGTCACGGTGTCGTACGTCCTCAACGAGCTCGACGAGACCGGCCGTGCCGCCCTCGTCGCGGCCGCCGCGGCCGCCGCGCAGGCCGTCGTCCTCGTCGAGGCCGGCACGCCCGCCGGCTACGCCCGGATCATCGAGGCCCGGGACCGCCTGATCGCCGCCGGCTTCCACATCGCCGCGCCCTGCCCGCACAGCGCCGCCTGTCCGATCGTCCCCGGCACGGACTGGTGCCACTTCTCGGCCCGGGTCAGCCGCTCCTCCCTGCACCGCCAGGTCAAGGGCGGATCACTGCCCTACGAGGACGAGAAGTTCAGCTATGTGGCCGCCACCCGCTTCCCGCCCGCCCCGGCACCGGCACGGGTGGTCCGCCGCCCCCAGATCCGCAAGGGCCAGGTCCTGCTCGACCTGTGCGAGACCGACGAACAACTCCGCCGCACGACGGTCACCAAACGCCACGGCGACCTGTACAAGGCGGCCCGGGACGCGGACTGGGGAGATGCCTGGCCGCCGTTCGGCACCCAGGAGTGAACCCCTCTAACGCTCGCAACCTCCTATCGCTTTCGGGGCACATCTAACCTTCGTAATGCCCTCTCACCCTTGTGAGACACTCTCGCCCCTCGTACCCCCCTTCGCCCCCAGTTGGCCCCATAAGGCATCCTGGCCGGACCACAGCGAGGCGAGGCGATAGATGAGCGCGACCTTCGGCGGCCCGAGCGGCCGGCAGAGCAGACTCTCCCGGTGGCTCCGCGGGCGCCGCCCGAAGGAGGCGGCCGCCGCCGGCGACGCAGGCCGTGCGGACCTGTTGCTCGCCGCCGCCGCGAGGGGCCTCCCGCTGGCCCCCGCCGCGCATCCCGCGCCCGGCTACGGCTGCTCCTGCGACCGCGTCGGCTGCCCCACCCCGGCCCGGCACCCGGTGTCGTTCGCGTGGCAGACGCAGTCCACCACCGACCGCGCCCAGATCGAGCGCTGGGCCAGGCACCAGCCGCAGGCCAACTTCATCACCGCGACCGGCATGACCCACGACGTCCTGGACGTGCCCCTGGAGGCCGGCCGGCAGGCACTGGAACGACTGCTCGCGAACGGCGTCGAGGTCGGTCCCGTCGCCGAGAGCGACGACGGCCGCCTGCTCTTCTTCACCCTCACCCGCGGCACCCCCGAGGACGAGGACGAGTGGTGGCCCTGCGAGCTGGACTGCCACCCCGAGACCATGGACGAGCACCCGGGCCTGCGCTGGCACTGCCGGGGCTCCTATGTCCTGGTACCGCCCGCCCGGCTGCCCGGCGACGACGACCGCCGGGTGCACTGGGTACGCGGCCCCGAGCACGCGCTCCCCGACCCGCTGAGCCTGCTGGAGATCCTCACCGACGCGTGCGCCCGGTACGCGGGCGAAGAGGCCGACCAGGTGGGCGCCGCCTGGCCGCTCCGGCGCTGAGCGCTCCGCTGGAAGCGCCGGGTCGGGTTGTGCCGGGTCGTCGGATGTCTGCGGCGGCGTGGGGGCTGGTCGCGCCCACGCGGCGGTAGCCGCATGTCGGATACGGCCCCGCGCCCCTTCGGGGCGCTGTTCAGGAGGGCGCTGTTCAGGAACCCTGTGCCGAGGTCAGGCCCTGGATGCGTCCGAGGATCGAGACCTTCCCGGTGCCCGCCGGGTCCAGCGCGACCTGGTTGGAGACGAACTGCATCGTCAGCGACTGCTTGATCTCACCCTTGGTGAGCGCCGTGACGTCCTGGTTCGGTGTCGGCACGGAGGCGCCGGCGGCCGCGGTCTGCTTGGCGTAGTAGCGGGTGGTGAAGAACACCATCGCCCCGCCGTCGGCGGTCCGCAGCGCGAGCGGCGCGAAGTCGCCGTTGGTCAGCGGCTCGTCGATGTACTGGGTGGCGAGGCCCGGCTTGGTGGACTTCTCGCGGTCCGTGCGCCAGCCGCTGGTGTGCGCGCCGTCCGCGAAGACGGTGCCGCCGCTCTTCAGGTACGTGGCGTAGTCCTGGCTCAGGTCGCCCGGGGAGACGGCGAGTTGGGCGCTGTTCGCCGGGACGGCCTCGGCCCAGCCGTCCTTGTCGGTGGTGAACTTCGGTACGGCGTCCGGCGCGACCAGCGTCAGATACGCCACCTGGAACGGCTCGGAGAGGCTGTTGCGGGTGAAGACCAGCAGCCAGCGTTCGTCGCCGCCCTTGTTGCCGTGCGCGTCCGCGACGAACCAGCGCGGCCAGCCGGCCTTCTTCGGGATGGTGTACGTGACGTCGTCGAACTCCAGTGGCGAGTGGCCGGAGTTGCCGCCCGGGCTGTTGACGTGCCCGGCCTTCAGGCGCGCGGAGTCGATGTCGGCGAGGGCGCCGGTCGTGTAGTCCGCGTCCAGGGAACCGTCGTAGGCCTTGTCGGCCTTGTTGTAGGCGTTCGTGAACTGCTTGAGCGCCTTGGCGGCCTCGGCGCGGGTGGTGGCGGGGAGCACCTCGCGCTCCCCGTGCACCACCACGCAGCCGCTCGCCGTCAGCGACAGGGCGGTCAGTGAGACCGCCATGAGCGCGTTCCGATCACGCCTGCGGAGCCTGCGGCGCCGTAGCGGACCGCGATCCCTGGTCGTCAGGTGCGTCATCAGGTGCCTTCACCTTCCCCTTCCCGGAGCCGAACCCTATCGGGGCGAAGAAGAGGGCGAGCGTCGGGACCAGGTACAGCAGCCACACCGTGACCTGGAGCACGGTCGGGTCCGGCTGGAAGTTGAAGACGCCCTTCAGCAGGGTCCCGTACCAGCTGTCCGGCGGGATGGTGCCGCTGATGTCGAAGGCCTGGTTGGTCAGGCCCGGGATCCAGTCGGCCTCCTGGAGGTCGTGGAAGCCGTAGGCCAGCACGCCCGCCGCGACCACGACCAGCATGCCGCCGGTCCAGGTGAAGAACTTCGCGAGGTTGATCCGCAGGGCACCCCGGTAGAACAGCCAGCCGAGGAACACGGCGCTGGCCAGGCCGAGCGCCACGCCGACCAGGGGGCGCGGGGTGCCGTCGCTGGCCGCGTGCACGGAAGCCCACACGAACAGCGCGGTCTCAAGGCCCTCCCTGCCCACGGCCAGGAAGGCCGTGGCGACCAGCGCGCCCGTGCCCATCGCGAGGGCCGCGTCCAGCTTGCCGTGCAGCTCCGCCTTCAGATGCCGGGCGGTGCGCCGCATCCAGAACACCATCCACGTCACCAGGCCCACCGCGACGATCGACAGCGACCCGCCGAGCGCCTCCTGCGCCTGGAACGTCAGTTCCTGCGAACCGAATTCGAGCGCGCACCCGAAGCCCATGGCGATCAGCACCGCCACCGCGATGCCGATCCAGATCGGCTTCAGGGCGTCCGTGCGCCCGGTCTTGACCAGATAGGCGATGAGGATGCAGACGACGAGCGATGCCTCAAGGCCTTCCCGCAGCCCGATCAGGTAGTTGGAGAACACGGATCACGCCCCCTTGGAGGACTCGGACGACTCGGACGACTCGGAGAACAGCGTCCGGCCCCACCAGTCGTCCTTGTCCCGGACGCCGGGCGGGACCGCGAAGACCGCCGAACCCACGTGCTGGATGTACTCGTTGAGCGCGTCGGACGCCGACAGCCTGCGCTGGAGCGGGATGAACCCCTTGCGGACGTCACGCATGTAGGCCAGGAAGAACAGCCCGGCGTCGAGCCGCCCGAGCCCGTCCGTCCCGTCGGTGAACGAATACCCCCGGCGCAGGATGGTGATCCCGCCGTTGGAGTCCGGGTGCGCGAGCCGCACATGGGCATCGGGCTTCATGGCCTTCAGGAACGGCGCGTCGTGCTCCTTGGCCTTGCCGACCGGGGCGCCCTCGCCCTTGTCCCGCCCGAAGACGTCCTCCTGCTCCTGGAGCGAAGTCCGGTCCCAGGTCTCGATGTTCATCCGGATCCGCCGCGCGACGAGGTACGACCCGCCGCTCATCCACCCCGGCCCGTCCCCGTCCCCGGCCCAGACGAACTTCTTCAGGCGGTCGGTCTCGGTCCCCGCGATGTTGCGGGTGCCGTCCTTGAACCCCATGAGATTGCGGGGCGTCTGCGCGTCCGGGGTCGTCGACGAGGTCTTCCCGAAGCCGAGCTGGGACCACCGGATGGCGACCTTGCCGAAGCCGATCCGGGCGAGGTTGCGGATGGCGTGCACGGCGACCTGCGGATCGTCGGCGCAGGCCTGGATGCAGAGGTCACCGCCGGTGCGGGCCGGGTCGAGGTTGTCGCCGGGGAACCCGGGCAGATCGACGAGCGCGGCCGGCCGCTGCCCGCCGAGCCCGAACTTCTCGAAGAGGGCCGGCCCGAAGCCGATCGTCAGCGTCAGCCGGGACGGCTTGAGCCCGAGGGCCTCACCGGTGTCGTCCGGCGGTGCCTCGGCGAGCCCGCCGTACGCGCCCTCGCCGACGGCCTTGCCCGCGGTCATCCGCCGGGCCGCGGCCGTCCAGTCCTTCAGCAGCTGCACGAGCTCGGCCCGGTCGTCGGTCTTCACGTCGAACGCGGCGAAGTGCAGCCGGTCCTGGACGGGCGTGGCGATCCCGGCCTGGTGGGCGCCGTGGAACGGGACGGCGGCTCCGGTGTCGGCGGCGACCGGGGCGACGTCGTCGCCGGCCTCGGCCATCGCCGCCGCGCCCCCGGCCACGGCGGCCCCGAGCGCGAGCCCGGCCCCGCCCCAGCCGATCAGTGCCCGACGCGAGGGATTGGTGTTCTCACCCATGTCCCGCCCCCTACTTGACCACGGCCGCGGCGAGCTTGGACAGCGGCTCCGCGAGGGCGTTGACCGCGTCCGACAGCTCCTTGCGCTGCGCCTCGGTGACCGTGTCGTACGAGACGAAGCCGTCGGAGGTCTTGTCCGTGCGGTACTTGTCGAGGAGCGCGTCCAGCGCGGCGAACTGCTTGTCGAGTTCGGTGGTGAGGGCCGCGTCGTTCTTCTGGGCGACCGGCTTGAGCAGCTCGTAGGCCTTCTGCGCGCCGTCGACGTTGGCCTTGAAGTCGCTCAGGTCGGTGTGCGAGTAGCGGTCCTCCTCGCCGGTGACCTTGCCGGTGGCGACCTCGTCGAGGAGTTCCTTGGCGCCGTTGGCCATGGAGGTCGGGGTGATCTCGGCCTTGCCGACCCGCTTCTGCCAGTCCTTCAGATCGGTGAGCAGCTCATCGGCGAGGGCCTGCTGCTCGGCACCGGCCTTCTTGTCCACCCACAGCGCCTTCTCCAGCGCGTGCCAGCCGGTCCACTTCTGGCCCTTCTCCAGGTCGTTGACGCGGGTGTCGGTCTTGGGGTCGATGTCCCCGAACGACTCGGCGATCGGCTCGGTGGTCTCCCAGCCGACCCGGGAGGGGGCGTAGGCGTCCTTGGCGGCGTCGATGTCGCCGGCCTTGACGGCGTTGACGAACGTCTCCACCTTCGGGATCGTCGCGTCGGCCTGCTCCTGCGCGTACTCGCGGTAGGCGGCGACGGCCGCGTCCAGCTTCGGGTCGCGCTTGGCGACCGTACCGCCGGTGACGGTCAGCTTCTGCCGTACGCCGTGCCCCTTCATCCCGGGCCGGCAGGCTATTTCGTACGATCCCGCCTTCACCTCGGCGGTCAGCGTGTACTTCGTCCCCGGGCCGATGTTCTCCTTCTCCGACACGATCCGGTCGTCCGGGAAGAGGATCTCGACCTCGGTGGCCTTGGAGCCCGTGTTCTCGATGGCGAGCGTGACGTGCCCCGCCGGAACGGACTTGGTGGACGTCTCGCACTTCGAGTCGGCGGCGGTGACCTGGATCGCGTCGTCGCCCTTGGCGTCGCTCTTCGCCGTGCAGGCCGAGAGGGCGGTCAAGGCGGCCACGGTGGCGGCGGCGGTGACGGTGAGTCGGACGGCACGCATGCAGGCTCCAAGCGGGGATGGTGTGGTGAGGCTGGCCTAACTTACCTGAGGCTTACCTCACTCATACCCGTCCGGGTGGTGATTCACCAGGCACAGAAAGATCACAGACACGGCTTGATATCAACGGCTCAAAACGAACACCAAGGTATGGTAAATGACCGGTCAAGGGATACGCCTCGGCGTGACGACGGCAACTCCCGTCCGCCGGCGCGGGTGTCGTACCGAGGCGTGATTCCCCGCCGGGCGCGGACGGGCGCCCCACCTGGGACGACCCGCCCGCCGCCGTGAATGCTTGAATGCCGGAGTGACTGATTACGACGTGCTGCGTGTCTTCTGCGCGGCGAACGGCGGATACGGCAACGAGCTCGGGGTCGTCCGGGACGGCTCCGTGCTGCCCGCGCGGGAGGACCGGCAGGCGCTGGCGGCGAAGCTCGGGTTCAGCGAGACCGTGTTCGTGGACGACCCCGAGCGCGGGGCCATCGACATCTACACCCCCACCCTGCGGCTGCCGTTCGCCGGCCACCCCTGCGTCGGCACGGCCTGGCTGCTGGACGTGCCCGAACTGGTCACCCCGGCCGGTGTGGTGGGCGCCCGCCTTGACGGGGAGTTCAGCTGGATCGAGGCGCTCCCGGAGTGGGCCCCGCCGCGCACCCTGCGCCGGTACGCCAGGGCCGCCGAGGTCGACGCGCTGCCGGTGCCGCCGCCGGGGGAGTGGGTCTACGCCTGGGCGTGGGAGGACGAGTCGGCCGGGCGGGTCCGCGCCCGCGCCTTCCCCGGCCGGGACGACGGCATCGACGAGGACGAGGCGACCGGCGCGGCTGCGCTGCTGCTCACCGCGGAGCTGGGCCGGGCCCTGAACATCACCCAGGGCAGGGGCTCGCAGATCCTGACCGCACCCCAGCCCTACGGCTGGGTGGAGATCGGCGGACGGGTCCTCCTGGAGGGCGAGGAGAAGCAGCCGCGGGCCGACCGCTGGTGATCAGCCGGTGATCAGCCGGTGACCGACTTCTCCTGCCGGCCGCGCCGCAGGTAGTACCAGGTCATGTTGGACGACAGCCCGGTCAGCAGCACCCAGACGACGCCGATCGCCCAGCTGCCCTGGACGAAGGAGACGACGGCGGCGACGACGGCGAGGACGCAGACGATCAGGGCGTAGAGGGCGAGGCGGGGCATGAGGTCGCTTTCCTGACGAGTGCGGGGACACTGCTGGCGCCCACCAGTGTCCCCCATCCGCTCAGACGTCCGTGACGCGGAGCCCGGCGTGTGCCTTGTAGCGGCGGTTGACCGAGATCAGGTTCGCGACCAGGGACTCCACCTGGTGGGCGTTGCGCAGCCGCCCCGCGAAGACGCCGCGCATCCCGGGGATGCGCCCGGCCAGCGCCTGCACGGGCTCCACGTCGGCCCGCACCTCGCCGAGCACCATCACATCGGTGTCGATCTCCTCGATCTCCGGGTCCTGGAGAAGCACGGCGGAGAGGTGGTGGAAGGCGGCCGTGACCCGGGAGTCCGGCAGCAGCACCGCGGCCTGCTCCGCCGCACTGCCCTCCTCCGGCTTGAGCGCGTAGGCGCCCTTCTTGTCGAAGCCGAGCGGGTTGACACAGTCCACGACCAGCTTGCCGGCCAGTTCCTCGCGCAGTGACTCCAGCGTCTTGCCGTGCCCGTCCCACGGTACGGCGACGATCACGAGGTCGCTGCGGCGCGCGCACTCGGCGTTGTCGGCGCCCTCGACACCGTGACCGAGCTCGTCGGCGGCGGCCTGTGCGCGCTCGGCGGCCCGGGAGCCGATGATCACCTTCTGGCCGGCCCGGGCCAGCCGGTAGGCGAGGCCCTTGCCCTGCGGGCCGGTGCCGCCGAGCACCCCCACGACCAGACCGGAGACGTCGGGCAGGTCCCAGGGATCCTTGGCGGGGGCCTTCTCGGCCGTCGGCTGCTGTGCACTGTCGGTAGAGGTCATGGGCCGACTCTACGTCCGGGCCGGCGGCCGTACCCGGTCAGGTTCGGTCAGGTGAGCCGGTTCACGGGCACCCGGCGGAAGGTGATCGTCGAGTACGCGCTGAAGTCCCCGGTCTCGTACAGGAGACCGACGGTGGCCGCGTCGATCCGGGTCAGGTCGGAGTAGGCGGCGGGCAGTCCGTCCACGGTGTACACGGACCGCCAGGTGGTACCGCCGTCGACGGAGGCGCGGATCGTCATCAGGGCACGGCTCGCCGGATCGCCCGGCCCGGAGTACAGCAGCACGTCCGGGTCGCGGAGTTGGAGGACGCTGGCCTCGCAGACGGGGGCGGTGAGCCCGGCCTGCGGCCGGAAGGGCTTCACGAGCGTGCGCCCGCCGTCCGCCGAGTGGGCGTCGGCCCGGTTGCCGGGGGCCGGCGAGTCGTTGCGCGTGTTGAAGTAGACGCGCCCGTCGGGCAGTTCGGCGGCGGTGGTCTCGTTGGCGTTGATGTACCCGTTGGTGTTCTCGTCGAGGTAGCCGAGGTACCAGGTCTCCCCGTGGTCGTCGCTGAGCAGGCAGTGCCCGCTGTTGTACTTGCCCTCGGTGCCGTTGTCCGTGCCGGTGGGCGGCAGGGTGTGGTTGGCGGCCACGACGACGCGTCCCGAGCGCAGCTGGATGGCGTGCCCGGGCGTGGTGGCGTACCACCGCCACCCGGCCTTCTTCACCGACTTGGTGATCTCCTTCGGCGCGGACCAGGTCACCCCGTCGTCGTCACTGTGCTGCACCCACACCCGGCGCCCGTCGGCGTCCGACACCTGCCCGCGCAGGATGGCGTCCTCGGTGGCGGTGGCTGCGCTGCGGACGTGCACGAGCAGGATGCGGCCGGTGTCGAGGACGACGGGCGCGGGGTTACCGGCGAGATCGGCCCCATTACTGGCGGCGACCTGGAGCGCCCCCCAGGTGCGCCCGCCGTCCCCGGACCTCTTCAGCACCACGTCGATGTGCCCGTAGTCGGCGCCGGAGTTGACTCTCCCCTCGCAGAAGGCGAGCACGGTACCCGCCCGGGAGACCACCACCGCCGGGATCCGGAAACTGGCGTAGCCCTCGTTGCCCGCGCGAAAGGGAATGCTTGCTTCTACGTCGCTCATGGGCCGCCTTCTCCCCGGTTCGGGCGAATTCGGGGTGAACTCCGCGTCACGAGTGTCCGATTGCGGCAGTATGCGGGGGCATGGACGCCGTACGGGTCGCGTTGTTGCGCGAAGTGCTCGCCGGAACCGAGTGGTTGAGCGCCACGCGGAGATTCGCGGGGGCCCTTCGGGGTTCGGTGGTGACCCACGGCGGCGGACTGCTCCTCCTCGGCACCCCGGACTACGAGCCGTGGCATCTCGCCGCGCACCTGGTGGACGAGGCGGCGTGGTCCGGTACGCCGGAACTGGCGCCGACCCTCGTACGGCACGACGCCCGCCCCAGCGACCCGGCACACCTCGCGGTCGGCCCCGGCCGCATCGAGACGGCCCGCCGCGGCGAGACGCTGCTGGTGGTGGCGCCGGGGGACGCGGAAGCGGTGCTGGAGCGGGTCCATACGGCCCGCCGGGCCGGGGTGACGGTCCTGACCCTGTCCACCACCGCCGACGACGCACTCACCGCGATGGCCCACGAGACCCTCACCGTCCCCGAGGCCGCGGAACTGGACCTGGACACGGTCCAGCACCTGGTCAGCGCCGCGGCAGGAGAGAACGGCCCTTCGCCGAAGGGGCGCCGACGCTTCCGCGACCGCCTCGCCGACCTGGCGGAGACGGTGATGGCCCCGCCGCCGACCTCCTGGTGATTTCCCGCCCACCCACCCGACTCGCTCAGTCAACTGCCTTCGGCAGCACCGCGGAATGGCGGGGGCCTCGGCCACGGATGTCGGCTGCGGGCGCGTGGGGGTTGCTCGCGCAGTTCCCCGCGCCCCTGAAGGGGCGCTGCACCGACGCGTCCTGAAGGGGCGCGGGGCTGTATTCGATATGCGGCTCCGCCGCGTGGGCGCGACCAGCCCCCACTGAGCCGCACCCCACTGAGCCGCACCCCACTGAGCGGTACCCCATCGAGCGGCACCCCATTGAGCCGCACCCCACCGAGCCTCCTCCCACCCGGCCCCGCCCCCTTGCCCTTGACTGATCGGTTCGGCCCGCCCCACTGCTCACCTCGCCTCTCCACCAACCGAGTCGGGTGGGTGGGCCGAAAAGCGGTTGAGGCAGCGGGGCCGGCCGTTCAGCATGGGTCGGCGTGAGCCGCCTCCTCCCCGACCTCGCCCCCTGGCACGCCTCCGCCGACTTCCGGCGCCTGTGGGTCTCCGGGCTGGTCAGCAACTTCGGGAGTTTCCTGACGTTCGTCGCGCTCCCGGTGCAGATCAAGGACCTCACCGGTTCCGCGGCCGCCGTGGGAGCCGTCGGTGCCGTCGAGCTGCTCCCGCTCGTTCTGTTCGGCCTCTACGGCGGCGCCCTCGCCGACGCCCTCGACAAGCGCGCGCTGATCGTCCGGACCGAGGCCGGTCAGGGCCTGCTCAGCGCGGGGCTGCTGGTCAACGCCCTGCTGCCGCACCCGGCCGTATGGCCGCTGTACGCCGTCGCCGCGCTCTCCTCCGCACTGGTGTCGGTGCAGCGCCCCGCCCTCGACTCCCTCTGGCCGCGGATCGTCGCCCATGACGACCTCCCGGCCGCGGCGGCCCTCAACTCCTTCCGCTGGACGGCCGGCGGCGTCGCGGGCCCCGCCGTCGCCGGCCTGGTCGTGGCGTACGCGGGCCTCGGCTGGGCGTACGGCGCCGACCTCGTCACCTTCGTCGTCTCCGTCGTGCTCATCCTCCCCATCGCCCCGTCGCCCGCGTCCCACGAGGCTGCCGGGCCCTCCCTCCGCGCCATCGCCGAGGGCGCCCGCTACGCCTGGAGCCGCAAGGAACTCCTCGGCACCTACGCCGTCGACCTCGCGGCGATGTTCCTGGCGATGCCGCTCGCCGTGCTCCCGTTCCTGGCCGACGAGTTGGACGCGGAGTGGTCGCTCGGGCTGATGTACGCCGCCATCCCGGCCGGGTCGCTCCTCGTGAGCCTGGTCAGCGGCTGGAGCGTGCGGGTGCGCCGGCACGGGCGGATGGTGGTGCTGGCGGCCGCGCTGTGGGGCCTGGCGATCGCCGCCGCCGGTGCCGTGGCGAACGTGTGGCTGGTGCTGTTCTTCCTCGCGGTCGCCGGTGGCTGCGACATGGTCAGCGGGATCTTCCGGTCCGCGATGTGGAACCAGACGATCCCCGACGAGCTGCGCGGCCGCCTCGCCGGGATCGAACTGCTGTCGTACTCCGTGGGCCCGACCCTCGGCCAGGTCCGGGCCGGCGGCATGGCCGGCTGGCTGGGCGTACGGGCGTCCGTCGGCGCGGGCGGCCTGCTCTGCACCGGCGCGGTGGGCCTGCTGGCCCTGTGCCTGCCCGCCCTGATGTCGTACGACGCGCAGACCGACGAACACGCTGTACGGCTGCGCGCCCAGCGCACCGCCGCCGCGGGAGCCGCCGCCATCCGGCCCTGATCAGTCCTCGTCCGTGGCGTCCCCGGCCGGCGCGTCGTGCCACTTCGGGTCGTTCTCCCACTGGAGGTTGCGCTCCCGCGCGATCTCCATCGCGTGCTCGGCCTCCTCACGGGTGGCGTAAGGGCCGAACCGGTCCTTGGCGGGGCACTCCGGGCCCTCCTCGACCTTCTGGTGCTGCAGGCAGTAGTACCACTCGCCCGCCTTCGCGACGGTCCGCTTCTTGAACAGGGCCATGACCGGCTCCTTTCGCCATCCACCCTGTCTTTCGCGCAGGGTGCCCGGTCCTTCAGGGCCGGGGTGGATACCCGCTCCCGCGGAGCGGAATAAGGATAAAGGAGTCCTCGCCAGGGCGATTCCTCGTTTCCGGTGTACGGGCCTGGGGGCGGTCTCGAATGGTTGGTGGTCAGTCGATTCTCTGGGGCGGGTTTGTGGGTCACCCTCACGGGTGATGTTGGTCGATTGTGTGCGCGGGTGGGGAACGTGGTGGCTAGCTTCGTGTCATGTCGCGTTTCCGGATGTGGCCGACGCCTGCGCAAGCGGAGCAGATGCTGCTGCACTGTGCACACGCTCGGTACGTGTGGAATCTGGCGGTGGAGCAGCACGCCCACTGGAAGCCGGGCCGTAGGTCCGCGCCGGGTTTTGCGGAGCAGTGCCGCCAGCTCACTGAGGCCCGGCGGGAGAACGAGTGGTTGGCTGCCGGGAACGCGGATGTGCAGCAGCAGGCCCTGAAGGACTTCGCCACGGCCAGGAACGCCCGCTTCACCTCGGGATTCGGCGAGCCGACCTGGCGCAGGAAGCACGTGCATGAAGGCTTCCGTGTCATCGGCACCGAACGGGTGCCCGAGTATGGGCCGGATGGCCACCCGAACCTGAACCCGAAAACCGGTAAGCAGGTCTTGGGCCGCTCCGCGGTCGTGCAGAAGCTGAACCGACGGTGGGCCCAGGTGAAGGTGCCCGGCTGTGGGTGGGTCCGTTTCCGCCTCAGTGCCAAGGGCAAGGGCGGGCGGCTTCCCGCTGCTAAGACGTTCCGGGTGACCTTCCGTAACGGGCAATGGCATGTGGCGTTCGCTGTCATTCCCGAGCGGGTCGATGCGTCGGCGGCGACCGGGGTCATTGGCATCGACCGCGGCGTGAAGATCACTGCTGCCCTCTCGGACGGCCGGAAACTGAACTGTCCGCAACTCACGGTGAAGGAGCGGGCACAGATCCGCAAACACGAACGCCGTGCAGCTCGGGCTCCGAAGGACAGCGCTCTCAAGGCTGCTGCATACGCGAAGGTCACCGAGCTCAAGGCGCGTGAGGTGAACCGGCGCAAGGACTGGTGCGAGAAGACCAGCACCATGCTCGCCCGGACCTACGAGGTGATCCGGTTCGAGAAACTGAACATCAAGAACATGACCCGCTCGGCGAAGGGAACTGTCGAGCAGCCGGGCAGGAATGTCCGACAGAAGGCGGGGCTGAACCGGGGGATCCTCGCTCAGGGGTGGGGCCTGCTGAGACGGCGCACGGAACAGAAGGCTCCGGGCCGGGTCGAGGATGTTCCCGCGCCGTACACATCTCTGCGGTGCAGTGCCTGCGGGTGGATCGAGAAGAAGTCGCGCAAGAGCCAAGCCGACTTCGTCTGCGTGTCCTGCGGGTTCACCTGCAACGCGGATGAGAACGCGAGTATCAACGTCGCGGCAGGACAGGGCGGGTTTCCCCGTCCCCGGCGAACAGCCGGTGCCGGAGGGGTGACAGCGGCCAGCAGCCGTGCGAGCGCTCGTGAACCTCAACCCGCCTGGGTTGGAATCCCCCTCTTTTGAGGGGGAGGATGTCAAATGTTCCCCCATGCCCGCTGGTTAGACTCGCTGGCATGTCTGGCCAGTCGCTGCTCGTACCAGGGGAGCTCTCTCCCACCCGTTCGGTACCCGGAAACATCCGCCGCCCCGAGTACGTCGGCAAACCCGCGCCGACCCCGTACACCGGGCCGGAGGTGCAGACCCCGGAGACCATCGAGGCGATGCGCACCGCCGGCCGTATCGCCGCACAGGCGATGGAGGAGGCCGCGAAGATCATCGCGCCGGGTGTGACGACGGACGAACTCGACAAGGTGGCGCACGCGTACATGTGCGACCACGGGGCCTACCCGTCCACCCTCGGCTACCGAGGCTTCCCCAAGTCCCTGTGCACCAGCGTCAACGAGGTGATCTGCCACGGCATTCCGGACTCGACGGTGCTCCGGGACGGCGACATCGTCAACCTGGACGTGACCGCGTACATCGGCGGGGTGCACGGCGACAACAACGCGACCTACCTGGTCGGGGACGTCGACGAGGAGAGCCGGCTGCTTGTCGAGCGGACCCGGGAGTCCCTCGACCGTGCGATCAGGGCGGTCCGGCCGGGCCGGCAGATCAACATCATCGGCCGGGTCATCGAGTCGTACGCCAAGCGCTTCGGCTACGGGGTGGTCCGTGACTTCACCGGCCACGGCATCAACTCGTCCTTCCACTCCGGGCTGATCATCCCGCACTACGACAGCCCGCAGGCGACGACCGTGATGCACCCGGGGATGACCTTCACGATCGAGCCGATGCTCACGCTCGGGACGTACGAGTACGACATGTGGGACGACGGCTGGACCGTCCTCACCAAGGACCGCAGGCGGACCGCGCAGTTCGAGCACACGCTGGTGGTGACCGACACCGGCGCGGAGATCCTGACCCTGCCGTAGCCCCCTGTGCCGCCCGGCCCGTCCTCCCCTCGGAGGGCGGGCCTTTTTTCCGGTACCCTTTTGCCGACAGAGTGTCGGTAACTTTACCGACGAAGCGTCGGCAAGAGCATTGACTTAGGTAAGCCTTACCTTAGAGGATATTGCCCATGGACTCCTTCTCGACACTCATCCGCACCGCGTCCCACGAGCAGCACGTGGCGGCGGAGACCTCGACGTTCATGAGCGACCTGCTGGGCGGCCGGCTCGGTGTGGAGGCGTACGCCCGCTACACCGAGCAGCTGTGGTTCGTGTACGAGGCGCTGGAGGGCGCGGCCGGGCGGCTGGCGTCGGACCCGGTGGCCGGGCCGTTCGTGCGACCCGAGCTGTTCCGGCTGGCGGCGCTGGAGCGGGACCTGGCGCACCTGCACGGAGCCGGGTGGCGGACGGGGCGCACGGCGCTGCCGGCGACCGAGGAGTACACGGCGCGGGTCCGGGAGTGCGCCGAGCGCTGGCCCGCGGGCTACGTCGCCCACCACTACACCCGCTACCTCGGCGACCTCTCCGGCGGCCAGATCATCCGCGACCGGGCGGAGCGGACCTGGGGTTTCGAGCGCAAGGGCGACGGCGTCCGCTTCTACGTCTTCGAGGGCATCGCCAACCCGGCCGCCTTCAAGCGGGGTTACCGCGAACTGCTGGACGCGGTGAACGCCGACGACCTGGAGAAGCAGCGCATCGTGACCGAGTGCAAGCGGGCGTTCGCCCTCAACACGGCGCTGTTCCGGGAACTGGGCGAGGAGTTCCCGCTGTCGGCCTGATCCCCGTCGCTACTGGCTGATCGAGCAGAACTCGTTCGACCCCTGCCAGAAGCGGTAAGCCTGCTGCCCGCAGTACTGGTCGAGGTCCCCGACGCCCAGGTGGCGCAGCAGCGCGTCGATCACGTCGAAGAACGCGCTGTTGATCGACGGCACCCACAGCAGCGCGAACACGAAGAGCAGACCGAACGGCGCGAACGGCTCCACCTGGCGCTTGATGTTGTACGACAGCCAGGGCTCGATCACGCCGTAGCCGTCCAGGCCCGGCACCGGCAGGAAGTTCAGGATCGCGGCCGTGACCTGGAGCAGGGCGAGGAAGGCGAGCGCGAAACGGAAGTCGCGGGGGACGCCGTCCAGGGCGTCGAGCCAGAAGGGGGCGGTGCACACGGCGGCGAACAGGACGTTCGTCAGCGGACCGGCGGCGGAGATGAGGCTGTGCCGCCAGCGGCCCCGGATCCGGCTGCGCTCGATGAAGACCGCGCCGCCCGGCAGGCCGATCCCGCCCATGATCACGAACAGCACCGGGAGCACGATGCTCAGCAGCGCGTGCGTGTACTTCAGCGGGTTCAGGGTCAGGTAGCCCTTGGCGCCCACCGTGATGTCCCCGCCGTGCAGGGCGGTGCGCGCGTGCGCGTACTCGTGCAGGCACAGGGAGACGATCCAGGCCGCCGTCACGAACAGGAACACGGCGACCCCGGGCTGCTCGGCGAACCCGGACCAGGTGGCCCACCCGGTGACCGCGGTGACGGCGAGGATCCCGACGAACACAGGACTGATCCGCCGGTCACTGGGGCGGGTGGTGGTGGCGGTCATGGCGCGGGACTCCTGGGGCGCGTCGGTGGAGGTGGCGTGCGGGGTAGACCGTACAGGTGACAGGTGAAGAACGTCCTGCGGGCGGCCGGAGGTTCCTGTTAGTCGTTACGCTGATAGCGAGTCGAACGAGGAGGTGCTCATGACGATCGCAGAGGGATGGGTCGAACTGGTCCAGGACCGGATCGAGGTCCCGCGCAGCGCGCGCCTCCGGCTGACGGAGAACGGTCTGACATTGGTACCGGTGACCCAGGCGCACACGACGACGGCACGGCGCATCCAGAACCAGATCGAGGCCGGGCTGCCCGGCTGGGCGGCGGTCGGCGAGTTCTCGCTGGTCCCGCCCCGAGAGGGATACAAGCCCGAGCCCGATGCCGCAGCGCTGCCGCTGGACCAGGTTCACCCCGGTGAGAGCGAGATCAACGAGGCGTTGCTGCCCTTCGTCGTCGAAGTCGTCTCCCCGGAGAGCAAGAACCGGGACTACAACACCGAGCCGAGCCACTACGCACTGCGCGGCATTCCGGTGTACCTCATCGTCGACGTGCTCTCCGCGACCTGGACGCTCCTGACCCAGCCGGAAGACGGCGCCTACCAGTGCACGCAGTCCGGCCCCTTCGGCAAGGAGATCGCCATCCCCGTGGCCGACCAGACCCTCACCCTCGACTCCTCCCAGTTCATGCGCATCTGAAACCCTGAGGCGGTGTCCGGGCGTCCCCAGGGACAATGGACCCCGTGCGCTACGCGATCCTCGGCACCACCCAGGTACTCCGCCCCGACGGCACGGCCGTCCCCGTGGGCGGTTCTCGGCTGCGTGCCCTGCTGACCGTGCTCGCGCTGCGGGCCGGACGCGGGGTACCCGCCGGGCTGCTCGTCGACGAGGTGTGGGGCGGCGAACCGCCCGCCGACGCGACCGGCGCCCTCCAGGCCCTGGTCGGCCGACTGCGCAGGGCGCTCGGCGCGGACACGATCGGGTCCACCGACGGCGGCTACCGGCTCGCCGCCGCCCCCGACGACGTCGACCTGCACCGCTTCGAGCGGCTCACCGGCGAGGGCCTGCGCGCCCTCGCCGACGGCGACCCCGCCAAGGCGGCCACCGTCCTCGACGACGCCCTCGCCCTGTGGCACGGCCCGGCCCTGGCCGACCTGCCCGACCGCACCGCCGAGGCGGCCCGCGTCGACGTCCGCCGCCTGGACGCCCTGCGCGCCCGGCACACCGCCGCCCTCGCCCTCGGCCAGGCCGAGCAGTCCCTGCCCGAGCTCACCGCCCTGTGCGACACCCACCCCCTCGACGAACCCCTGCAGGCCCTGCGCCTGCGTGCCCTGCATCGCACCGGCCGCACCGCCGAGGCGCTGGCCGCCTACGACGGCGTACGGCACCTCCTCGCCGACCGCCTCGGCTCCGACCCCGGGCCCGAACTGCGTGCCCTGCACGGCGAGCTCCTCGCCCCGGCAGCCACGCCGGACGAACCGTCCCGGCCCGGCAACCTGCGCGCCCGCCTCACCTCCTTCGTCGGGCGCGAGGCCGACATCGAGGCCATCCGGGGCGACCTCGGCGCCGCCCGGCTGGTCACCCTGCTCGGGCCCGGCGGGGCCGGCAAGACCCGGCTGTCGCAGGAGGCCGCCGAGACCGTGCGGTACGCCGCCCGGGACGGCGTCTGGCTGGCCGAGCTGGCCCCCGTCGACGACCCGGCCGACGTCCCCGAGGCCGTGCTCAGCGCGCTCGGCGCCCGCCAGGCCGTGCTGTACGGCGGCGGCGCCGAGACCATGCGGGCCGCCGCCGACCGGCACGACGACCCGGTGGAGCGGCTCGTCGAGCACTGCGCCCGGCGCCGGATGGTGCTCGTCCTCGACAACTGCGAGCACGTCGTCGACGCGGCTGCCGACCTGGCGGCCCGGCTCCTGGAGCGCTGCCCGGACCTGACGATCCTGGCCACCAGCCGCGAACCCCTGGGCGTACCGGGGGAGTTGCTGCGCCCGGTGGAGCCGCTGCCCGAGCCGGTGGCGCTCCGGCTGCTCGCCGACCGGGGTGCCGCGGCCCGTCCCGGCTTCACGGTCGGCGCCGACGACGAGACCGCGGCCGCGTGCGCCGAGATCTGCCGCCGCCTGGACGGCCTGCCCCTCGCCATCGAACTGGCCGCCGCCCGGCTGCGGATGCTGACCCCGCGCCAGATAGCCGACCGGCTCGACGACCGCTTCCGCCTCCTCACCTCCGGCAGCCGCACCGTGCTGCCCCGCCAGCAGACCCTGCGCGCGGTCGTCGACTGGTCCTGGGACCTGCTCGACGCCGGCGAACGCGACGTCCTCGGCCGCCTCTCCCTCTTCGCGGGCGGCTGCGACCTGGCCGCCGCCGAGGCCGTCTGCGGCCCCGCCGCCCTCGACGCGCTCGGCTCCCTGGTCGACAAGTCGCTGGTCGTGGCGGCCCCTTCGGGTGAGGAGGGGATGCGCTACCGGCTCCTGGAGACCGTCGCCGAGTACGCCCGCGAGCGCCTCGACGAGGGCGGCGAGCGCACCGCCGCCGAGCGCGCCCATCTGACGTACTACCGCGAACTCGCCCGCACCAACGAACCCTTGCTCCGCGGCCCCGGCCAGCGGGCCGCCATCGCACGGCTCCAGCTGGAGTACGAGAACCTGCGCACCGCGCTGCGGCACGCCATCGCCGTACGGGACGAGCACGAGGCGCTCTGCCTGCTGCACTCCCTGTTCTGGTACTGGCAGATGCACGACCAGCGCATCGAGACCCGCACCTGGTGCGCCGACGTGATAGCCCTCGGCCCCGACCCGTTCGTCCCGCCGCTGCGCCGGGCCGAACCGGTGTGGCAGCGCTGCACCGACACCCCGCCGCCGTACACCGGAGAGCTCCTCGCCGAAGCCCGGCGAGGCCTGCACCTGGCCCATCTGGCCTGCATGGACACCGAGCTGGACGTCTGGCAGACGCCTCAGGCGCAGGCCAAGCTGCGTGCCGTCACCGAGGTCTACGAGCCCGGCATGCCGCAGACCTGCCGGGCGCCGGGCATGTTCTGGTTCTTCGCCGTGATGCTGACCGGCGGCATGGACCGGCTGCGCGAGATCCTCGACGCCTGCGTCCGCACCTGCCGCGAGACGCCCGGCTACGAGTGGGAGCTGGCCGGCAGCCTCGCCATGCGCGCCAACCTGCTCGCCAACCGCGCCGCCTGGGCGGGCGACGCCACCCGGGACGCCGACGAGGCACTGGAGATCTTCCGGCGCCTGGGGGACGACTGGGGCACCGCCGAGGCCTTCTCCGGGCGCGCCGAGTCCCGCGAGCGCAAGGGCGACTACCTGGCGGCGGCCGTCGACTACGAGGCCGCCATCGAACGGGTCGGCCGGCTCGGCGCCCGCGCCCAGACCGCCGTGCTCAACGCCCGCCTGGGCAGCGTGCTGATCGAGTCGGGCGACACCGAGCGCGGGGAACGGCTGCTGCGCCAGGTCATCTCCGAGAACGAGAGCCTGAGCAACGAGGCGATGCCCGCCGCCCGGCTCTTCCTCACCACCTGGCTCCTGATCAGCGGCCGCATCGCGGAGGCACGCGAGCAGGTCCGGCTGCTGCGCAGCGAGTTCAAGATCTCCCACTTCGTCGTCTTCGACGCCCTGATCCTCACCCAGGAGGCCTGGGTGGACGCCCTCGACGGCCTCCACGCGGAGGCCCTGGACAAGCTGCGGAACGCGCTGCGGCTCGCCGCCGACCCGCTGAGCGAGGCCATCACCCCGCATCTGCCGTCCGTCTGCCTGACCGTCGCCGGGGTCGCCCTGGCCGGCCTCGACGGGGGTGTGCGCGCCGCGGACGCCGCCCGGTGCCTGGGCGCCGCCGACGCCCTGCTGCCGCCCGGCCATCTCCAGGTCGGCCTGGAGCGCAGGGCACGCGACCGGTCGGAGGCCAGGGTCCGGGCCGCTCTCGCCGACGACACGGCCTACGAATCGGCGTACGCCGAGGGCGGTGGCCTCTCCCTCGCGGAGGCCACCGCCCTGCTCTGACGTGTCCGGGTGGACGTCAGCTCTTGGTACGGAACCTGTGGATCGCGTACGGTGCCGCGATCGCCGTGATCCCCACCGACCAGGCCAGCGTCACCCACAGGTCGTGGGCCACCGGGCCGCCGACCATCAGACCGCGCGCGGCGTCGGCGAGCGTGGACAGCGGGTTGTAGTCGGTGAAGGCCTGCAGCCAGCCCGGCATCGAGTTCGTCGGCGCGAAGATCGACGAGCCGAACTGCAGCGGGAACAGCACCAGGAACCCCATGGCCTGCACGGACTGGGCGTTCTTCAGGATCACGCCCAGGGTGAGGAACACCCACATGATCGAGGAGGCGAACACCGCGGACAGGCCCACGGCGGCGACCAGCCCGCCCCAGTGGTTGATGTGGAACCCGACCAGCACGGCGACGATCATCAGCACGGCGGTCGCGAACAGCATCCGCACCAGTTCCACCGAGATCTTCGCGAACAGCACCGAGCCGCGCCCGATCGGCAGCGACCGGAACCGGTCCATCACACCGGAGTTGAAGTCCTGGCTGAACCCGGTGCCGACGCCCTGCGAGAGCGTCATGCTCATCATCGCGATCATGCCCGGGATGACGTACTGGACGTATCCGTCCTGACCGCCGCCGAGCGCCTGCCCGATCGAGCCGCCGAAGACGTACACGAACAGCAGCGTGAAGACGATCGGCATCAGCAGCGCGTCGAACATCGACTCCGGGTCCTGCCGGATCCACAGCAGGTTGCGGCGGACCAGGGCTCCGGTGTGCCGCAGATGCGCACGCAGCGGGATCCGGGCGTCCGCGGCCGGGATGGTGGTGGCGGCGCTCATACGGCGACCTCCTGACGGTCGTCGGCGGTCTTGGCGTCCTGCGGGGCACTGGCGCGATGGCCGGTGAGGGACAGGAACACCTCGTCCAGGCTGGGCAGTTCGGTGGTGATGGAGCTGATGGTGATACCGCGGGCGGTGACGGCGCCGACCACGGCGGTCAGCTGCTCGTCGCTGAGGATCGGCACCAGGAGCGTGCCGTTCTCGCTGTCCACGGTGGTCCCGGCGAGTCCGGTGATCCCGAGTTCGTCGATCATGGCGGCGAGCGGCCGGACCTGCAGCGGATCGACGGGCCGCACCCGCAGCGTCCGTCCGCCGACCTTGGCCTTCAGCTCCTCCACCCTGCCGTTCGCGATGACCTTCCCGCGGTCCACGACGGTCAGCTCGGAGGCGAGATACTCGGCCTCCTCCATGTACTGGGTGGTCAGCAGCACGGTCACCCCGTCGCCGACCATGGCCTTGACCTCGTGCCACACCTCGTTGCGGGTGCGCGGGTCGAGACCGGTGGTCGGCTCGTCCAGGAACAGCACCTGGGGGTGCCCGATCATCGAGGCGGCGAGGTCGAGCCGGCGCCGCATGCCACCGGAGTACGTGCTCGCCGGCCGCTTCGCGGCCTCGGTGAGCGAGAACCGCTCCAGCAGCTCGTCGGCCCGGGCCCGGGCGTCCGTGCGGGACAGGTCGAGCAGCCGCCCGATCATGTACAGGTTCTCCCAGCCCGGGAGCTTCTCGTCCACGGAGGCGTACTGCCCGGTCAGGCCGATCACCCGGCGCAGCTGGCGGGGCTGGCGCAGCACGTCGTACCCGGCGACGGTCGCCTCTCCCGTATCGGGCTTCAGCAGCGTGGACAGGATCCGTACCAGGGTGGTCTTGCCGGCCCCGTTCGGACCGAGCACGCCCATCACGGTGCCCTGGCGGACGTCCAGATCAACTCCGTCGAGTGCCTTGGTGTCGCCGTAGTGCTTCACCAGCCCCCGTACGGACACGGCGTTGTTGTCGATTCGCGTCATGGGAAGAACCGTGCCAGGCCCCACCGACAAACCACCGACAGCCCACCGACACCGGCCTACAGCCCGCCTACATTCCGCCGACGGCCGGCCCAGCCCACCGACTGTTCGGCGGCACGAGGGGCGTACCGTGCCGGGCGTGACCCCACTCGCGGCCCAGGCCATCGGCACCGGGCGGCTCGATCTGCTGCCGCTGCGCGTCGAGCACGCCGAGGAGATGGCCGTGGTGCTGTCCGACCCGGCCCTGCACACCTTCACCGGCGGCGCACCGGACACCGTCGAGTCCCTGCGCTCGCGCTACCGGCGCATCACCGCGGGCTCCGGCGACCCGGCCGTCGCCTGGCTGAACTGGGTGGTCCGGCTCCGCGCGGAGTCCTGCCTGACGGGTTACGTCCAGGCGACGGTCCGCGGCCCGGTCGCCGAGATCGCCTGGGTGGTGGGCACGCCCTGGCAGGGCAGAGGGATCGCCACCGAGGCGGCCTGCGGTCTGGTCGCCTGGCTCACCACCCGGCTGCCGGCGGTCACCGTCATCGCCCGCATCCACCCGGACCACCACGCCTCCGCCGCGGTCGCCAGGGCCGCCGGTCTGGTCCCCACCGACGTACGGCACGACGGCGAGACCCGCTGGCACCGTCCGGCAGTCCCTTCCGCGGGCGCAGCAGGCGCAGGCCGAGGAGGCTCTGGAGGGTGAGCGCGGCCGCGGCCGCGGCGGCGACCCCGAAGCCGCCGTGCGGCCCGAGCGCGTCGATCGCCCGGCCGGAGACCGCGGCCGCCGCGGCCGAGCCCGCCGCGCTCGCGGAGCCCAGCCAGGAGAACGCCTGGGTCAGGACGGACCGGTGCACGGCCGCCTGGGCGAGCACGGAGAAGAGCACCAGCAGGACCGGGACCGTGGCACCGGTCAGTACCACGACCAGTCCGCACGAGCCTGGCCACTTGTGGCGCCGCGAGCGCTTCGGCCAGCGCGAAGCACCCGCCGACCAGGCCGGCCGCGGTGAAGGTGCCGGTGCGGCCGTGTACGAGCCAGACGATGCCGATGCCGGTCATCGCGACGCCGACGCGTCCGAGCGACGCCGGCAGGAAGAAGGCCGCGGCTCCCGGGGTACGCAGCAGGGCACGGTAGTTCGCCGACGGCACGGCGAGTCCTGTTCGCCGCCCGGCGGGACGGCCCCCTGGGTCGTCGGTGCCCGGATGTACCGACCCGTGGTCTCCGTCTGGAACCGTCCAGTGCTGGCGCGGGGAGGGGACACGCGCCCCGCGCCGACTCCGTCACCGGGCAGAAGTCTTGACGTGTTGTGGGCGGCCAGTCTCGTCGCCGGGACCGGCGGTGTCCAGAAAGGGGACAGCCCGCCGACGGGGGAAGATCGGCGGGCTGTCCTTGGTGTTGCCGCAGTGGCTCTGGTGGGTGCCCTCGTGCTGGGCGCGTTGTGCCTAGTGGACGGAGTGCTCCTCCAGCGGGAACGTTCCGCCGACGACGTCCTCGGCGTAGGCCCGGGCCGCGTTGCCCATGACCTCGCGCAGATCCGCGTACTTCTTCACGAACTTCGGGACCCGGCCCGAGGTCAGGCCGAGCATGTCCGTCCAGACCAGGACCTGCGCGTCGGTCTCGGGACCGGCGCCGATGCCGACCGTCGGGATGTGCAGCACCCGGGTCACCTCGGCCGCGAGCTCCGCCGGGACCAGTTCGAGTACGACCGCGAACGCGCCCGCGTCCTGGACCGACTTGGCGTCCCGCAGCAGCTGCTGGGCCGCCTCCTCGCCGCGGCCCTGCACGCGGTAGCCCATCGCGTTGACGGACTGCGGGGTCAGGCCGATGTGCGCCATCACCGGGATGCCGGACTCGACGAGGAGCCGGATCTGCTCGTACGACCGCTCGCCGCCCTCCAGCTTGACCGCGCCGACGCCCGCCTCCTTCACCAGCCGGGTCGCCGAGCGCAGCGCCTGCACCGGGCCCTCCTGGTAGGAGCCGAAGGGGAGGTCGCCGACGATGAGGGCGCGCTGGGTGCCGCGGACCACGGCCGCCGACAGCATCGTCATCTCGTCCAGGGTGACGGGCACCGTCGACTCGTAGCCGAGGTGACAGTTGCCGGCCGAGTCGCCGACCAGGAGCACGGGGATGCCGGCCTCGTCGAAGACGGAGGCGGTCATCGCGTCGTAGGCGGTGAGCATGGGCCACTTCTCGCCGCGTTCCTTGGCGAGGGCGATGTCCCGGACCGTGATGCGTCGAGTGCCCTTCCCCCCGTACAGCGCCTTGCTGCCGTCGGAGGGGCTGTTCTGCACAGTCCGGGCAGCCGAAAGCTGCGTCATGACACGGCTCCTTCAAGTCATCTCGAGGCACCCTGACGGTGTCCCCGGATCCCTTCCATGGTGGCACTTCGTGCCGCCCTCGGCCAGAGCACCCCCATGTGATCCATCGGTCACCACCCACCCCGCCCCGCCCTGTCGCGTTGTATAAAGCCCGGGTAAAGGTATTCAGATACGAGACGGTGCCGTATTGAAATGCCCTTAGGCTCGTAGGCATGACAACTCCTGCCGACCACGCTCCACCCGGCCCCCGCATACCCGAGGCGGTGCACCGGCGCCGCTGGGCGATCCTCGGCGTGCTCATGCTCAGCCTGCTGATCGTGGTGCTCGACAACTCGATCCTGAACGTCGCCGTCAAGACCATCTCCACCCCGGCTCCGGTCGGCCTCGGCGCCACCCAGAGCCAGCTGGAGTGGGCGATCAACGCCTACACCCTGGTCTTCGCCGGCCTGCTCTTCACCTCCGGTCTCGTCGGTGACCGCCTCGGCCGCAAGAAGGTGCTGATCGGCGGCCTGGTGGTGTTCGGCATCGGCTCGGCCCTCGCCGCCGAGTCCGGCTCCGCGGACCAGCTGATCGCCTTCCGTGCCCTGATGGCCCTCGGCGCCGCCTTCGTGATGCCCGCCACCCTCGCCGTCCTGATGAACGTCTTCGAGCGTCAGGAGCAGCCGAAGGCGATCGGCATCTGGGCCGGCGGCGTCGGCCTCGCCATCGCCATCGGCCCGATCACCGGCGGTGTGCTGCTCGACCACTTCTGGTGGGGCTCGGTCTTCCTCATCAACGTACCGATCGTGATCATCGCGCTCGCCCTGATGGTCTGGCTGGTGCCCGACTCCCGCGACCCGCGACCCGGCCGCCTCGACCCGGTCGGCGTGGTCCTGTCCGTCGTGGGCCTGGTCCTCCTTGTCTACGGCATCATCAAGGGCGGCGAACTCGCCGACTTCACCGACGCCAAGGTGCTCGTCACCATCGCCGCGGGCGTCGCCGTGCTCGCCGGCTTCGTGATCTTCGAGGCGCGCAGCGACCACCCGTCCCTGGACGTCACCTACTTCAAGAACAAGGTCTTCTCGGCCGCCATGGCCGCCATCGCGCTGGTCTTCTTCGCGCTGATGGGCGTGACCTTCTTCTCCGTCTTCTACACCCAGAGCGTGCGCGGCTACTCGCCCCTGCAGTCCGGTCTGCTGCTGCTTCCGCTGGCCGCCGCGCAGATGATCTTCGCACCGCGGGCCCGGCTGGTCGTGGACCGGATCGGCAACAAGGCCACCACCGCGGGCGGCCTGGTACTGATCGCCGTCACCCTGGGCGCCTTCGCCACCTTCGAGGCCGACACGCCGATCTGGATCCTCGAAGTCGTCTTCTTCCTGATGGGCACCGGCATGGCGCACATCATGACGCCGACCTCGGTCGTCATCATGCAGGCCCTGCCCCGCGAGAAGGCCGGTTCCGCGTCCGCGCTCAGCAACACCTTCCGGCAGGTCGGCGGCGCCCTCGGCATCGCGGTGCTCGGTTCGGTGCTGTCGACGTCGTACCGCAACGGCATCGAGGGCAAGCTCGGCGCGCTGCCGCCCGGCCTGCGCGACACCGCGGGCGAGTCCATCGAGGCCACGCTCGGCGTCGCCGCCAAGCTCGGCGCCCAGGGCAAGGCCCTGGTCACCCCCGCCAACGACGCCTTCCTGCACGCCATGCACACCACCGCCCTGTGCGGCGCGGGCGTCGCGCTGATCGGCGCCGTGGTCGTGACCCTCTTCCTGCCGGGCAGGCCGCCGGCCGGTCAGCAGGGCGACCGGGAGCAGGAGTTGGTCGTAGCGGCGGAGTGAACGACTGAACGGACCGGCACCATGGGCAGGAGTCACGGGGGAAAGCGCGTGGGTGACCACGGGGGGAGGCTTCGGCTGCGGGAGAATTCCCGCAGCCAGTGAGAGGACGGTATGACGTGACGCTTGCCGACAGCGGACCGCGGTCCATCGCCCCGGCCCGGGGCCGCCCGCGCAGCGAGGCGGTGGAGAACGCCATCCTGGAGGGCGTGATGAAGCTCCTGGAGGACGGCGTTCCGCTCGCCGAGCTGTCCATCGAGCGGATCGCCCGGACCGCCGGCGTCGGCAAGGCCACCATCTACCGCCGCTGGAACGGCAAGGAGGAGCTCTTCGTCGACGTCATGCGCGCCGCCGAGCCCCCCGACCCCGAACTCCCCGGCACCTCCATGCGCGACGACCTCGTCGTGCTGCTGGAGTCGCTGCGGCAGCGCGGCCTGATGAACCGTTCGTCGGCCATCCTGCACAACGTCTACGCCCAGATGAAGAGCAGTCCCCGCATCTGGAACGCGTACCACGCCAACGTCGTCAACCCGCGGCGCGAACTCGGCAAGGAAGTGCTGCGCCGGGGCCAGCAGAACGGCGAACTCCGCGCGGACATCGACATCGAGCTGGCCAACGACATGTTCACCGGCCCGATGCTGCTCAGGGCCATACTGCGCCCGGAAGCGGAACTCCCCGAGGGACTGGCCGAGCAGATCGTCGACGAGGTACTGGCGGGGCTGGGACCGGCCGGCACGCCGGAGCCTCGACCGGAGCCGTGACCGCAGCCGTGACCCGGGTCGCGCGGCCGCCGCGGACATGTCCCGAGTGTTCGCGTTTCGTCACAGTCCCGGCGGACCCGGCGGTAACCGGAACTCCTTTCACCGGCTTGTTCGTCCTCGTCTTCCGTACGGCCGTCATGTGACGGCGGGAGAGGACCCGATCATCCCCTAGGGTCGTATCCGGGGGACGACGGTGTGCACGGCAGGTTGTGAGGCAGACGGTATGGCGCAGCAGGCGTACATGACGGAGACGGACAACGGCGGCTCGGGACCCGAGCGTCGGGGAGACCGGTTCCGGCGCCTGGTGAACCGCTTGCTGTCCGGCTGGCGCGGCGATCCGCGGATCTGGCGCCGGGGCATCGTCACCGCCGTGGTGGCGCTGCTGCTCGCCGGTGTGATGCTGCTGCACTCCCGCATCCCCAACGCCGTCGGCAACCTCGGCAGTCTCACCGAGACCTTCCTGCCCTGGCTGGGCCTGCTGATCCCGGTCCTGCTGCTGGTCGGCTTCCTGCGCAGGTCGGCGACGGCGCTGATCGCCGTACTGCTCCCGGCGATCGTCTGGCTGAACCTGTTCGGCGGGCTGCTCACCGACAAGCAGGGCACCGGCGGCGACTTCATGGTGGCCACCCACAACGTCAACGCCGACAACCCCGACCCGACCGGCACGGCCACTCGGCTCGCCTCCTCCGGCGCCGATGTGCTGGCCCTGGAGGAGCTGACGGCGACGGCCGTTCCGACGTACGAGAAGGCGCTGGCGTCGACGTACAAGTACCACGCGGTCGAGGGCACCGTCGGGCTGTGGAGCAAGTACCGCCTCACCGGCGTGAAGGCGGTCGACATCAAACTCGGCTGGACACGCGCGATGCGGGCCACGGTCGCCACCCCGCACGGCCCTCTCGCCGTCTACGTCGCCCATCTCCCCTCCGTACGCGTCAAGATGAACGCCGGGTTCACCGCCCGGCAGCGCGACAAGAGCGCGGACGCGCTGGGCGAGGCCATCGCCGACGAGACGCTGCCGCGGGTGATCCTCCTCGGCGACCTCAACGGCACGATGAACGACCGCTCCCTGAACGGCGTCACCTCGCAGATGCGCTCCACGCAGGGCGCGGCGGGCAGCGGGTTCGGGTTCAGCTGGCCGGCCGCGTTCCCGATGGCCCGTATCGACCAGATCATGGTCAAGGGTGTGGAGCCGGAGAGCTCCTGGACCCTGCCGAGGACCGGAAGCGACCACCTCCCGATCGCCGCGCGTGTGAACCTGACCACATCGGGTTCGTAAAAAGCGCTGGTCAGCGCAGCAATGTTGCCATTGTCAGGACATTCGGACACTGCGCCGTAACCTGGTGGAATACTTGGCCTGGGAGACTTTGTTCCGTAGCTGAACTTAGAACGCACGGAACCCTGCTCCCCGAAAGGCAAAGCCCTTCATGCCTCTGGCCCTGCTCGCCCTGGCCGTCGGCGCTTTTGGTCTCGGCACCACCGAATTCGTCATGATGGGCCTGCTGCCCGACGTCGCCGGCGACCTGCACATCTCGATCCCCGCCGCCGGCCACCTGGTCTCGGCGTACGCGCTGGGCGTCGTCATCGGCGCCCCGCTCCTGGCCGCGCTCACCGCGCGCCTGCCCCGCCGCACGGTCCTCGTCTCCCTGATGGCCCTGTTCGTCGCGGGCAACGCGCTCTCGGCGCTGGCCCCCGGCTACGACTCCCTCCTGGCCGCCCGCTTCCTCAGCGGCCTCCCGCACGGCGCTTTCTTCGGCGTCGGCGCGGTCGTCGCCACCAACCTGGTGGCACCGGAGCGCAAGGCCCGCTCCGTCTCCCTGATGTTCATGGGCCTGACCGTCGCCAACATCGCGGGCGTCCCGGTCGCCACCCTCATGGGCCAGCACCTCGGCTGGCGGGCGACCTTCCTGGGCGTGAGCCTCATCGGCGTCGCCGCGATGGCCGCCGTGTTCCTCCTCATCCACCCCACCCACGCCCCGGCCCCGGCCACCGGCCTGCGCGGCGAACTCTCCGCCCTGCGCGCCCTCCCCGTCTGGCTGGCCCTCGCCACGACCGTCGTCGGCTTCGGTGCCCTCTTCTCCGCGTACAGCTACATCACGCCGATGCTGACGGACGCCGCCGGTTACGCCGATTCCGACGTCACCCTGCTCCTCGCCCTGTTCGGCGTCGGTGCCACGATCGGCAACCTGGTCGGCGGCCGCCTCGCCGACCACGCGATGCGCGGCACGCTGTTCGGCGGCCTGGTCTCGATGGTCGCCGTCCTTCTCCTCTTCCCGGTCCTGATGCGCACGGAGTGGAGCGCGGCCCTGGCCGTCGTCCTGCTGGGCATCGCGGCGTTCATCACCGGCTCGCCCCTCCAGCTCATGGTCATGGAGAGGGCGTCCGCGGGCCCCTCCCTCGCCTCCTCCGCCAACCAGGCGGCCTTCAACCTCGCCAACGCCGGCGGCGCCTGGATCGGCGGCGTGGCCCTGGCTGCGGGCTTCGGCGTCACCTCCCCGGCACTGGCGGGCGCGGCCCTGGCCGTCCTGGGCCTGGGCGTGGCGAGCATGGCGTACGCGGTGGACCGGCGCCGGGCGGTTCCGACGACCGTCCACGAGCGGGTCGTCGCCTCACACGTCCCGGAGACGGCGGAGCCGGTCCGCTCCTGACCGCACTGTGGCAGCTCAGAGAGCGATCCCTTTCCGGAAGCACACCCGGTCCTGCCCGGGACCGTCGTAGTCGGTGTGGACGGACACCCCGTCGACCTCCCTGTCCCCGCTCTCCACGGAGAACCCCATGGCACGGTGGAACGCGATGGACCCCGCGTTCCCCGGCGAGGTGATCGCACGGACCACCGTGCGGCCCTCCTCGGCGGCGCGTCGGGAGAACGCCGTGTAGAGGCGCCGGGCCACGCCCTGTCCACGCAACTCCGGGTCCACGCCCACGAAGTGGATGTACGCCTCGGTGTCGTTGTCGGCGGCGTGGAAGCCGATGAGGAAGGCACGGATCTCCGTGCCTTCCTCCAGGACCAGGCTGGTGCCGGCGAAGAACTGCAGGAACAGCCTGGGCAGCAGCAGGGACAGTTCGCGGGCCTGCTCGGGGGTGCGTGAGTCCCCCCACCACCGCTGTACACACCCGACGAGCGGGCGATGGTCGGAAACACTGGCCTGACGCAGTGCGGGCATTGCGGTCCTCCGGGTCGCCGTCCGCTACGAGGAGCGGATGTGCGTGCGGGCCTGCTCGATCCACCCCGACACGGCCTTGGCACCGCAGCTCTCGGCGACCGACCGGGCCTCGTCGAGGTGGCGGAACGCCGTCGACGGATCGCCGGTCTCGGCCGCGAGGTAGGCCAGCGCCACCAGGCCGGCCGCTTCTCCGGGCCGGAAACCGATCTCGCGGCGCAGCGCCACCGACTCGGCCAGCTGCCTGCGAGCCTGCTCGAAGTGGCCCGCGTCCTTGTCGGCGAAGCCCAGGTGGCGGATCGCATAGGACATCGTCATCCGGTCGTCGACGGATTTCGCCAGCGCGTACGACCGCTCGAAGTACGGCCTGCCGGTGGCGCCGTCGCCCTTGACCACCTGATGCCAGCAGCCGACCCAGAACAACGCGTCCGCCTCACCCGACGCGTCCCCCAGACGCGCGTACAACTCGGCCGCGCGCTCGAACAGCACCAGTTCCCGGCCGTTCTCCTCGCGGTCGTTCAGGAAGCGGACGTGCAGTACCTTGCCCCGCGCCATGGAGAGCGGCGCCTCGACCGCGTCCAGCACGTCGTCGGACCGGTCCAGCGCGGACACGTCCCCGCCGAACATCGCCGCTTCGAACAGCTCACCCGAACGTTCGATCCAGTCCTGCCCTGGCATACGTCAGCCCCTCCCCGTCGGACGATTGCAGCGCCGAGGCTATCTCCGCGCCGCCCGCGGAAGACGGGGATTTCCCAAGGGCGCGATGCCAAGGGCGGGAGAGTGGCTGATCTCGCACCAGACCGTCTTGCGGTCGGAATCCCGGTCCACGCCCCACCGGTCGCTCAGCGCGTCGAGGACGGCCAGGCCACGGCCCGACTCCTCCGTCTCCGAGGCGGGCAGCGGGGTGGGCAGTGTCCGCGGATCGGAGTCGGTCACCTCGATGCGGGTACGGCCGTGATCCCGCGTACCCATGACCCGGACGGTCACCGGTGTTCCCTCGCCCACGTGCTCGATGACGTTCGTCAGCAACTCCGTTGCGCACAGCCGGACATCGAAGGTGTGGTCGCGGAGCCGGCGGCGCAGCTCCGGTGCGGCCTTCGGGGCGGCCGTCAGATGGACTTCCAGGTACGTCATCGCTCCGCCGTCGCCGTCTTCCTGAGCGCGGTGGCGAGCGCTCGTGCCGTGGCCGTGTTGCAGTTCCCGAGCGTGACGAGTCCTGCGGGCGGGGCGTATGTGCCCGCGAAGCTCGGCAGGTCGACACGGAGGGACGGGAGCGTGATGCCGTGTTCGGCGAGGGCGGTGCGGAGGTCCTCGACGCAGAGGGTGACCTCGTAGGCCGTGGGGGAGGGATCGGGCATGGGGGAGTGCCGCCTTCTGTGCGATGTGTGACGAACCGATCACAGAATGTCTTCCTGCTCGCTACCGTGGAAGAGACTTCGCGTACGCGACGCGAACTGCGGAAACGGCCCCGAGAGTTACGGCGGTGAGCGCGTGGCCCGACGCAAGGACATCGACGGATCTTCGAGCGTCCCCGGCTTCTACGGCAAGGAGTTGCGGTGGAAGCGGGAGGCGGCCGGGCTGTCCCTGGAGAAGCTGGTCGAGGGCAGCTTCTACGGCAAGTCGCACCTCAGTGACATCGAGCGCGGTGAGCGCCGGATGCCCTTGGAACTGGCCCGGCACGTGGATCGGGTGCTGGGGACGGACGGGTACTTCGAGCGGCATTGCGAGGATGTGCGGAGGGCGAGGCGGGGCCCGCATGCCGCGTACTTCGAGAAGGTCCTGGAGGCGGAGAGGCACGCCGAGTCCATTGAGGAGTGGTGCCCCAGCACCTTCCCGGGGCTGCTCCAAACCGCGCCGTACGCGCGGGCGCTGGTCTGGTCGGCTCATCCGGCCGCCGTCGATGAGTGGGTGGAGGAGAAGGTGCGGGCCCGTCTCGCCCGCGCCCGGCTGTTCGACGAGGACCACTCCGTCCCGGAGTACTGGGCGATCCTGCATGAGTCGTTGCTAGTCGATGCGATCCTGCCTCCGCAGGAGATGGCCGAACAACTTGACCGGGTGGCGGAGTTGGCCGGGCGCCGCCGGATCGTTCCGCAGATCGTGTTGCGGAAGACCGGGGCGTATCCCCTGATGGCTGCATCCATCAAGGTCATGACGTTCCCCGAGGCGCCGCCACTGGTCTACACGGAGGCTTCCTACAGCGGGGACACCATCGACGATCCGGCCCTCGTGAAGCAGTACCGCAAGGCATACGATCGGCTCAGGGCCGTCGCACTGTCACCGGAGACGTCCCTGGCCATGATCGAGGCAGCGGCAGGGGAATACCGGAATGGCAAGCAGCCGGATCGACTTGAGTGACGCGCTCTGGTTCAAGAGCAGCTACAGCAACGGTGACGGCGGGGACTGCGTCGAGGTCGCCCACGGAGTGCCCCGCCTCGTCCCCGTCCGCGATTCCAAAACAGTCCCCCACGGTCCCACCCTCCTCCTCCCCGCCACCGCCTGGGCCCCCTTCGTGGCCTCCCTCAAGCAGGCGCAGCCCTAAGGGAGGCCGGGTCCGTTCCGTCAGGCCTGTTCCACGGCCACCCGGGACGGGCGGAAGGCCGTCCGGCCGTGCTGCACGGACTGCCAGGCGACGAGCAGGACGATCGCCGCTCCGGAGAGCAGCGCGGTGTTCGCGTTGCCCCAGCCGAGCCCCCGGTACTGGGCCCAGTCGGCGAAGGACGCGCCCACCGGGCGGGTGAAGACGTAGGCGAACCAGAACGTGCCGATCGCGACCGCCGGTGTGCGGAACATCCGGAAGACCGCTCCGGAGAGCAGGATGACGCCCGCGAAGGCGAAGCCGGCCTGCAGGTTGTCCATGCCGAGGGAGTCGGTGGCCCAGTCGCCGGCGGCGGTGCCGAGGGCGAAGGTGCAGACGACGGCGAGCCAGTAGAAGGCCTCGCGGCGACGGGTGGTGACGCTGTGGATGGACAGGGTCCGCTCGGTGCCGAACCAGGCCGCGAAGATGACGAGGAGCACCGCCGTGAACAGCCCCGTCGTCAGTGCCGTCGACCAGCCGGTGGCCTGGTGCAGGACATCCGCGCCGACGGTGCCGAAGACGCTGACCGCCACGACGTTGAGCCAGTAGGCCCACGGGAGGTACCGGCGGACGGAGAACTGGATGACGAGGGTGACCGCGAGGATTGCGGCGGACACCCCGAGCGGGACCAGTTGGTCGGTGGAGACACCCGCCTGACCCGGGCCGTGGCCGGGCCCGTGCGGGCCGCCCGCGCTGCGGAAGACGCCGGAGAACCAGTCGCCGCCCGCCTCACCGAAGCCGGTGGTGAGCAGCTTGGTCACCCAGAACAGCGCGGTGGCTTCCGGTACCTTGGCGAGCCCCCGCAGGGCTGTGGGCTGTGGATGCGAATTCATGCCGGTCACGTTTTCGGGACGCCGTCTGAGACCCCTCTGACCTGCATGTGATCCGCATGAGATCAAGGTAAGAGGGTGACTCATGCGGTGGGTGCGGCCGTGACCGCCTGATCGCAGCGCAAAGGGGCGTGAGGTCTGTGAAGACCCCACGCCCCTAGGCCGAGCCGCGCAGCGGATCAGTGCTTCCGGTGCGCCTTCGGCTGGTACGACTCCACGTAGCCGGCCGCCGGGGTGCCGACGCCGGTGACGTCGTCGTAGCCCTTGACCGCGGCCAGCGAGCTGTCCTTGCCGAGGCTGCGGACCGAGGTCAGCAGGCCGTTCGTGTCGTCGTAGCCGTTGGCGAAGTCGACGCGGGCGACCGCGAGGTCCTTGCCGGTCGGCTTGTCCGTGACGTCGTGGTAGACCTTCGTCCCGTACCTGGAGTAGATCAGCGGGTTGGCGAAACCGATCGCCTGGCCGCCGCGCGCCTCCTGGGCGAGGGCCTGGACCGCCGCGATGACCGGCGCGGCCAGCGAGGTGCCGCCGATGCGGTACTCGCTGTACGCCTCGGTGCCGTCCGACTGGGTCTGCGTCTGGCCGACCTTGAAACCGGTGTTGGGGTCGGCGATCGCGGAGATGTCCGGGACCACGCGGTTGCCGGTGGCGCTGTTGGCCTTCGCGAGGGAGTCCGGGACGACACCCTTCTGGTAGTACGGCTCGCCGACCGTCTTGCTGGTGCCGCCGCCCGCGCCCGAGGTGAACGCGCCGGGGAAGTTGGTCCAGCTCTTGCCGTCGGCCGACAGCGTGGCCTTCTCGGTGCCCCAGCCGGTCTCCCACAGGTACTTGTCGCCCTTGCCGACGGCGAGGGAGGTACCGCCGACCGCGGTCACCCAGGCGGAGTTGGCCGGGGTGTCGACCTGCTTCACCTTGGTGTTGGCGACCTCGTCGCCGTTGTCACCGGAGGAGAAGTAGAAGCCGATGCCCTGCACCGCGCCCAGCTGGAAGACCTGGTCGTAGGCGGCCTGGACGTCCGGGGTCTCGTTGCCCTCGATGTCGCCCCACGAGTTGGAGACGATGTCGGCGAGGTGGTTGTCGACGATCTTGCTGAGCGCGTCCAGCAGGTCGCTGTCCTGGCAGGACGCGGCGCCCACGTAGGTGACGTCGGCGTCCGGCGCGACCGCGTGCACGGCCTCGACGTCGAGGGTCTCCTCGCCGTACCAGCCGGAGGCGTCGCACTCGTCCTCGGCGGTGTTCGTGTAGTTCGAGGGCAGCACCTGGTGCAGCTGGCTCGTCTTCCACGAGGCGTCGCCGTGCGCCTTGGCGTAGGTGCCGGCGTCGTAGGCGATGGTCGGCGAGGCGAACGCGTCGGTGATCGCGACGCGCACGTGCTTGCCGGTGTACTGGCCGGCGCCGTAGGCGGCCCGCAGCTGCTTGCCGGTGTAGCCCTGGACGGCGTACGGGATCTTGGTGCCGTACGCGTCCGGCAGCGTGGTCGCGGTGTTCGAGCCGTAGTACGACGAGAACGGACCGGAGTTCTTGAACACGCCGGCCGGGGGCGGCAGCGTGTCGTCGTGGGTCGCCTTGTGCGGCGCGTTGTCCAGGCCGGTGACGGTCAGGACGGCGTCGCTGACGGCGGTCGGCACGCTCGCCGTCGTCGCCGGGGCGCGGTAGGTCTTCGAGCCCTTGGCGTAGTTGTGCAGCTGCGTACCGAACGCCTTCTCGGCGGCGGACACGTCGCCGGTGACGGCGACGTAGTGCTGCGTGACCTCGGTGACCGTCAGGCCGGCCGCGGTCAGCCAGGACTTGACGGCCTTCACCTGGGCCTTGGTGGCGCCGTAGCGGGCCTGCACCTGCTTGGCGCTGAGGTACTTGCCGTAGAGCGGCGAGCTGGGGTCGGACACCGCCTTCGCGTAGGCCGCGAGGCCCTTGGCGTCCTGGCCGGCCAGGTAGACCCGGGCCTTGACCGTGGCGCTGTTCGAAGTGGCGCCCTTGTCCGCCTTGGCCGTGGCCCAGGTGGGCTTGGTGCCCTTCAGGCTGTCACGGGCCGGGCTGTCCGCGGCGTGCGCCGCGGGTATGCCGAGCGCGAGCGCGCCGGCGATCATCGGCAGTGTCGCTGCCAAACTCACGCTGGCCCGCACCTTGGCACGGTTGGATCTCATACTGCCCCCTGCTATGCGGTTCGTCGCATGGAGTGGTCGGTCGTCCGTGATCACCAGGAGGCCAGCGGCGGAACGGCCCGTGAATGGATCACGCGATGGGGGTCACTCTTTCGGTGAACTGTTCATGCCAGGGGAATGGGAAACCCAAGGAAGTACCAAGTGGGCGTTGATTAGGGGCTTTTGGTCCACTTTCGACAGCGCGCAGAACATTACAGATCGGTTGCGATTGTTGTTGAAAGCTTGCGGTGCCGTTAAGTCGACAAGTCACCCGTCTTGTACGGCAGTTCGGCCGTGGCGGTTCAGCCGCGGCCGGTCGGTCGCGGCCGGTCAGTCGCGCGGCTTGGCGCCCCGCTCCTTCAGCATCTGCTTCATCGCCGTCAGCTCCGACTGCTGCGCGTCCACCATGCCCTGGGCGAGGCTCTTCTCCACCGCGACGGTGCACTTGGCCACGCACCCCTCGGCCATGTGGATGCCGCCCTTGTGGTGGTCCGTCATCAGCTGGAGGTAGAAGATCTCCGCCTGCCTGCCGTTCAGGGTCCCCAGCTTCTTCAGCTCGGTGTCGGTCGCCATGCCAGGCATCAGCGAACCGTCCCCGCGCTCGGGCATGTCGCCCATGCCCATCCAGGACATCGGCGGCTTCGCCGACACCTTCGGCAGGTCCCACAGGTCCAGCCAGCCCAGCAGCATGCCCCGCTGGTTGGCCTGCGTCTGCGCGATGTCGTAGGCGAGCCGCCGCACTTCCGTGTTCTTCGTGTGGTCGCGGACGATGTACGACATCTCCACGGCCTGCTGGTGGTGGACCGCCATGTCCCGCGCGAACCCCGCGTCCGCCCCGTCCGCGCTCGGAACGCTCAGCCCGCCGCCACCGCCGTCGCCGTCCTCGGCGACCGCGTAGGTGATCGCGCCGGCGGCGACGAGCGCCGCCGCCGCGGTCCCGGCGATCCAGCCGATGTGCCTCTTCACGTCACATCGTCCCGCCGGTGCAGGAGGCACCCGGCTCCGGGGTCTGCTTGCCCTGTACGTACGTCTCGAAGAACTTGCCGACCTTCGGGTCGTCCGCGCTCGTCACGCTCAGCTGGTGCCCCCAGGCCGACAGCTCGATCGGCGAGGTCTGGTTCGTGTACGGGCTCATCAGCGAGTACGGCGTCTGCTTCACCTTCGCCGCCAGCGTGTCCACGTCGGACTTCTTCGCCTTGCCGGTGTACGTCACCCAGACCGCGCCGTGCTCCAGGGCGTGCACGGCGTTCTCGTCCTTCACGGCCTTGGTGTAGACGTTGCCGTTGCAGTTGAGCCACACCGGGTTGTGGTTGCCGCCGACCGGCGGGTGCATCGGGTAGTCCACGGTCCCCGTCACGTGGGTGCGGGAGAGCTTGCCCGTCCAGGTCCGCACACCGTCACTGCCGGTCACGAAGTGCCCCGAGTCCCCGGAGCTGCCCTTCTTCCCGTCGCTCGCGGTGTCGCTCTTGCCCGACTGCGAGTTGACGAGCACCACTCCGCCGACCACCAGACCGGCGACGACCACGACGCTCGCGCCGATCACCAGGATCCGGTTGCGCCGATCGCGCGCCTGCTCGGCACGCCGCATCTCCTCTATGCGTGCCTTGCGCGCTGCGTTGTTGCTCTTCTTGGCGGTAGCCATGGGCCGTGTCCTTCTTGGGGGAAAGGGACGTGGAGGGTGGGGCTCGCTGATCGTAATGGGGGAGATGTGGCCGGTCGTAGGGAGGGCACAGGAAAGACCTGGAAAGACCCTCGATCCGACAGGAAACCGATAATTTGAATGACGGATGCGTATTACCTACGCTGGCCGGTATGCGGCTGCTGCGCTCCACCGATCTGGCTCTACGCCTCCTGATGCGGCTCGCGGTCGCGGGCGGGTCCAGCCCCACGACCCGTGAGGTCGCGGCGGACATGGACGTGCCGTACACGCACGCCGCGAAGGTGGTCGCCGAACTGCAGCACCTGGGGCTGGTCGACGCCCGGCGCGGCCGCGGCGGTGGACTCACGCTGACCGAGAAGGGCCGCACCTCCTCGGTGGGCGCACTGGTGCGCACCTTCGAGGGCGACGGCGACGTGGTGGACTGCGAGGGCGCGACGCCCTGCCCGCTGAACTCCGGCTGCCGCCTGCGGGGCGCCCTGCGCCGGGCCCAGGAGGCTTTCTTCGCGGCCCTGGACCCGGTGACGGTGGCGGACATCGTGGCGGAGCCGACGGGGGCCCTGCTGCTCGGTATTTCCAAGGGGCCGGGGTCGGTTCAGCGCCTGTAGCGCCCACGCGGCGGCTTGCCGACAACCAAGCGCGGGCCATGACTTGCCCTCCGTAAGTCCCGCTGTGTTCAAACATTCAACAAAGGGATCTCCGCGACCGACAAAGGGCTCTACCCGCATAGATGATCCCGGTGCTGTCATGCTCACGACCGCCCGGAATTCCTGCCGGGCACCGCTCCGGGAGATCCCCCATGCCCCGAATATCCCGCTCCCTGGTCACCGCCCTCTCCTCCCTCGCCCTCGCCGCCGCCGGCCTCACGGTCGCCGCCGGCACCGCACACGCGCAGAGCTGCAGCCAGGACTACCTCCCCCTCCCCGACCCCAGCTGCCAGCCCGGCGACTTCAACCCGGACGTCACCCAGTCCACCATCGACTCCACCATCTGCGTCTCCGGCTGGACCGCGACCGTCCGGCCCTCCAGTTCCTACACGACCGCGCTGAAGAAGAAGCAGATCGTCGAGTACGGCTACACGGACACCAGCACCTCGGACTACGAGGAGGACCACTTCGTCCCCCTCGAACTCGGCGGCGCCCCCAAGAGTGAGCTCAACCTCTGGCCCGAGCCGGAGTACGGCACCAAGACCGCCGCCAACAAGGACACCGTCGAGAACAAGCTCAAGAAGGCCGTCTGCGCGGGCACCGTCACCCTCGGCGACGCCCAGGACGCGATCGTCACGGACTGGACGACCGCGCTGTCGGACCTCGGCCTGAGCTGATCCCGTCCGCCCGGCGCGGGGGCCGGTCTCTCCCTCCGGGAGCGGCCGGCCCTCCCGGCAGCGGCCCGAGAAGCTCAAGCCGCCGCCAGCCACAGGTCGGGCCCGAAGACCTCGTAGTGGATGTCGGCCGGTGAGACACCCTTGGCGAGCAGCTGGGTGCGTACCGCGCGCATGAAGGGGAGCGGGCCGCACAGGTACGCGCGCGTGCCCGGCGCGGCTTCGATGCCGGCGAGATCCACCAGGCCGGTGTGGCTGCCCGGGCCGGCGTCCCGCTCGTAGAAGAAGCGCACGGCGCAGTCCGGCAGCTTCGCCGCGTACGCCTCCTGGTCGGCGCGCAGGGCGTGCTCGGCGGGGGAGCGGTCGCCGTGTACGACGGTCACCGGGGCGCGGTGGCCGTCGGCCGCGAGCGCGGCCAGCATCGCGACCATCGGGGTCACGCCGATACCGGCGGAGGCGAGCAGGAGGGGGCGGCCGGCGGTGTCGCCCAGGACGAGGTCGCCGTACGGTTCCGACAGTTCGAGGACGTCACCCTCGCGCACGCGCGCGTGCAGGTGGTTCGAGACCTCGCCGTCGGGCGTCGCGTCGTCGCCGTGCACGCGCTTGACGCTGAACTGGCGGACCGACTCGCCCGGCGCGCCGGAGAGGCTGTACTGGCGTATCTGGCGGGCGCCGTCGGGGAGCGTGACGCCCACGGAGACGTACTGCCCGGCCCGGAAACCGCGCACCGTCGCCCCGCCGTCCGCCGGCCGCACCCGGAAGGTCACCACGTCGGCGGTCTCCACGACCCGCTCGACGACCTCCCACGGCCGCAGCCCCCGCAGGCCCCCGCTCTCCTCGTACAGCCGCTTCTCGATCGCGACGAGCGCGTTCGCCATCAGCCAGTAGACCTCGTCCCAGGCGGCCGCGACCTCGGGGGTGACGGCCCCGCCGAGCACCTCGGCGATGGCGGCGAAGAGGTGCTCGTGGACGACCTCGTACTGCTCGGGCGTGACGCCCAGGGAGGCGTGCTTGTGGGCGATGCGGCTCAGCAGGGCGTCGGGTCGCTGGTCCGGGTGGTCCAGCAGGTGGGTGGCGAACGCGGCGACGGAGCCGGCCAGGGCCTGGCGCTGGGTGCCGGCGGCCTGGTTGCCGCGGTTGAAGAGGTCGCGCAGGAGGCCGGGGTGGGCGGCGAAGAGGCGGGCGTAGAAGCGCTCGGTGATCTCGCCGAGCGCCGCGCCGACGGCGGGCAGGGTGGCGCGGACGGTGGCGGCGGACGGCTCGGACAGCATCGGGGCTCCTGGTGGCTCTGCGTGGCCCGGCCTGGCTCGGCCGAACGGCTCGTTGTCCCGCACGCTATTAAAACTTGCATCTGAGATTCAAATTTAAGGCCCGTGGTGTCCGTCACCATGGGGTCCGTCGCCTGACCGGCGCCCGGGAAACCGAACCGGCCATTACGGATGTCGGCGCGAACAGGCAAGATGGGCGACAGGGCAGGACATCTGCCGTACGAGAGCCGTTCAGGCCGAGGTCGCCCGGGCGATCAAGGTGCGCAACGCGCATGAAATGCTGTTGTGGTGTGATGCTCAGGTGCCCGACCGCCTCCTGCGGGACAGGGAGACAGGCGGCCTGACCAGCAAGGATGGGGAAGCGGAAGATGGACAAGCAGCAGGAGTTCGTGCTCCGGACCTTGGAGGAGCGCGACATCCGGTTCGTACGCCTGTGGTTCACGGACGTGCTGGGCTTCCTCAAGTCCGTCGCCGTGGCCCCGGCCGAGCTTGAGCAGGCCTTCGACGAGGGCATCGGCTTCGACGGCTCCGCCATCGAGGGCTTCGCCCGGGTATACGAGTCCGACATGATCGCCAAGCCGGACCCGTCCACCTTCCAGGTCCTCCCGTGGCGCGCGGAGACCCCCGGCACGGCCCGCATGTTCTGCGACATCCTCATGCCGGACGGCTCCCCGTCCTTCGCGGACCCCCGGTACGTGCTGAAGCGCGCCCTGGCCCGCACCTCCGACCTGGGCTTCACCTTCTACACCCACCCGGAGATCGAGTTCTTCCTCCTGAAGGACCGCCCGCTGGACGGCTCTCGTCCCACCCCCGCCGACAACTCGGGCTACTTCGACCACACCCCGACCAACGTCGGCATGGACTTCCGCCGCCAGGCGATCACCATGCTGGAGTCGATGGGCATCTCGGTCGAGTTCTCCCACCACGAGGGCGCCCCCGGCCAGCAGGAGATCGACCTGCGCTACGCCGACGCGCTCTCCACGGCCGACAACATCATGACGTTCCGGCTGGTCATGAAGCAGGTGGCGCTGGAGCAGGGGGTGCAGGCGACCTTCATGCCGAAGCCCTTCTCCGAGCACCCCGGCTCCGGCATGCACACCCACCTCTCCCTCTTCGAGGGCGACCGCAACGCGTTCTACGAGTCGGGCGCCGAGTTCCAGCTCTCCAAGGTCGGCCGCTCCTTCATCGCGGGCCTGCTGAAGCACGCCGCCGAGATCGCGGCGGTCACCAACCAGTGGGTGAACTCCTACAAGCGCATCTGGGGCGGCTCCGAGCGCACGGCGGGCGCCGGCGGCGAGGCCCCGTCGTACATCTGCTGGGGCCACAACAACCGCAGCGCCCTGGTCCGCGTCCCGATGTACAAGCCCGGCAAGACGGGCTCGGCCCGCGTCGAGGTCCGCTCCATCGACTCCGGCGCCAACCCGTACCTGGCCTACGCCGTCCTCCTGGCCGCCGGCCTCAAGGGCATCGAGGAGGGCTACGAGCTCCCGCCGGGCGCCGAGGACGACGTCTGGGCCCTCTCCAACGCCGAGCGCCGCGCCATGGGCATCGAACCCCTCCCGCAGAACCTCGGCGAGGCCCTGACCCTCATGGAGAACAGCGACCTGGTCGCCGACACCCTCGGCGAACACGTCTTCGACTTCTTCCTGCGCAACAAGCGCCAGGAGTGGGAGGAGTACCGCTCCGAGGTCACCGCCTTCGAGCTGCGGAAGAACCTGCCGGTGCTGTAGGTCTGCCTGCTTGTCCCGCGGACGGGGTCGGTGCTCCTGGAGCGCCGACCCCGTCCGGCGTCGTGGGTGCCGCCGTCCTGATGATCCTGTCGGACATAGTGTGTGAAATTGTGAAAGCTCGCACATTTATTCACCTGGCTGTTGTCCCCCAACAGAAGGTGGTCCCCCATGCCCGACCAGCACGTGCGCCTCGCCGGTAGCGAGCGGCCCCATCCCGCGAAGTCCGTGAGCATCGCGGAACCCGTCGATCCGAACGAGGAGATCGCGGTCACCGTCTCCCTGCGCGACGCGGGAAAGAACGACGACCCGGAGCAGCGCCGCGCGGACGCGGAGAAGGTGAAGGAGTCTCTCGGCCGGTACGGCCTCAGGGTGACGGACGAGCGTCTTGAGGTCGGCAGCATCGAGATGACGGGGAAGGCGAAGGATCTAAACCGCGCCTTCCGGACCGAGCTGAAGCTCTACCACGGCGAGCGGCAGGGCGTGTTCCGAGGGCGGGAGGGCGAGATCGAGATCCCCGCCGACCTCGACGGCATCGTCGCTGGTGTCTTCGGCCTGGACAAGCGGCGGGTGGCCCGGCGCAGGGTGTTTCCCGGACACGGTGACCACGGCTCGCTCACGCCGCAGGACCTGGAGGAGCAGTACCAGTTCCCCGAAGGCACCGGCCGGCACCAGAAGGTCATCATCCTCGAGTTCAACGGATGCTACTTCGACGCGGACACCGAGCTCTTCTGCCGGAACCACGGTCTGACTCCGCCGACCGTGAACATCGTGCCCGTCGGGTACACCCCGCCGCGCACCCTGGACGAGCTCAGGCAGCTCCCCAGGCAGGAGCGGGAGATGGCGTTCGAGGTGGCCGGCGAGGTCATGATGGACGTGCAGATCGTCGTCGGCCTGGCCCCCGAGGCGGACATCTCGGTCCTCTTCGCCGACTGGGACCAGAAGGGCTGGATCGACCTCCTCGACCAGGTCATCCTCGCCAACCCCGATGCGGTCTCGATCAGTTACGGTCTGGCCGAGGACGACCCCGACTGGTCACTGCTGGGCATTCACGAGATCAACAAGCGCCTCGCCGCGGCCGCGCACAAGGGCATCACCATCTGTGTCTCCTCGGGCGACGACGGTTCGGGCGACCAGGTGGGCGACGACCAGTGCCATGTGGACTTCCCGGCGTCCAGTCCGTATGTGCTCGGCGTGGGCGGCACCAAGATCGTCCGCGGTGACGTGGAGCAGTCCTGGTGGGTCTCGCCCGGCGACCGCAACGGGGGCGGCGGGGCGACCGGCGGCGGCGTCAGCGTCGTATGGGACCGGCCGGACTGGCAGACCGTCCGGGTCGACTCCCTCAACCCGGATGCCATCGACGGCCGGGTGGTCCCGGACGTCGCGGCGCTGGCGGGGCCGCCCTTCTACGACCTGGTCTTCGTGGGCCACCCCGCCCCCAACGGCGGCACCAGCGCCTCGGCACCGCTGTGGGCCGCTCTCATCGCCCGTGTCTACGAACTGCTGCCCCCCGCCAAGCAGCACCGGTTCCTCACCCCGCTGCTGTACGGCACCGGTACCAACGGCAAGCCGCTCGGCGTGCACGCCTGCCGGGACATCGACAAGGGCCACGACAACGCCTCGTTCCCCTTCCCTGGCCGGGGCTACAAGGTCCGGCCCGGGTACGACGCGGACACCGGCTTCGGCGTGCCCGTCGGAAACGAACTGCTCAAGGCGCTGAAGACGGTCTGAGACCGTCCGGATCAGCGGACATAGGCCGGGGAGACCGCCGAGACGCTGATGCGTCGCGGTTTCCCCGTGCCGTCCGCCGGGACCGAGTACAGGTCCGCGCCGTAGTCCCCCGGCAGCGCGTACACGATCGTGCGGGCGTCCTTCCAGACCGCCTGGTCGTCCACGCTCCGGGTCTCGGCCAGCGGCGTCTCGCGCATCGTCCTCAGGTCCAGGACGTACAGGCGCCAGGGGGCGTCCTTGGGGAGGCCCTTCACCCGTTTCTTGTACGCGATGCGGGTGCCGTCGGGGGAGAGGGAGGGGCATTCGACGTTGCTGTGGAGGGTGGTGACCGTGTGGGTGTGCAGGTCGCCCCGGACCAGGTACGTCGAGCCCTTCGTCGCCAGCGTCGCGTAGAACGTGCGGTCGTCCGGGGCGAACGTCACGCCCCAGAAGTTGACGTCCGCGGCCTGGTAGGGACGGCCGTCCCTGATGATCCGGAACGTCTCCAGGGACGGGATCAGGGTGCCAGTGCGGGTGTCGGCTATCGCCGTGCGGGTCGAGAAGTTCGTGCCCGCGTACGAGTCGCCGCCCACGAACGCCGTCCAGGCCGCGTAGTGGCCGGTGGGGGAGACCCGCGCCCGGGACGGGATGCCCGGGACGTCGTAGTGGGCCCTCGTGTGCAGGTTCGCGTCCAGGATCAGGGCACGGTAGGTGTCCGAGACCGGCCCGTGGACGGCCTGGAGGCAGACGCCGGTGCCCGCGGCGGCGTAGAAGCGGAGGCATTTCACGCCGGAGGCGGTGCGGGGGCCGGAGGGGGAGGAGGCGGGGACCGTGCTCAGTTCGTCCCGGTGCGGGCCCCACGCCATGTTGCGGAAGACCATGCGACCGGGGGTGGTCAGTGTGACCGTCCCCGCGCTGACCTTCGGGCCGCCCGCCCGGGTGTGGTCGCGGCGCTCCGCCCGGGCCGAGGCGTGCAGGACGGAGGCCAGGGCGACGGCCGCCAGGACCGCGAGCGCCGAGAGAAGGATCAGGAGGCGGGAGCGGACGGTCATGCGGTGGCCTTCCGGAAGGGGCGCAGGGTGAGGGCGTACACCGCGCACACCGCCAGGGCCACCGCCGACACGCTCAGCGCCGTACGGTCGCCCCACAGCGTCCACGCCGCCCCGAACCCCAGTGAGCAGGCGAAACGCGCCGCCGCCTGGCCCGTCTGGACCAGCGCCAGACCCGACGAGCGCAGCGTCTCGGGGACGCTGTCCGACGCGGCCGCCATCAGGACACCGTCGGTCGCCGCGTAGAACGTGCCGTGCAGGGCCAGCACCGCGTAGGGGAGGGCGGTGCCGTGCCAGGACGTCAGCAGCAGCGCGTATGCGAGCAACAGGGCTCCGTGGCCGGTCAGGAAGACCCGCCAGCGGCCCCAGCGGTCCGCGAGGCGGCCCAGGGGGACGGCGAGGAGCAGGAACGCGGCCGCCGTGCCGAGGGGGAGGAGGGCGAACCAGCGGTCCGGGACACCGAGCCGGCGTTGCAGCAGCAGGTAGACGAAGGAGTCGCTCACCGTCGCGAGGCCCAGGAGGAGGGCGCAGACGGTGAGGCGGCGCAGGTCGCGGTCGGCCAGGAGGGCGAGTGCCGCGCGCAGGGTGGGGCGCGCGATGGGAGAGGTGGTGGAAGCGGTGGTGGAAGCGGCTGTCCCGGCACGGCCGCCGCCCGGTACGAACAGGACCAGGACCAGCACGCCCAGCACCGCCACGCAGAAGCTCACCGTGAACACCGCGTCGTAGCCGTCCACCGTCGCCCGGAGGATGAGGAACGCGGCAAGGGGGCCGAGCAGGGCGCCCGCCGTGTCCATGGCGCGGTGCACACCGAAGGCGCGGCCCCGGGTCTCCGGGGTGCTGGAGAGCGAGATCAGGGCGTCCCGGGGAGCCGTGCGCAGGCCCTTGCCGGTGCGGTCCGCCGCCAGGATCAGGCCGATGGGCGTCAACGAATGCGCCACCAGCAGCAGGGGTTTGCAGAGTGCCGAGAGGGCGTAGCCCGCGCCGGCCACCCACTTGTGGCGGCCGCCGCCGCGGTCGGCCAGGTGGCCGCCGGCCAGGCGTACGACCGCCGAGAAGCCGTTGTAGACGCCGTCGAGGAGGCCGAAGCCCAGCGGGGACAGGCCCAGGCCCGCCACCAGGTACAGCGGGAGGACCGCCGTCACCATCTCGGAGGACACGTCCGTGACCAGGCTGACCGTGCCGAGGGCGAGGACGGTGGGCGCGATCGTGGAGCGGTACCGCCCGGCCGTCGCGGGCCGGGCGGTACCTTCCACGGACGCCGTCGCCGGAGTGCTCGCGCGGCTGTCCGCTACGTACACGTCAGGACGTCCAGATCCCGGTGATGTCGGACGCGGACGCCGCGTTGCCCGCGTGCGCGCTCAGGCCCTGGCCGTCCTCCAGGGTGCGCAGCAGGTCGTAGTGGTCGTACGTGGTGGCCGAGGTGGAGCCCGCGGTGACCGGCTGGCCGTAGAGGACCGTCGGGATGCGGTTGCCGGCCAGGCGGTTGTCCTCGTCCATGGTGACGACGAGCAGGCTGTTGTGGGTCTTCGCCCAGGTCGCGTACGCGCCCAGGTTGTTCTTCAGCCAGGTGTCACCGGTGGACACCGAGCAGTCGTGCATGTCGCTGCACAGGTTGGGGGTCACGAAGGACAGCTGGGGGAGGGTGGAGTAGTCGGTGGGGAACTGGGCGAACGTTTTTGCGGTCGACGTCGGCACGTTGCTGAAGCCGAACCACGGGTTGTGCTTGCGCGCGTAGTTTCCGCTGCTGCACGTGGTCGAGCCCTGGCTGGGCAGGGTCTCGTTGTAGCTGGCCCAGGTGCGTCCGGCGGCGAGCTGCTCGGAGGCCAGGTTCGCCGCCGAGGAGAAGCCCGCGGTGTAGCAGCTGTCGTCGGTGATGCCCTGCGTGGAGCCGGAGAACAGGGCGAAGTAGTTGGGCTGGCTCGGGTGGGTCTCGGCGTACATCTGGGTCAGGTTGGCGCCGCCGGACGCCAGCGAGTTGATGTACGGGGCGCTGGAGGAGCCGATGACCTGGCTGTAGGCGTGGTTCTCGAAGACCACGACGATCACGTGGTCCGGGGTCGGTACGGCACTCGCGGCGTGCGCGGACGTGCCGCCGAGCCCGGTCCACAGGCCGACTGCGGCCGCGGTGAAGGCGGTGGCGGACGCCACCGCCGTACGGGTGCGGCGCAGCATCGCAGAAGGTGCGGAACTGCCGGACACATCAACCTCCGGTGGTGGGGGAAGGGAGGGATCGGTGGCGGTGCGGACTGAGCATGCACACGCCAATAATCCCCGCTCCCACCGCGCTCGGCCAGACAGGTGAAGACCGGATGAACTACTGGACCCGGTGAACGGCCTCGTGGTGCCGGTATTGACCAGGATCCCGCCGCGCACTCGTCGGCGCTCGTGCCGGGGTCTGCGGTTAGGCTCGGGCGGAGACGACCTTGATCCGGAGGGAGGCCGCGGATGACGCCGGGGCGCAGGAGCAGCACCTTCACGCGACTGCTGCGGCACGGCTTCACCGACGCCTCCGCGGCCGAGCGGCTGCTGGACAGCGCCGAGCTGGCCGCCGTACGCGATGATCCGGTACTCCTCGAGGCGCTCGGCGCCACCGCCGACCCCGACCTCGCCCTGCACGGCCTGGTACGGCTCCTGGAGGCCCAGCCCGGCCCCACCGCCCGCCGGGAGCTGCTCGACACCCTGATAGCGGCCAAACCGCTGCGGGACCGCCTGCTGGGCGTCCTCGGCGCCTCCGCCGCCCTCGCCGACCACCTCGCCCGGCACCCGCGCGACTGGGAGGCCCTGGTCACCTACGAGCCCCGCGACCTGCATCCCGGCGTCGCGGAGTTCGAACGCGGGCTCGCCGGGGCCGCCGACCCGGTCTCCCTCCGTGTCGCCTACCGGCGCTGCCTGCTGTCCATCGCGGCCCGTGACGTGTGCGGGACGACGGACGTCGCCCAGACCGCCGCCGAACTCGCCGACCTGGCCACCGCCACCCTGCGCGCCGCCCTCGCCCTCGCCGAGGCCGCCGCGCCCGAGGACGCCGCCGCCTGCCGGCTCGCGGTCATCGCCATGGGCAAGTGCGGCGGCCACGAGCTGAACTATGTCTCCGACGTCGACGTGATCTTCGTCGGCGAGGCCGCCGACGGAGCTGACGAGGGCAAGGCGCTGCGGTCCGCCACCAAGCTCGCCTCGCACATGATGCGGATCTGCTCCGAGACGACGGTGGAGGGGTCGATCTGGCCCGTCGACGCCAACCTCCGTCCCGAGGGCCGCAACGGCCCCCTCGTCCGCACCCTCAGCAGCCACCTCGCCTACTACCAGCGCTGGGCCAAGACCTGGGAGTTCCAGGCCCTGCTCAAGGCCCGCCCGGTCGCCGGCGACCTCGACCTCGGGCAGGAGTACGTCGCCGCGCTCGAACCCCTGGTGTGGAAGGCCGCCGAGCGCGAGAACTTCGTCGCCGACGTGCAGAAGATGCGCCGGCGCGTGGTGGAGAACATCCCGGTCGCCGAGATCGACCGCGAGCTGAAGCTCGGCCCCGGGGGCCTCAGGGACGTCGAGTTCGCCGTGCAGCTCCTCCAGCTGGTGCACGGCCGCGCCGACCTCACCCTGCGCTCCGGCACCACCCTGGACGCGCTCCAGGCGCTCGCCGCCGGCGGCTACGTGGGCCGCGCCGACGCCGTCCAGCTCGACGACGCCTACCGCTTCCTGCGCTCCATGGAGCACCGCATCCAGCTCTACCGGCTGCGCCGCACCCACCTGGTCCCCGAGGACGAGGCCGACCTGCGCCGCCTCGGCCGCTCGCTGGGCCTGCGCGCCGACCCGGTGACCGAGCTGATCCGCGAGTGGAAGCAGCACACCGGCGTCGTACGGCGCCTGCACGAGAAGCTCTTCTACCGCCCGCTGCTCGACGCCGTCGCCCAACTCGCCCCCGGCGAAGCCCGGCTGAGCGCCGAGGCGGCCCGGGAACGCCTGGTGGCCCTCGGCTACGCCGACCCCGCCGCCGCCCTGCGCCACCTGGAGGCCCTCGCCTCCGGCGTCACCCGCAAGGCCGCCATCCAGCGCACCCTGCTGCCCGTCCTGCTGGGCTGGTTCGCCGACTCCGCCGACCCGGACGCGGGCCTGCTGAACTTCCGCAAGGTCTCCGACGCGCTGGGCAAGACCCCCTGGTACCTGAGGCTGTTGCGCGACGAGGGCGCCGCCGCCGAGAACCTCGCCCGCGTGCTGTCCGCCGGCCGCCTCGCCCCCGACCTGCTGATGCGCGCCCCGGAGGCCGTTGCCCTGCTCGGCGACGGCGACGGGGGCGGCCTGGAGCCGCGCGGCCGGGCCCAGCTGGAGCCGGAGATCCTCGCCGCCGTCGGCCGTGCCGACAACGCCGAGGACGGGGTACGGGCGGCACGCGGCGTGCGCCGCCGCGAGCTGTTCCGCACGGCCGCCGCAGACATCGTGGACTCCTACGGCACCGAGACCAAGCCCGTCGAGGCCGACCAGGGCGCCCTGGTCGACCGGGTCGGCGGCGCGGTCTCCGACCTGACGGCGGCGACGCTGGCGGGGACCCTGCGGGCGGTGGTCCGGGACGGCTGGGGGGACACCCTGCCCACCCGGTTCACCGTGATCGGCATGGGCCGGTTCGGGGGACACGAGCTGGGCTACGGCTCCGACGCCGACGTCCTGTTCGTGCACGAGCCGCGGGAGGGCGTGGCCGAACGGGAGGCCGCCGACGCGGCCAACAAGGTCGTCGCCGAGATGCGCCGGCTGCTCCAGATCCCCAGCGCCGACCCGCCGTTGCTCATCGACGCGGACCTGCGCCCCGAGGGCAAGTCCGGGCCGCTGGTACGCACGCTCAAGTCCTACGAGGCGTACTACCGCCGGTGGTCGCTGGTGTGGGAGTCGCAGGCCCTGCTGCGTGCCGAACCGGTCGCCGGGGACGAGGAGCTGGGACGCCGGTTCATCGAGCTGGTCGATCCGCTGCGGTATCCGGCGGAGGGGCTGGGCGAGGACGCGGTGCGCGAGATCCGGCGGCTGAAGGCCCGGATGGAGTCCGAGCGGCTGCCGCGCGGCGCCGACCCGAAGCTGCACACCAAGCTGGGGCCGGGCGGGCTGTCCGACGTCGAGTGGACCGTGCAGCTGCTGCAACTGCGGCACGGCTGGGCCGAGCCGGGACTGCGCACCACCCGGACCCGGGAGGCGCTGGCCGCGGCACAGGCGGCCGGGCTGCTGGGGACCGAGGAGGCCGCGATACTGGACGAGGCATGGGTGCTGGCCACGCGGGTGCGCAACGCCGTGATGCTGGTGCGCGGCCGGGCCGGCGACACGTTCCCCTCGGAGAGCCGGGAGCTGGCCGCGGTCGGGCGGTACCTGGGGTACGGGGACGGGCATGCCGGGGACATGCTCGACGCGTACCGGCGGACGGCGCGGCGGGCCCGGGCGGTCGTGGAGGAGCTCTTCTACGGGGCCTGACGGGGCTTGGCGGCTGCTCCGCAGGGGGCGGGAAGCCGAACGGTGACGAGGAGACCGCCGCCGGTGCGGGGCGCGAGATCGAGGGTGCCGTCGTGCGCCCGGACGACGCTGTGCACGATGGCCAGCCCGAGGCCGACGCCGGCGTGCTCGTCGGTGCGGACGCGTTCCGTTCCGCGCTGGAAGGGTTCGGTGAGGGCCGGCACCAGTTCCGGCGGGAGCGGACGGCCCGTGTTCTCGACCCGCAGCACGCTCGTGTCGTGCAGCCGTTCGGTGTGGACCGTCACGGTGCCGCCGGCGGGGAGGTTGTGGACGACGGCGTTCTGGACGAGGTTCGTCACCATCCGCAGGATCAGCGTCGTAGAGCCGACGGCATGGGCTGTCCCGCCGGTGACGTCGAGCGTGATCCGGCGCTTCTCGGCGACGGGAAGCAGCGTCTCGGCGGCTTCCTCGGCGACGAGGGAGAGGTCGACGGGCTCGCGGGTGAAGCTCCTGCCGTCGGCCCGGCTGAGCAGCAGAAGGGCCTCGGTCAGGTCGATCGCCCGCGTGTTGACGGTGCGCAGGCGTTCGATGAGTTCGCCCTGGTCCCGCGTGGGGTCGTTGCGGGCGGCGTCGAGGAGTGTCCGGGAGACGGCCAGCGGGGTGCGCAGCTCGTGGGAGGCGTTCGCGGCGAACCGTTGCTGTTCGGCGACGTGGGATTCGAGCCGTTCGAGCATGGTGTCGAACACGTCGGCGAGTTCACGGAACTCGTCTCTGGGGCCTCTCATGCGGATCCGGTGGGAGAGCGATCCGTTCGAGGCCATCCGGGCCGCGGACGCGATCCGGGTGAGGGGTGCGAGCATCCGGCCGGCGAGGATCCAGCCGCCCAGCAGGCCGAAGACGAGGAGGAAGGCCAGTGCCGTGGCCGCGGCGGGGGCGAAGCCGTTCAGCAGGTCGGAGCGCTTGGGCCCGATGATGATCACGGCGCCGAACCTCCTCTGGATGGATCTGGCGTCGTCGTTCGGCAGCCAGCGCAGCACGAACACCCACATCACGGCCAGCAGGAGAACGCCTGCGACGAGGAGGAATGCGGCGTAGCTGAGGGTGAGCTTCAGCCGGGCGCTGAGGTTCGGGCGTCTGTTCACGGTGTCCCCAGCGTAGGCAGCACACGATAGGGCCGGCATGTGACTCAGCCCGTCGACGGGAGCGCGCGGCGCGGCCGGTCCGACGGGGCCTGTGCCGTCGTACGCCACCAGGGGCGCGACGCCAGCCCGGCCAGCAGGGCGCCGGTGGCGTTGACCAGGACGTCGTCCACCGAGGACACCCGGTCGAGGCGCAGGACGTACTGTGCGGTCTCCACCAGGACCGAGCAGCTTGTCCCGAGTGCCAGGATCCGCGGCGTGGACGCCAGCGCCGCGAACCGCATCGGGGCGAAGAACCCCAGCGACGCGAAGACCAGCAGGTTGCCGACGATCCCGAGCGCCCCCATCGTGACCAGGTCCCGCAGCGGCACGAGGCTCACCCGGGCGGGGGCGGAGCCGGCTGCCCCGCCCGGCATCATGGTCAGCCACACGAACGGCACCGTCCCGTGCACCATGCCCACCTCGGCCAGCGACGTCCGCCACGCCGACGTGACACCGGCGGCACGCCGACGGTGCGCCAGCGCCCATGCCACCAGCGCGGCCAGGGGCAGCGTCACCAGCGTCATGAGCACCACGCCGTTGAACGTGTCGAAGCAGCCGTGCCACTGCCCGGCCATGCACCTCGGGGCGGACATCATGAGCGGCCGCCGTACGACGAACAGGGCGCCCGCCGTGCCGAGGAGCGCCAGGCCGGGGAGCACGATCCGGCGCGCGCGGCGGGGAGGTGCTGTCAGGGTTGCGTCGTGGTTCACGCCCTCCATGGGACGCGGAGGGCCGTTGCGGCGGTGTACGCGTTTTTCGATACGCCCGCGATACACGGAGTCTGCCGGAGCAGGGGGTCAGTGCTGGAGCAGGGTCCGGGCGTGGTTCATGAGGCCCGCCAGGCCCACCTCGAACGCGCGGTCCGCCCTGCCGTCCCCCACCGCCGCCAGGGCCTCGGCCAGGTGCGGGGTCGGGGTCCGGTCCGTCAGTTCCCACATCGTCTCCGGGGCCGCCAGGTCCAGCGCCGAGCCGAGCACCAGGTTCTCCAGGGCGATCAGCAGGGGCATCACGTCCGCCGGGGCGAAGCCCGCCGTCAGCAGCACCGTGACCGCGCGCTCGTACTGCTCCAGGACCCGGGGCGCCCGCACCGGTGAGGTCATCAGGAGCGGGATCGCCCTCGGGTGGGCGGCGAACGCGGCCCGGTAGGAGCGGGCCCAGGACTCCACGGCGGTGTCCCAGGGGGCCAGGCCCAGGGTCGCGGGGTCGATCGCGGCCGCGACCCGTTCGCGCAGCAGCTCGATGATGCCGTCCCGGCCGTCCACATGGTGATACAGCGAACCGGCCTGGGTGCCGAGCCGCTTCGCGATCTGCGGGACGCTGAAGTCGCCCTGCTCGTCCACGAGTTGCAGCGCGGTCGTGGTGATCCGCTCCCGGTCGAGGAGCGGGGTGCGCGGCCGTCCCATGCGTGTGTTCTCCCCCGGAGGTGTGAAACGGGTCTTCCCGGATGTCCAGGAGGAGGCTACATTGCCAAAACCGAAAGGCTTTAGATTTACGGGTCCGGGGCAGCTCCTGCCCTGGTAGCGCCGGTCATCCCGCACGCCCGGAACCCTCCCGTCCGTCGCGCTCGAAGGGCTCCCTCCCCATGTCCGTCACCGCTCGCGAGGAGAGCACGCCACCCGCCGTGGCCACGCTCCGCTCCGGCTCGCTCGGCACCGCCGACATCGCCTTCTTCGTCATCTCCGCCGCCGCCCCGCTCACCGTGATGGCCGGCGTCGCCCCCCTTGCAGTCCTGCTCGGCGGCATCGGCGCCCCCGCCGGTTACCTCATCGCCGGCATCACCCTCGCCGTCTTCGCCGTCGGCTTCACCACCATGAGCCGGCACGTCCGGAGCGGCGGCGCCTTCTACGCGTACATCACCCGCGGCCTCGGCCGTCCCGTCGGCATCGGCGCGGCGCTGCTCGCCCTCATCGGCTACAACGGCATGGAGATCGGCGTCTACGGCCTGCTCGGCAGCGCCGGCCGGGACACCGCCAAGGCCCTCTTCGGCGCCGACGTCCCCTGGCTGCCGATCGCCCTCGCCGGTCTCGTCCTCATCGGCTACGGCGGCTACCGCTCCATCGAGTTCGGCGCCAAGCTGCTCGGCGTGCTGCTGGTCGCCGAGACCGGCATCCTCGTGCTGCTCGCCGGCGGAGTGCTGGTGAAGGGCGGCGCGCACGGCCTTTCCGGCGCGTCCTTCGCCCCGCACCACGTGTTCGTCTCCGGTACGGCCGTCGTCCTGGCCTTCGCCTTCGCCGCCTTCACCGGCTTCGAGTCGACCGTCATCTACCGCCGCGAGGCCCGCGACCCCGACCGCACGGTCCCGCGCGCCACCTACGTGGCCGTCGCGTTCCTCGGCCTCTTCTACGCCTTCATGGTGTGGATCATCATCCAGGCCTTCGGCAACCAGGACGTCATCGCGGCCGCCGCCAAGGACCCCGGCGGGCTCTTCTTCACCGCCATCACCACCTACGTGGGCGGCTGGGCGGCCGACCTGATGCACATCTTCATCGTGACCAGCATCATCGCCTCGCTCCTCGCCTTCCACAACGCGATCAACCGCTACGCCCTCGCCCTCGCCGAGGAGGGTGTGCTGCCCAGGTCCCTTGGCACGATCCACCCGCGCCACCGCTCCCCGTACCTGGCCGGTCTCGCGCAGACCGTCCTCGGCCTGGCGGTCGTGCTCGCCTTCTGGGCCGCGGGCGCGGACCCGTACAACCAGCTGCTGCTGTGGGTCAACACCCCGGGAATGATCGGCCTGTTCGCGCTCCAGCTGCTCGCCGCGATCGCGGTGCCCTGCTACTTCCGGCGGGTACGGCACGAGGAGGGAACCCTGCGCACCGTGGTCGCCCCGACCGTCGCCGCCGTCCTGCTCGCCACCGCGATAGGGCTCGTCATCACCCACATCGACCTGTTCACCGGGGCGTCCAGCACGGTGAACACCCTGCTGATCGTCATCGCCCCGGCCGTCTTCGTCGCGGGCCTGGGCCTTGCGTGGTGGCTGCGCCGCGAACGGCCCGCGGTGTACGCGGACTTCGCGTCCGAGCCAGCCGAATAGCCATACCGAACAAGGGAGTTCACCGCATCATGACCGCCAGCACCGACCTGATCCTGACCGGCGCCGAGGTCCGCACCCTCGACCCCGCCCGGCCGTACGCCACCGCCGTCGCCGTGCGCGACGGGGTGATCGCCGCCGTCGGCGACGAGCGGGACGTACGCGACTGGCGGGGGCCCGGCACCGAGGTCGTGGCGCTGGACGGCGCGCACCTGGTGCCCGGCCTGGTGGACGCGCACAGCCACCCGGTGTGGGGCCTGGACATGGCGACCGGGACCGACCTGTCGGGCGTCCGCGACCTGGCGGGCCTGCGGGCCGCGCTGACCGGGGCCGACCGGACCGAGGGCTGGGTGATCGGGTTCGGCCTCGACCACAACGCGTTCGAGGGCCGGCCCGTCGACCGCGCGCTCGTCGAGGACGTACTCGGCGGCGCGCCCGCCTTCCTCCGGCTCTACGACGGCCACTCCGCCCTCGCCGACGGCGCGGCGCTGGCCGCGGCCGGAGTCACCGGGCCACGGGAGTTCTCCCAGCGGGCGCAGGTCGTCTGCGATGCCGAGGGCCGCCCCACCGGGCACCTCGTGGAGCACGCGGCGATGCAACTGGTCGAGCGGGCGATGCCACGCCCCTCGTACGCGGCCCGCCGGGCCCGGCTGGTCGAACTGCTCGCCGCGATGGCGGCCACCGGGCTTACCGGGGCGCACGTCATGGACGCGGGGGACGCGGAGCTGGTCGGGGCGGTGGCCGAGGAGACCGTGCTGCCGCTGCGGCTGCGCTTCGCGCCCTGGTGCATGCCGGGCGTGACCGAGGCCGGTCTGCGGGAGCTGGTCGCGGCGCAGGGGCGGGGCGGGCGGCACTGGGTGGTCGACGGGGTCAAGTTCTTCATGGACGGGACCGTGGAGGGCGGCACCGCCTGGCTGGAGCACGCGGACTGCCACGGGCAGGGCACGGAGGCGTTCTGGCCGGACCCCGAGGCGTACACGGTCGCCGTACGGCAGCTGCACGCGGCCGGGGTGCGCACGGCCACGCACGCGATCGGGGACGCCGCGGTACGGCACGTCCTGGACGTGGTGGCGGGGCTGGGGCCCGGCGCGGCCGGCCGGCACCGCGTCGAGCACATCGAGACGGCACCGGACGCGCTGCTGCCTCGGTTCGCGGAGCTGGGGGTGGCCGCGTCGATGCAGCCGCCGCACACGGGGTACACGCGGGCCGACGGCACGGACGAGTGGTCGCGCCGCCTGGGCGCCGACCGCGCCGGACACGCCTGGCGGCTGCGGGACCTGCGCGACGCGGGGGCGACGGTAGCCCTCGGCTCGGACTGGCCGATCGCCCACTACGACGTACGGTCCGTCCTCGCGACGGCCCGCGCACCGCGCGGCGCCGCGTCGACGGGCCCGGGCCTGACCGCCCTGGAGGCCCTGGAGGGCTGCACGAGCCATGCGGCGCGGGCGGCGGGCGAGGCGGCCGTCGCAGGCCGCATCGCGGTGGGCTACCGCGCCGATCTGACGGCGTTCGCCCTGGACCCCGTCGAGTCCCCGGCGGACGAACTGGCAGAGGCACCGGTACGGCTGACGGTGACCGGGGGGTACGTGGTGCACCGGGGAAAGTGAGGCGTCGGCGGGCCGAGGCCGGTTCGGCACCGCCGGGTCCCACCGCCGTGGCTGAGCGCCGTGGCGGCGGTTGAAGGGGGCCGGCAGTTGAAGGGGGCCGGCAGATGATCTGGGCCGGCAGATGATCTGGGCCGACAGACGATCTCGGCGGACAGACGATCTCGGCCGACAGATGTGGTGAGCCCCGTCGTTCTTGAACCGGCGGTTCAGACCAGCCGTCGGCCCTCCTTCCCCCGCCGCGACGGCGCTCAGCCACCGCGGCGGTGGTCGGCGGTGCCGAACCGGCCGTCGTTCCGGACCGAAGCCCGCCCCAGCCGGCCGCAGGCTCCGCCTCAGTCGGTCGCAGGCCCCCGCCTCAGCCGGTCGCAGGGCTCCGCAGCAGAGTCGCCCCCGTCGGCTGCCGGGGCAGGGCGTACGGCAGGGCCCCGTACCACAGGCGGGCCACCGCGAAGCCGAAGGCCAGGCACAGGGCTCCGCCCACCGCGTCCAGCCAGAAGTGGTTGGCCGTGGCGACGATGACGAGGAGGGTGGCCGTGGGGTAGAGGAGGCCGAGGAGCCGGACCCAGGGCACCGAGGCCAGGGCGAAGACCGTCAGGCCGCACCACAGGGACCAGCCGATGTGCATGGAGGGCATCGCGGCGTACTGGTTGGACATGTGTTTGAGGTCGCCGGAGGCCATCGAGCCCCAGGTGTGGTGGACCGTCACCGTGTCGACGAAGTCGCCGCCGTTCATCAGGCGGGGCGGGGCGAGCGGGAACAGGTAGTAGCCGACAAGGGCCACCCCCGTGGTCGCGAAGAGGGCGAGGCGGGCCGCGGCGTAGCGGCCGGGATGGCTGCGGTAGAGCCACACCAGCACCCCCAGCGTCACCACGAAGTGCAGCGTCGCGTAGTAGTAGTTCATGCCGACGATCAGCCAAGCCACCGAGTTCACGGCGTGGTTGACCGACTCCTCGACGGCGATCCCCAGATGGTGCTCGGCCCGCCAGATCCAGTCGGCGTTGCGCAGCGCCTGCGTCTTCTGCTCCGGGACCGCGTTGCGGATCAGCGAGTAGGTCCAGTAACTCACCGCGATCAGCAGGATCTCGAACCAGAGCCGGGGCCGGCGCGGCGTGCGCAGCCGGTGCAGGAACCGCTGGTCGCCCTCGCCCGTGACGGTCCGCGGAAGGGTCTGTTGTGCGCGACCTTCCGGCTCTGTCACGGTCGAGTCACTCATAGGCACAGAGTCTGCCAGAAAAGACGTCTACGGCAGATCATCCCAAGGTCGGGTTCACCGTGCATGTTCTACGGCGGGGCGACTACTTCCCAGGTACTGCCGCCGTGGAACCGCGTACCACCAACTCCGGCATGAAAACGAACTCGCTGTGCGGGGCCGGGGTGCCGCCGATCTCCTCCAGCAGGGTGCGCACCGCGGCCTGGCCCATCGCCGGGACCGGCTTGCGGATGGTGGTGAGCGGCGGGTCGGTGAAGGCGATGAGCGGGGAGTCGTCGAAGCCGACCACCGAGACGTCCCGGGGAACGTCCAGGCCACGCTGGCGTACGGCCCGTATGGCGCCGAGGGCCATCATGTCGCTGGCGCACACGATCGCCGTGCAGCCGCGGTCGATCAGCGCCGTGGTGGCCGCCTGGCCGCCCTCCAGGGTGTAGAGGGAGTGCTGCACGAGCTGCGTCTCGATCGTCTCCGCGCCGAGGCCCAACTGGTCCTGCATCGCCCGCACGAACCCCTCGATCTTGCGCTGCACGGGGACGAAGCGCTTCGGGCCGAGGGCGAGCCCGATCCGGGTGTGGCCCAGGGAGACGAGGTGGGTGACGGCCAGCGTCATCGCGGCCCGGTCGTCGGGGGAGATGAACGGCGCCTGCACCTTCGGCGAGAAGCCGTCCACGAGGACGTACGGCACGCCCTGCGCCCGCAGCCGCTCGTAGCGCTGCATGTCGGCCGTGGTGTCCGCGTGCAGCCCGGAGACGTAGATGATCCCGGCGACCCCGCGGTCCACCAGCATCTCGGTCAGCTCGTCCTCCGTGGACCCGCCGGGGGTCTGGGTGGCGAGCACCGGGGTGTAGCCCTGCCGGGTCAGCGCCTGCCCGATGACCTGCGCCAGGGCCGGGAATATCGGGTTCTCCAGCTCGGGCGTGATCAGGCCCACCAGGCCCTCGCTGCGCTGCCGCAGCCGTACCGGACGCTCGTAGCCGAGGACGTCCAGGGCGGCGAGCACGGACTGGCGGGTGGTGGCGGCGACGCCCGGCTTCCCGTTCAGAACCCGGCTCACCGTCGCCTCGCTCACCCCCGCCTGCGCTGCGATGTCGGCAAGCCGTGTGGTCACGGCACTGGACTGTACCGGCCGTATCGTCATCGCGGTCCCTCTGTTCTGATCGGCGCTCCTGGTCCCGCAAGAGGATGATTCCCGTGCCGGAGACGGATGGCAAGAGCTTGCAGAGTCTTGCACAACCGGGACATGCCCCGCTCAGCCCTGTGCAACAAGGGTCTCGGGGCGATCGACGGGGAGTCACGGCAGCATAACGTCCGCAGTCTCTTGCACTTTTTTTCTGCAAGGTCTTTCGCGTCGCTTACATCGCTGTTACGTTCCCTGACGCCCGGCCACGGCAACGGCGCGTCGGCAGCACCAAACGGGCTTTCACCCTCAAGGAGAACTCATGCGGCGTGGCATAGCGGCCTCCGCACTGGTGGCGTCCCTCGCCCTCACGGCGACGGCGTGCGGCGGGAGCGGCAGCGACAGCAAGTCGGACGGCCCGGTCACCATCACCTGGTGGGACACCTCCAACGCCACCAATGAGGCACCGACGTACAAGGCCCTGGTCAAGGAGTTCGAGGCCGCGAACAAGGGCATCAAGGTCAACTACGTCGACGTCCAGTTCGACCAGGCGCAGAACAAGTTCGACACGGCCGCCCAGTCCGGCAAGGGCGCCCCCGACGTGCTGCGCTCGGAGGTCGGCTGGACCCCCGCCTTCGCCAAGGCCGGCTACTTCGTGCCGCTGGACGGCACCGCCGCCCTCGCCGACAAGGACAAGTTCCAGTCCAGCCTGATCACCCAGGCCCAGTACGAGGGCAAGACCTACGGCGTCCCGCTGGTCACCGACACCCTCGCCCTCGTATACAACAAGGCGCTCTTCAAGAAGGCCGGCATCACCGCGGCTCCCACCAGCTGGGACGAGGTGAAGGCCGACGCCGCCAAGATCCAGGACAAGGCCAGGACCACCGGCTACTGGGGCCCCGAGGCCGCGTACTACACCCAGCCCTTCCTCTACGGCGAGGGCACCGACATGGTCGACGCCTCCGCCAAGAAGATCACCATCACCTCGGCGGCGGCCAAGAAGGGCTACCAGACCTGGCTGGACCTCTACTCCGGCAAGGGCCTGCACAAGGCGGACGTCACCGCCGACGCCTACGCCCACCGCCAGGACGCCTTCGTCAACGGCAAGGTCGCCATGACCATCGAGGGCCCCTGGGAGATCACCAACTTCTACAAGGGCTCCGCGTTCAGCGACAAGTCCAACCTCGGCATCGCCACCGTCCCGGCCGGCTCCACCGGCAAGGCGGGCGCCCCGACCGGCGGCCACAACCTCTCCGTCTACGCGGGCTCGGACAAGGCCCACCAGGCCGCGGCCGAGAAGTTCGTCGCCTTCATGACCTCCGCGAAGACCCAGACGGAGATCGCCCTGAAGAACTCCACCCTGCCGACCCGCTCCGACGCCTACACCGCCGAGGTCAAGGCCGACCCGGGCATCGCCGGCTACCAGGCCGTCCTCTCCTCCGCCCAGCCGCGCCCGGCGCTCGCCGAGTACTCCTCCCTGTGGGGTCCGGTCGGCACCGAGCTGACCAAGATCGCCGGCGGCAAGGAGTCCCTGGACAAGGGCCTGAGCACCGCCGAACTCGGGATCGAGAAGCTCGTCCCCGACTTCAGCAAGTAAGCCGCCGACGGCCGTCGGATCTCCCCCCTTGGGACACGGGGGAGGGGTCCGGCGGCCACCGGCCTGTGCCCAGCCCGATCCCGGAAGACCAGAAGGTGTCGAACCATGACAGTCGCCATCGACCGCGCGACCGGCAAACGCCACGGTGACCGCGCGCCCCGCCCCGGGCTGGGCCAGCGGCTGAAGAACGGCTACCAGAAGTACTGGTACGCCTACGCGATGGTCGCCCCCGTGGCGGTCGTCCTCGGGGCGCTCGTCGTCTACCCGTTGGTGTACGGCTTCTACCTGACGCTGACGGACGCCAACAGCCTCAACACCGCCCGCACCATCGGCGTCAACCACATCGACGCCACCTACAAGTTCATCGGCCTGGACAACTACAAGGACATCCTGTTCGGACCGACGTCCTACGACCGCTTCTGGTCCCACTTCCTCTGGACGATCGTCTGGACCGCGCTCTGCGTCACCCTGCACTACACGATCGGCCTCGGCCTCGCCCTTCTCCTCAACGAGAAGTTCCGCGGCCGCACCTTCTACCGCATGGTCCTCGTCCTGCCCTGGGCCGTGCCCACCTTCGTCACTGTCTTCGGCTGGCGGTTCATGCTCGCCGACGGCGGCATCATCAACAGCACCCTGCACTTCCTCCATCTGCCGCAACCCGCCTGGCTGGAGGACACCTTCTGGCAGCGGGCCGCGGCCATCCTCGTCAACACCTGGTGCGGTGTGCCGTTCATGATGCTCTCGCTTCTCGGCGGCCTCCAGGCCATCGACGGCACGCTGTACGAGGCCGCCGAGATGGACGGCGCGAGCGCCTGGCAGCGCTTCCGGTACGTCACCCTGCCGGGGCTCAGGTCCGTCAGCTCCACCGTCGTACTCCTCGGCATCATCTGGACGTTCAACCAGTTCGCCGTCATCTTCCTGCTCTTCGGCGACACCGCCCCCGACGCGCAGATCCTGGTCACCTGGGCCTACTACCTCGGCTTCGGACAGCAGCCGCGTGACTTCGCCCAGTCCGCCGCCTACGGCATGCTGCTGCTGGCCATCCTGATCGTCTTCACCTCCTTCTACCGCCGCTGGCTCAACCGCAACGACCAGCAGCTCGCGATCTGAGACAGGAGTTCCCATGAGTACGACCACTGTCCGGACCTCCGCCCAGGTCGCCGAGGAGGCCCCCATGACGACCACCCGCCGTGTCCGCCGCAGGGACGAGCGCGGCCCGCTGGGCAGCGCCGTCATCCACGGCGTCCTCGCCGTGGCGAGCCTGATCGCGTTCTTCCCGGTCGGCTGGCTGATCTTCCTGTCCCTCGGCCCGGACAAGGACGACTACCTGCACCCGAGCGGCATCTGGCACAAGATGTCGCTGGACAACTACTCGTTCGTCCTCCAGCACACCGGCTTCTGGGACTGGTTCAGGACGACGATGATCGTCGTCGGCGGCACCACGGTCATCGGCCTGATCCTCGCCTCCACCACCGGCTACGCGGTCTCCCGGATGCGCTTCCCCGGCTACCGGAAGTTCATGTGGCTGCTGCTGCTCACCCAGATGTTCCCGATCGCCGTGCTGATCGTGCCGATGTACCAGATCCTGTCGCGGCTCGGCCTCATCGACAGCTACCTCGGGCTGATCCTCGTCTACTGCACCACCGTCGTGCCGTACACGGCGTGGCTGCTCAAGGGCTACTTCGACACCATCCCCTTCGAGATCGACGAGGCCGGCCGTGTCGACGGGCTCTCGCCCTTCGGCACGTTCGGTCGGCTGATCCTGCCGCTGGCCAAGCCCGGCCTCGCGGTCGCCGCGTTCTACAACTTCCTCACGGCTTTCGGTGAGGTCGCCTTCGCCTCCACGTTCATGCTCAGCGACGACAAGTACACGTTCGCCGTCGGTCTGCAGAGCTTCATCAGTGAGCACGATGCGCAGCGCAACCTGATGACCGCGACGGCGGTGCTGATCGCGATACCGGTGGCCGTGTTCTTCTACCTCGTGCAGAAGAATCTGGTGACCGGCCTCACCGCGGGCGGTACGAAGGGCTGACCGTTGGTCGAGCTACGAGGGCCGTCGTTCGGCTGCGGCGCCGTCGTGGCTGGTCGCGCAGTTCCCCGCGCCCCTTTGGGGCGCCATGACTCCCGCGCGCCCGAACGCGCGGGTTGGCGGCCGCGGTCTCCATCCGACCCCGCTGTGACCGCGGCCGCCTTGTCACCACCCCACCGCCGTATTCACCTCTGACCCTATGACCCTGTTACGACGCCTCAAGGACGCCATGAGCCAGCAGCAATCCGCCGCACCGGCCCCCGCCACCGTCACCGTCGCCCGTCGCCGCGACTGGTGGCGGGACGCGGTGATCTACCAGGTCTATCCGCGCAGCTTCGCCGACAGCAACGGCGACGGGATGGGTGATCTGGAGGGCGTGCGTGCCAGACTCCCGTACCTGCGCGACCTCGGTGTCGACGCCGTGTGGCTCAGCCCGTTCTACGCCTCCCCGCAGGCCGACGCCGGCTACGACGTCGCCGACTACCGGGCCGTGGACCCCATGTTCGGCAACCTGCTGGACGCCGACGCGCTGATCCGGGACGCGCACGGGCTGGGGCTGCGGATCATCGTCGACCTCGTGCCCAACCACTCCTCCGACCAGCACGAGTGGTTCAAGCGGGCGCTGGCCGAGGGGCCGGGCTCGCCGTCGCGCGACCGCTACCACTTCCGCCCGGGCAAGGGCGAGAACGGCGAACTCCCGCCCAACGACTGGGAGTCCATCTTCGGCGGGCCCGCGTGGACCCGGGTGGCCGACGGCGAGTGGTACCTCCACCTCTTCGCCCCGGAGCAGCCCGACTTCAACTGGGAACACCCCGCCGTCGGCGACGAGTTCCGCTCCATCCTGCGGTTCTGGCTGGACATGGGCGTGGACGGTTTCCGTATCGACGTCGCCCACGGCCTGGTGAAGGCGGAGGGGCTGCCGGACCTCGGCGGCGCCGACCAGCTGAAGCTGCTGGGCAACGATGTCATGCCGTTCTTCGACCAGGACGGCGTCCACGAGGTCTACCGGCAGTGGCGGCACGTCCTTGACGAGTACGCCGGTGAGCGGATCTTCGTCGCCGAGGCCTGGACCCCGACCGTCGAGCGCACCGCGAACTACGTCCGCCCGGACGAGCTCCACCAGGCGTTCAACTTCCAGTACCTGAGCACGGAGTGGGACGCCGCCGAGCTCCGCAAGGTCATCGACCGCACCCTGGAGGCCATGCGCCCGGTCGGCGCCCCCGCCACCTGGGTGCTCTCCAACCACGACGTCACCCGGCACGCCACCCGCTTCGCCAACCCGCCGGGACTGGGGACGCAGATCCGCACGGCGGGAGACCGGGAGCTGGGCCTGCGCAGGGCGCGGGCGGCCACGCTCCTCATGCTCGCGCTGCCCGGCTCGGCGTACGTCTACCAGGGCGAGGAACTGGGCCTCCCGGACGTCGTCGACCTGCCCGACGAGGTCCGCCAGGACCCCGCGTACTTCCGCGGCGCCGGCCAGGACGGCTTCCGCGACGGCTGCCGGGTGCCGATCCCGTGGACGCGGGAGGGCTCGTCGTACGGCTTCGGGGCCGGGGGCAGCTGGCTGCCGCAGCCCGCGAGCTGGGGCGAGCTGAGTGTGGAGGCGCAGACCGGGGTGGCCGGTTCCACCCTGGAGCTGTACCGCTCCGCGCTGAGCGTGCGCCGTGCGCAGGCCGACCTCGGCGCGGGCGACGCGGTGGAGTGGCTGCGCGCCCCGGAGGGCGTCCTCGCCTTCCGGCGCGGGGAGTTCGTGTGCGTCGCGAACACCAGCGGCGAGTCCGTCACCACTCCCGCGTACGGCAGGGTGCTGCTCGCCAGCGGTGAACTGACCGAGGCGGACGGCGAGGCGAAGCTGCCGGCCGACAGCACCGTGTGGTGGACCACCGCCTGATCACCGCTTGACGGCACCTGACGGGGCGTCACCCGGTAACTTCTTGCAGCAACTTCACAGGGCCCGCTACCCAACTGGGTGGCGGGCCCTTAACATCTGCGCAACCGCAAGATTTCAGCAACATTTCTGCAAGAGCCTTCAATGGCGAAGGAACCCCACATGGCACGTAAGACCCTCTCCGCCGCACTGGCGCTGGCCGCCTGTAGCGTTGTCATGACCCCGTCCGTCGCGTCGGCCTCCCCGCCCGGCACCAAGGACGTCACCGCCGTCCTCTTCGAGTGGAACTACGGCTCGGTCGCCAAGGAGTGCACCAACACCCTTGGCCCGGCGGGCTACGGGTACGTCCAGGTCTCCCCGCCCGCCGAGCACATACAGGGCTCGCAGTGGTGGACGTCGTACCAGCCGGTGTCGTACAAGATCGCGGGCAGACTCGGTGACCGCACCTCCTTCCAGAACATGGTGAACACCTGCCACACGGCCGGTGTGAAGGTGGTCGTCGACACCGTCGTCAACCACATGTCGGCGGGCAGCGGCACCGGCACCGGCGGCTCGTCGTACACGAAGTACAACTACCCCGGCCTGTACTCCTCGTACGACTTCGACGACTGCACCTCGCTCGTCTCCAACTACGCCGACCGCTGGAACGTCCAGCACTGCGAACTCGTCGGCCTGGCCGACCTGGACACGGGGGAGGAGTACGTCCGGTCGGCGATCGCCGGTTACATGAACGACCTGCTCAGCCTCGGTGTCGACGGCTTCCGCATCGACGCGGCCAAACACATCCCGGCCGAGGACCTCGCCAACATCAAGACCCGGCTGACCAACCCGTCCGTGTACTGGAAGCAGGAGGTCATCTACGGCGCCGGCGAGGCCGTCCAGCCGACCGAGTACACCGGCAACGGGGACGTCCAGGAGTTCCGGTACGCCTACGACCTCAAGCGCGTCTTCAACGACGAGAACCTCGCCTACCTGAAGAACTACGGCGAGGGCTGGGGGTACATGAGCAGCTCGGTCGCCGGGGTCTTCGTCGACAACCACGACACCGAGCGCAACGGCAGCACGCTCAACTACAAGGACGGCGCCAACTACACCCTGGCCAACGTCTTCATGCTCGCCTACCCCTACGGCGCCCCGGACATCAACTCCGGCTACGAATGGTCGGACGCCGACGCCGGGCCGCCCAACAACGGTGTCGTCAACGCCTGTTGGCAGGACGGCTGGAAGTGCCAGCACGCCTGGCCGGAGATCATCCGCATGGTCGCCTTCCGCAACGCGGTGCGCGGCGAGTCGATGACGAACTGGTGGGACGACGGCGCCGACGCGATCGCCTTCGGGCGCGGCGCGAAGGGCTATGTCGCCATCAACCACGAGTCCGGCTCCCTGACCCGGACCTACCAGACGTCACTGCCGGCCGGGACGTACTGCAACGTGCAGGCGAACACGTCGGTGACGGTCAACTCGAGCGGCCAGTTCACCGCCACCCTGGCCTCGAACACCGCCCTCGCGATCTACGCCGGGAAGTCGACCTGCTGAGGGGCCATCCGCTGGGTGCCGATCACCGACAGCAGTCGCAGCGCCTCCTCGGACCGTGAGCCCGGGGTCGCGGTGTAGATCACGACCTGCTGGTCCCGGTCGGTGATGTCGAGGGCGTCGCAGTTGACGGTGACCGGACCCACCACCGGATGCCGGAAGGTCTTGACCAGGGTGGGCTCGGCGGACACGTCGTGCGACTCCCAGATCCGCCTGAACTCCTCGCTCCCGGCGAGGAGTTCGGCCACCAGGCCGGTCACCTCGGGTGAGTCGGGGTGACGGCCCGCCGTGGCCCGCAGGCGCTGCGCCGAGAGCCGGGCGAAGGCGTCCACGTCCGACACCCCGTACAGCCTGCTGCCCGCCGGGCGCGGGGTGAGGAAGGCGCGGCGCATCAGGTTGCGATCGCGCGGGGGCAGCGCGGAGAAGTCCTCCATGAGGGCGGCCGCCAGATCGTTCCAGGCCAGCACCTCGAAGGTCGCGGAGGTCACGAAGGCGGCGGCCTGCGGAAGCCGGTGCAGCAGGTCGAGCAGGCTCTGCCGTACCTCGCGGGAGGGCCCGGGCGGCGGGCCCGGCGGCGCTCCGGCGAGATGGTGGAGATGCCCGCGCTCGGCGTCGGACAGCCGCAGCGCCCGCGCCAGCCCGCCCAGCACCTCACGCGACGGCCGCGGCCCCCGGGCCTGCTCCAGCCTCGTGTAGTACTCCGTCGAGATGAACGCCAGCTGCGCCACCTCCTCGCGCCGCAGCCCCGGCGTCCGGCGGCGCGGACCGTGCGGCAGCCCGACCTCGGCGGGGGAGATCCGCTCACGTCGGCTGCGCAGGAAAGCCGCGAGTTCTTGCCTGTCCACCCCTCCAGTGTGCGCCGGGCGCCCGACCCCATCCAGGTACCGCCGGTGCCTGGATGGACCCCGCGCCCGGCCGCAGGCTCGAAGCCATGGACAACACAGTGAACACAGGCCTTCTGGCCGGCAAGGTGGCCTTCATCAGCGGAGCCGGGCGCGGGATCGGCGCGGCGGCTGCCCGGCTCTTCGCCCGCGAGGGCGCCCGGGTCCTGCTGGCGGCCCGCACGGAGGACCAGCTCAAGACGGTGACCGAGGAGGTCCGCGCGGCCGGTGGCACCGCGGACTACACGGTCTGCGACCTGGCCGACGCGGCGAGCGTCCGCGCGGCCGTGGACCGCACGGTGGAGGTCTACGGCCGCCTGGACATCGCCTTCAACAACGGTGCCACGATCCAGCACCCCGGCCCCATGGACGAACTCCCCGAGGCCGACTTCGACCACATCACCGACGTCAACCTCAAGAGCGTCTGGCTCGCCATGACCGCAGAGGTCCACGCCATCCGGGCCACCGCCGGCACCGGTGCCGTCGTCAACAACTCGTCCGTCGGCAGCCTGGGCGCCAACCCCGTCCTGCCGGTCTACGGCGCCCTGAAACGCGCGGTCAACAGCCTCACCGAGTCGGCCGCCGTCACCTACGGCCCCGAGGGCATCCGCGTCAACGCCATCGCCCCCGGCGGCACGCTCACCGAGATGGTCCGCGCCTGGGAGGAGGCCACTCCCGGCGTCATCGACCGCATGAGGTCCACGACCCCGCTGGGCCGCACGGCCGACCCCGAGGAGATCGCCGAGGCCGCCGCCTGGCTGCTCAGCGACCGTGCTTCCTATGTGACGGGCACGGTACTGCGCGTGGACGGCGGGGCGCGGGCTTGAGCGGAGCGCCCCGAAGGGGCGCGGGGAACTGCGCGACCAGCCACGACGGCGCCGCAGTCGGCAGACTGCCCGGCCCCGGCGTCTCAGTCGCTGACGTTGATGTGCCTGGCCAGCGCGGTGACGGAGAGGTCGGCGTGGTCGACCCACTGGTGGAACGCCAGCGTCTTGTGCTTGGTCGAGGCGGGCGGCGTGATCTCCAGGTAGGAGGCGTGCACCGCACCCGAGGTGCCGGTGTTGGCGTGAGTCCAGGCGACGACGGCCTCGGCGCTCTGGCCGTCCTTGAGGACGATGGTCTTCTTGCCCGGGTCCTTGGCGTACCAGGTGTTGCCCCAGTGCGTGTGGGTCTTGATCGCCTTGTGCGCGGAGTTCTCCAGGCCCAGGCCGGGGTAGCCGCGCAGCGCACAGGTCTTTCCGCTGAGGTTGCGCAGCGTGATGACGACACCCTCGTGGTTCATGCCACCGGCGAGCTGCCGGCCGAAGGTGGCCTTGAGCGCGGCGGCGGAGCAGGTCGGCGTCGCCCTGGCGGCGCTCGGCGTCGCGGCATTGGCGGTGCCCGCCCAGACCAGGCCCAGACCGGCCAGGGCGGCCGCGGCCCCGGCGACCTTGGCGCGGCTGAACCCACGACGTGCGCGGTGCCTGCCCGCGGACTCGGCGGCACCCAGGTCGGAGGTGCCGGAGGTGTCGGTGCTGTAGGTGTTCAGGTCTTCGTTCACGGCGACGGCGCTCCACTCGTGTCCTGCGGCACGGGGCGCGGTGTGCGCCCCGTGCCGTCCTCTGGTGCTGTACACGAGGTTCGATGCACGACACCGCGGATTTGTTCGCGCCGGGCCGCGGAATCTTTCCGGGCCTACTTCCAGGTGTCGCTCGTCGTGTAGCCGGAGGAGGTCCCCGTCGTGTAGGAGCGGTTGGTGCCCGACTCCCACGTCACGGTCCCTGAGCTGTCCTTCTTTATGTACTTGTAGGTGAAGGCGGTGCTCTTCGGGACGATCGCCAGCCTGCTCCACGTCGGGTACGACTCCGACGACAGCGGGATCGCGTCGCCGGTGTTCCAGGAGCCGAGGGAGGCGATGGAGCCGACGACGTAGACGTTGGTGCCCCAGTCGGTCGTGGCGTACTCGTTGAAGGTCACGTCGGTGGCGTCGGCGTTCGCCACGTTCCAGGAGTTGTTGAGGGAGACCGCCGAAGTTGCGCTCGTGGCCGACCTGTTGGCGTTGGACTCCCAGGTCACGTTGCCCGAACTGTCCTTCTTTATGTATTTGTACGTGAAGGACGTGTTGATCGGCACGTTCACCGCGCCCGACCAGACCGGGTATCCGGTGGACGAGAGCTGGATCGCCTTCGAGGTGTCCCAGGAGCCCAGGGCGTCGACGGAGCCGACGACGTAGACGTTGGTGCCGGTCGTGGTGGACGCGTACTCGTTGAAGGTCGCGGTCACCGTGGAGGTGGAGCCACCGCCGCTGCCGCCGTCGTCGCAGCCGACCGTGCAGGTGTAGGAGGAGTTGTAGAAGGCGACGGCGTCCTTCGCGGGGATCGTGATGCTCGCGTTGCCGCCGGAGACGGTGACCGTGGTGGCGCCGCCGTCGATGACGTCGGAGTACGTGCCGTCGGCCATGCCCGTCGCGAAGGTGTAGGTGGCCGACGACGAGCCGTTGTTGACGGCGAAGAAGCCGGCGCCGCTGCGGCCGAAGCCGATGACGGAGGACGACTTGGTCGACCAGTCGGAGACGGCGGCGCTGCCGGTCGCGTTGTGCCAGGCGACCATGCCGACGACGGCGGTGTCGCGGTCGAGGCAGTTCCAGCCGCTGGAGCAGTTGGTGTCGGTGACGAAGCCCGCGGAGTTCGGCGGCGCCTGGTCGCTCTGGGTCCACTGCCAGCTGGAGTAGATCGTCGGCGTCGACCACTTGTAGGCGAGCTCGAAGAGGTTGGCGAGCTTGTAGCTGTCGCCGTCCTTGTAGCTCATGTGCAGGCCGTTGCGCTCGGTGTCGTGGTTGGTCACGAAGGACACGGAGTTGGCGGCGGGCAGGATGCCGGACGAGGACAGCGACGCCAGGTCCGAGACATTGCCCTGGAACGCCGACTTCATCTTGCTCGCGTAGGTGAAGTCCAGGACGTCACCGGAGCCGTAGTAGTCGCTGGGCTGCGGGGTGGAGCCCGGGTAGACCTCGTCGAAGACGTACGGCGCCGCGCCGGACGTCGTGGTGTTCAGCTTGGCGACGATGGCCGCCATGTCGGTGGCCGGGATGTGCTTGGCCGAGTCCACCCGGAAGCCGTCGACGCCGAGCGCGATCTGCTTGTTGAGGAAGGCCGCGAGGCCCGAACGGACGTTGTCGGCGCCGGTCTTGAGGTCGGGCAGGCCCAGCAGCTCGCAGTTCTGGACCTGGGTGAGATTCGAGTAGTCCTGGATGGTCAGGTCGGAGGTGGGGCAGTCGGCGGAGGTGTGGTAGTCGCTCGGATCCCAGTCCGGGGTGTCGTACTTGTTGGTGAGGGTGGTGCCGTCGTAGCCCGTGCCGGTCTGTGCGGCCGTGTGGTTGATGACCGCGTCCGTGTAGACCTTCACTCCTGCCGCGTGGCAGGCGGAGATCATCGACGCGAACTGTGTCGCCGTCCCGAAGCGGCTGTTCAGGGTGTACGAGTACGGCTGGTAGACGTCCCACCAGTAGTAGCTGGACTGCTTGAGGGACTCGGAGGGCGGGGCGACCTGCACCGCGCCGTAACCGGCCGGGCCGAGGATGTCGGTGCACTCGGACGCGACCGAGTTCCAGTTCCATTCCCAGAGATTGGCGATCACATCGCCCTTGGCGGTGGTGTCGGCCTGCGCGGAGGTGGCCGGCAGGGCGATCACACCCGCGAGCGCCAGGGCGCCCGCGGCGACTGCGCCGGCCGTGCGCCGGAAGGCACCCGGGGGTCGGTGTCTGGTCATGTGCGGCTCCGAAGCGAGAGGGGCAGGTTTCAACAACCCGTGAGCGTGCGGCAGTTGAGACATCGCGTCAATACGCCTCGTGAAAGTTCTTGCTGTGAGTTTCAAGCCTCTTGCTGTAAAGCTTTCGTGAGCGGTACGGTCGCGCGGGGTCGGACCCAAGAGAGCCGCTATCGCTAGGAGTTCACACCGGTGATACATGTCAGACGGGTCGCGGCCGTCGCCGTCGCCGCCCTCGCCGCCGCGCTCGTGCAGCCCCTCGCCGCACATGCCGCCGCCCCGCCCGCCCCGCCCTCCGACGCGAAGCTCGCCGCCGCGCCCGCCCGGCACGACGACACCCGGGAGCAGTTCTACTTCGTCATGCCGGACCGTTTCGCCAACGGCGACACGAGCAACGACAAGGGCGGCCTGACCGGATCCCGGCTCAGCACCGGTTACGACCCCACCGACAAGGGCTTCTACCAGGGCGGCGACCTCAAGGGGCTGACCAACCGGCTCGACTACATCAAGGGGCTCGGCACCACCGCCATCTGGATGGCGCCGATCTTCAAGAACAAGCCCGTACAGGGGACGGGGAGCAACGCCTCGGCCGGCTACCACGGTTACTGGATCACCGACTTCACCCAGGTCGACCCGCACTTCGGGACCAACAAGGACCTGGCGACCCTCATCTCCAAGGCGCACGCCAAGGGGATGAAGGTCTTCTTCGACGTCATCACGAACCACACCGCCGACGTCGTCGACTATGAGGAGAAGTCGTACGACTACCTCTCCAAAGGTGCCTTCCCCTACCTGACCAAGGACGGGCAGCCCTTCGACGACGCGGACTACGCGGCAGGCGGCAGGAAGTTCCCCTCGGTGGACACCGCCTCCTTCCCGCGCACGCCGACGGTGACGAGCGACAGCAAGGTGCCGTCGTGGCTCAACGACCCGACGATGTACCACAACCGGGGCGACTCGACGTTCGCCGGCGAGTCCGCGACCTACGGCGACTTCTCCGGCCTGGACGACCTGTGGACCGAGCGGCCCGAGGTCGTCAGCGGCATGGAGAAGATCTACGAGCGGTGGGTGAAGGACTTCGCCATCGACGGCTTCCGGATCGACACCGTCAAGAACGTGAACATGGAGTTCTGGACCCAGTGGGCGACCGCGCTGGACAAGTACGCGGCCCGGCACGGCCGTAAGAACTTCTTCATGTTCGGCGAGACGTACTCCGCCGACACGTCCGTCACCTCCCCGTACGTCACCCAGGGTCGCCTCGACGCGACCCTCGACTTCCCCTTCCAGGACGCGGCCCGCTCCTACGCCTCCCAGGGCGGCAGCGCACAGAAGCTGTCGAGCGTCTTCGGCGACGACTACAAGTACACGACCGACAAGGCGAACGCCTACGAGCAGGTCACCTTCCTCGGCAACCACGACATGGGCCGGATCGGGTACTTCCTGGAGCAGGACAACCCGAAGGCGACGGACGCCGAACTGCTGGCCAAGGACAGGCTCGCCAACGAGGTGATGTTCCTCAGCCGGGGCAACCCGGTCGTCTACTACGGCGACGAGCAGGGCTTCACCGGGTCCGGCGGGGACAAGGACGCCCGGCAGACGATGTTCGCGTCGAAGGTCGCCGACTACCTGGACGACGACGAGATCGGCACCGACCGCACCGCCGCCGACGACTCCTACGACACCAGTGCGCCGCTCTACAAGCAGATCAGTGCTCTCTCCAAGCTGCGCGCAGCCGACCCCGCCCTCGCCGACGGCGTCCAGACCGAGCGCTACGCGGCCGACGGCGCCGGCATCTACGCGTTCACCCGGACGGACGCCCGGACCGGCCAGGAGTACGTGGTCGCCTTCAACAACGCCGGCACGGCACAGACCGCGAACTTCGCCACCGGCTCCGCCGGCATGGGCTACCGCGCGCTCTACGGCACGGACGGCACCGTCACGTCCGACGGCTCCTCGCGGCTCACCGTCACCGTCCCGGCCGGATCCGCCGTCGTGTACAAGGCCACCGGCCCCCTCGCCAAGCCCACGACCGCACCCGTCCTGACCCTCACCGCCCCGGCCACCGGCGCCACCGGCACCGTCGACCTCACCGCGAACGTCACCGGCGGGCAGCTGAACCGCGTCGTCTTCGCCGCCCAGGTCGGCAACGGCAGGTGGACCACCCTCGGCTCCGCCGACCACGCCCCCTACAAGGTCACCCAGACCCTCGCCAAGGACGTCCCGGCCGGTACCGCCCTGCGCTACAAGGCCGTCGTCGTCGACTCCGCCGGGCGCACCTCCGGTGCCCTGGCCGCGAGCACCAGCGGCACCCCGCCCGCCGCCGAGGTCCCCACCGCCTCCTCCCGTGACTACGCGGTCGTCCACTACAAGCGCACCGACGGCGACTACGACAACTGGGGCCTGTACGCCTGGGGCGACCTCGCCGACGGCGAGGCGACCACCTGGCCCGCCGGCCACCCCTTCACCGGCCGTGACGCGTACGGCGCCTTCGCCTACGTCAAGCTGAAGCCCGGCGCCACGAACATCGGCTTCCTCGTCGTCGACAAGGACGGCGACAAGGACGTCTCCGCCGACCGCTCCATCGACGTCACCAAGACGGGCGAGGTCTGGGTCGAGCAGGGCAAGACGGACGTACTCACCGAGAGACCGACCGCCGACTATCCCGCCCAGGACACCACCAAGGCGGTCATCCACTACCACCGCGCTGGGGGCACCTCCCAGGCCGAAGGCTCTGGGGGAGGGAACTACGACGGCTGGGGACTGCACGTCTGGACGGGCGCCGCGAACCCCACCGACTGGTCGAACCCCCTGAAGCCGGTGAAGACCGACGCCTATGGCGCGGTCTTCGAGGTACCGCTCACCGACGGTGCCACCAGCCTCAGCTACATCATCCACAACGGCGACGAGAAGGACCTCACCGCCGACCAGTCCCTCGACCTCAAGTCCGACGGCTACGAGGTGTGGCTGCTGAACGGCCAGGAGAAGCACCTGCTCCCGCAGCCCGCAGGCAGCGCGGCCGCGCTCGACCTGTCCACCTCCAAGGCGGTCTGGATCGACCGGAACACGGTCGCCTGGGACGGCGCCGACGGCGCGGTCTCCACTCAGCTGGTCTACTCCCACGACGGTTCGATCGCCGTCAAGGACGGGACGCTGACGAGCGACGACGAGCGGTGGCTGCGGCTGACGAAGACCACCCTCACCGACGCCCAGAAGGCCGAGTTCCCGTACCTGAAGGACTACACGGCCTGGTCGGTCGACCCGCGCGACCGGGACCGGGTGCGCGAGGCGCTCGGCGGACAGCTCGTCGCCTCCCAGCGGGCCGCTGGGGGCACCTCCCAGGCTTTCGGCTCTGGGGGAGGGGCGGTGCTGGCCGCGACCGGCGTGCAGATCGCGGGCGTGCTCGACGACGTGTACGCCAAGGCCAGGACGGCGGACCTCGGCCCGGTCTTCCACCACGGAAAGCCGACCCTCGCCGTCTGGGCCCCGACCGCGCAGTCCGTCGCCCTCGAACTCGACGGTTCCACCGTGGCCATGCACCGCGCCCCCGCCACCGGCGTCTGGTCCGTCACCGGCCCCGAGTCCTGGAAGAACAAGCCCTACCGGTACGTCGTGAAGGTCTGGGCGCCCAGCGTCCGGAAGGTCGTCACCAACAAGGTCACCGACCCCTACTCGGTCGCCCTCACCGCCGACTCCGAGCGCAGCCTCGTCGTCGACCTGGACGACAAGTCCCTTGCCCCGGGCGGCTGGTCGACCTACACCAAGCCCAAGGCCGTACCGATGAAGGACGCCCAGATCCAGGAGCTGCACGTCCGCGACTTCTCGGTGGCCGACTCCACGGTCCCGGCCGCGGACCGGGGCACCTACCTCGCCTTCACCGACAAGAACAGCGACGGCTCCAAGCACCTCAAGTCCCTCGCGAAGTCCGGTACCTCGTACGTCCACCTGCTCCCGGCCTTCGACTTCGCCACCGTGCCCGAGAAGAAGGCCGACCAGGCGAGCACCGGCTGCGACCTGGCCTCCTACGCGGCCGACTCGGAGAAGCAGCAGGAGTGCGTCTCGGCGGTCGCCGCGAAGGACGCCTACAACTGGGGTTACGACCCGTACCACTTCACGGTCCCCGAGGGGTCGTACGCCACCGACCCGGACGGCACCGCGCGTACCGTCCAGTTCCGGAAGATGGTCAAGTCGCTCAACGGCGACGGGCTGCGGGTCGTCATGGACGTCGTCTACAACCACACGGCGGCCGGCGGCCAGGCGGACACCAGCGTCCTCGACCGGATCGTCCCCGGCTACTACCAGCGGCTGCTCGCCGACGGCAGCGTCGCCAACAGCACCTGCTGCGCCAACACCGCGCCCGAGAACGCCATGATGGGCAAGCTGGTGGTGGACTCGATCGTCACCTGGGCGAAGGAGTACAAGGTCGACGGGTTCCGCTTCGACCTGATGGGCCACCACCCGAAGGCCAACATCCTGGCGGTCCGCAAGGCCCTGGACGCGCTGACCCCGAAGAAGGACGGCGTCGACGGCAAGAAGATCATCCTGTACGGGGAGGGCTGGAACTTCGGAGAGGTCGCCGACGACGCCCGCTTCGTCCAGGCCACCCAGGCCAACATGGCCGGCACCGGCATCGCCACCTTCTCCGACCGCGCCCGGGACGCCGTACGCGGCGGCAGCCCCTTCGACGACGACCCCGGCATCCAGGGCTTCGCGTCCGGCCTCTACACCGACCCCAACTCCTCCACCGCCAACGGCACTCCGGCCGAGCAGAAGGCCCGGCTGCTGCACTACCAGGACCTGATCAAGGTCGGGCTGACCGGCAACCTCGCCAAGTACCGGTTCACCGACACCGACGGCAAGGAGGTCTCCGGAGCAGAGATCGACTACAACGGCTCGCCCGCCGGATACGCCGACGCGCCCGGCGACGCCCTCGCCTATGTCGACGCGCACGACAACGAGTCGCTGTTCGACGCGCTGACGTACAAACTGCCGTCCGGCACCTCCGCGTCCGACCGGGCCAGGATGCAGGTCCTCGCGATGGCCACGGCCGCCCTCTCCCAGGGGCCGTCGCTCTCCCAGGCCGGCACCGACCTGCTGCGCTCCAAGTCCCTGGACCGCAACTCCTTCGACAGCGGTGACTGGTTCAACGCCATCCACTGGAACTGCGCCGACGGCAACGGCTTCGGCCGCGGGCTGCCGACGGCCGCCGACAACCAGTCCAAGTGGTCGTACGCCAAGCCGCTGCTGACCTCGGTGAAGGTCGGGTGCCCGCAGATCGACGGGGCCTCGGCCGCCTACCAGGACCTGCTGCGGATCCGGACGACCGACAAGACGTTCTCGCTGGGCACGGCCGCGCAGGTGCAGTCGAAGCTCTCCTTCCCGCTCTCCGGCAAGGACGAGACGCCCGGGGTGATCACCATGGAACTGGGTGACCTGGTCGTCGTGTTCAACGCGAGCCCGGAGTCGCAGGAGCAGCGGGTGGGCACCCTGGCCGGAACCGGCTACCGGCTGCACCCGGTGCAGGCGTCGGGCGCGGACTCCGTCGTCAAGTCCGCTTCGTACGAGCGGGAAACGGGTACGTTCACCGTTCCGGGGCGCACGGTGGCGGTGTTCTCCCGGACCAGGTGAGAGTGGCCTTACCGTGGTGGGGCAGGCCGCCCGGCATCGGGCCTGCCCCACCGGTGCAGTCCAGGGGCTGGGAGCATGGACGTCAACGGCAAGCTGACAGACACGACCGTGCTGGTCGTGGACGACGAGCCCGCGAGCCGGTACGCGATGGGTACCGTGCTGCGCCGGGCCGGTCACCAGGTCGTCGCGGTCGCCGACGGCCGGCAGGCGCTCGGCGAACTCGACGTGCGGCTGCGCAAGGGCACCCTGCCCGACGTGGCCCTCGTCGACGTGCACCTGCCGGACATGAGCGGCTTCGAGCTGTGCCGCCGGCTCAGGCAGCGGCCGCACATGGCCGGCCTGCCCGTGGTGCACTTCTCGGCCCTGCGCGTCGCCCCGGCGGACCGCTGTCCGGGCCTTGACACGGGGGCCGAGGCGTATCTGACGGTGCCCGCCGAGCCGGAGGAGATCGAGGCGGCGGTCCGGGCCGCGGTGCGCGCCGCCCGGCTGCGCGCCGACGACCAGGCACTGGTACGACGGCTGAAACTGCTGTCGGAGACGATCGTCACCATCCAGGCGGCACGCTCCCTGCACGAACTGGCCGACGCCGCCGCGGACGGCGCCGCACGCCTCCTCGGCTGCCCCGCCGCCGTCTTCGTCCTCGACCGGGACGACGAGCTGTACCGCGGCCTGTGCCGGGAGCGCACCTCGCTCGCCCTGCCGGACGAGGGCGCCCACCGGGACGTGGCCGGTCTGCTCCGGCGGCTCACCCGGGGGCAGTCCGGGGTCCGGATCACCACCGTGCCGGCGCCGCTGTGGCCCACCGGGTTCTTCCGGCCCGGAGTGCAGCACGACGCCCGGCTGACGCTGGTCCTCACCCAGGACGGCAAGGTGCCGGTGTGCCTGGCCACCCCCACCCGCGGGCAGCGCAGGGTCGATCCCGAGAACGAGGCGCTGCTGGCCCAGCTGGCCCAGGCCACCGCGCTCGCCGCCGAGCCCCTGCTCATGTACCAGGTGGAGCGGCATGTCGCGCTCACCCTCCAGCACAGCTTCCTGCCCCGTCCGCACCAGCTGCCGGAGCTGCCGGGCGTCGACATAGCGGTGCGCTACGAACCCGCCTCCCAGGAGACCGAGATCGGCGGCGACTTCTATGCCGCGCTGCGGGTCGGCGACGAGGTGCTCACCGCGGTGGGGGACGTCGTGGGGCACTCGCTGGACGCGGCCACCGTCATGGTCGAACTCCGGCACGCGCTGCGCGCCTACTGCCTCACCGAGAGCGACCCGGCCGCCCTCGCCGACCGTCTCGACCGGCTGCTCCAGCACTACCACGCCGACGTCACGGCCACCGTCTGCCTGGCCCTGATCGACCCGGCGACCGGGCGCACCCGCGTCGCCAACGCGGGCCACATCCCACCGCTGATACTCGGTGACGACGGCAGCGCGGAGTACGTCAAGGCGTCCGGTCCGCTGCTCGGGGTGGGCCTGCCGCACCCGCCGCCCACCGAGCTGGTCCTCGAACCCACCGACCGGCTCCTCATGGTCACCGACGGCCTGATCGAGACCCGCGGCACCGACCTCGCGGTCTCGATGGAACACCTCCGGGCCGCCGCCGGCGGCGCCCTGCCCGGCCTGGAGGCCCTGTGCGACACCCTCCTCGCCTGCTTCGGCCGGGACCGCGAGGACGACGTCGCCCTGCTGGCGCTGAGCCTGGCGAACTAGGCTGGACCCCAGTCGCCGTAGAACAGGAGTGCTCATGCCGCAGATCACCGTCGACTACACCGCCACGGCGGGCCCCGCCTTCGACCGGGAGGGTTTCGCCAAGGCCCTGCACAGCGCCGTCGTCGAGATCGCGGCGGCCAAGCCCGAGGCCTGCAAGACACTCTTCCGCGCCGCGGACTACTCGGCCTTCGGCTACGACGAGGACGGCTGGCATGTCATCGTGCACGTCACCTTCGGCCTGCTGGCCGGCCGCACCGACGAGACCAAGACGAAACTGACCGAGACGACCCTGGAGCTGCTGCGCGAGCACCTGGAGCCGGACGGCTTCGTCCTGCACGCCTCCGCCGAAGTACGGGACCTGGACCCGTCGTACCGGAAGTACGAGGGCTAGGTCTGCTTCTGCCGGTTGTTCGGCTGCGGCGCCGTCGTGGCTGGTCGCGCAGTTCCCCGCGCCCCTTTGGGGCACGGTTCGGCAGCGCCCCGTAAGGGGCGGCCGCAGCCGCCCGACGGCCGGTAAGCGGGGGCTAGCCCGCCAGGGCGATCAGCCGAGCGGCCAGGTCGGCGAACGGGCCGTCGGTCGGCTCGTCCTGGACCATCCGCTTCACCAGCGCCGTCATCTCCTCGTCGTACGCCGCACTCACCGCCGTCAGCGCCGCGAAGTCGTGGACGAGCTGCACCTCCAGCTCGCCGCGCGGAATGCGCCGCCCGTCCAGCCAGATCAGTGCCGTCGACTCGGCGAGCGAGATCCAGGAGCGGATGACCAGTTCGAGGCGGGCCGGTGCCTCGGTGATGTCGAGGTGCGCGAGGATCTGCTCGTAGGCGACCTGCCGTACGGAGTCGATGAGCGCGTTGGTCGCCGAGGAGCCGACCGCCGGGCCGCCGCGCATCAACGCGGCGAAGCCGGGCCCGTGTTCGTCGACGAAGTCGAAGAAGCGGCGCATCACACGCAGCAGCCGGGCCCCGAGCGGGCCCTCGTGCGGTTCGGTGAAGCGGGCCGCGAGGTCCTCCGAGGCACGCTTCAACGCGGCCTCGTACAGGCTGAGTTTGCCGGGGAAGTAGTGGTAGACAAGCGGTCGCGAGATGCCTGCGGCCGAGGCTATCTCGTCGATGGAGACCTCGTCGGGCGAGCGACGGCTGAACAGTTCGAGGGCGACGCCGATCAACTGCTGCCGCCGCTCCTCGACTCCCATCCTGCGACGTACCCCGATTGTCATGCGAACACCTTACCGATCGGATCCGGCCTCCCACGGACCCGACCCTTCAGGGGCGTTCACAGATCCAGCACAAGTCTCCCGCTTCGCGCCCGTGATACACAGATGAGCATCGAGTCGGCACGCTCCGTGTCGGTGAGCAGCTCGTCCCGGTGTTCCACTTCCCCTTCCAGCACCCGCTGTTGACAGGTCCCGCAGAATCCCTGGGCACAGGAGTACGGGGTGTCGGGCAGCTCCGCCCTTACCGCGGCCAGCACCGTCGAGTCGGCCGGGACCGTCAGCGTCCGTCCGCTGCGCCGGAGTTCCAGCTCGAAGGCGTGGTTGCCGCCGATCTCGGTGCGCGGCGCGAAACGTTCGAGCCGGACCGCCGGGAACCGCTCCTCCACCGCCGCCATCAGCCCCTCCGGACCGCAGCAGTACACCGCCGCGCCCTCCGGGACGGTCAGCGCGTCGAGGTCGGGACGCCCGTCCTCGTCCTCCGCGACGACCGTGACCCGGTCGTCCCCGGCGAACTCCTCCAGGAACGGCATGGACCCGCGGGTCCGCCCGCAGTACAGCAGCTGCCATGCCACCCCGTCCGGCACCGCCCGCACCATCGACAGGACCGGCGTGATCCCGATGCCCCCGGCCACGAACACGTAGGACCCGGCCTCGACCAGCGGGAAACGGTTGCGCGGCCCGCGCACCTCCAGTTCCATGCCCGCCACGATCTGCTCGTGGACCTCCCGCGAACCGCCCCGCCCGTCCGCGACCAGCCGGGTGGCGATCGTGTACGACGAGGTGTCGGCCGGGTCCCCGCAGAGCGAGTACTGCCGGACCAGTCCGGACGGCAGGACCACGTCGAGATGGGCACCCGGTTCCCAGCCGGGCAACCGCTCACCCTCCAGGCGCAGCTGTACGACCCCGTCGGCGATCGTCCGGTGCGAGGCGACAAGGAGCCGCAGTGCCCGGGAGCGCGGCCGCCCGGAGGTCGGCGGATCCAGGGCCGGCAGCGGCCACAGCGGGGAGGCCTCGATACGGCGGCGCAGGGCCCGCTTCACGAGCAGCGCGGCACCCGCGACCGCGACGACGGTCCGCAGTCTCGGCATCACGCACCCTCCTTCTCGGCGGCCAGCGCGGCGGGGGAGGAGGTCAGATAGGCGACCGCCTGGGCGGTGGAGCCCTCCTGGGAGGGGTGGTAGCCGCGGCTCAGGTACGTCGGGATCGACCTCAGCAGGTCGCCGGTGGCGGGGAGCGTGCCGCGCCGGCCGGCGAGATGGAAGTCCCGGAGCCGGGCCCGGCCCTCGACGAGCGTCGGGTCGTTCGCCATGAAGAAGCGGGCGCCGCGCTGCCACAGGAACACGATCGCCGTGAACGCCGTCGCCCAGGTCCGCACCCGGCGCCGGTAGCTGCCGTCGAGGTGCAGGAACAGGTCGAAGGCGACCGACCGGTGCTCGACCTCCTCGGCGCCGTGCCAGCGCAGCAGGTCCAGCATCATCGGATCGGCGCCGCGCCGGTCCAGCTCCTCGGCGTTGAGCACCCAGTCGCCGAGGAACGCGGTGTAGTGCTCGATGGCCGCGATCAGCGCGACCCGTTCAAGGAGCCACCAGCGCCTGGCTCTCCCGGGCGGCAGGGTCCGGTCGCCGAGCAGCTTCTCGAAGAACCAGTCGACCTGAGCGGTGTACGGCGTCGGGTCCAGACCCTGTTCCCTGAGGTGGGGCAGCACCTCGTCATGGGCCTGGGAGTGCATCGCCTCCTGCCCGATGAATCCGATGACGTCCGCGCGCAGCCGCTCGTCGCGGATGAGGGGCAGCACCTGCTTGTAGACGTGCACGAACCACCGCTCGCCGGCGGGCAGCAGCATGTGCAGCACGTTGATGGTGTGCGTGGCGAAGGGATCGCCGGGCACCCAGTGCAGGGGGGTGTCCTCCCAGGCGAAGGACACGTTGCGGGCCTTGAGCGCGATGTGCTCGGACTGCACCGGCTGCGGCTGCTTGTTGGACATGGCGTCAATGTACTGACGGGTAGGTGACCTGAGAAGACCTCCGGCGGACCTTGTTTACGTGAACGTCAGCAAGAGTGGGGTGAGCAGGACTGGGGTGCCGTACTCACCGCAATCCGCTGACCTCGCTGCCGTCCTCCAGCGTCCCCTCCAGCTCGGCCTGCGCCCCCTGCTTCGCCCTGGCCACCAGCTGCGTCCCCTGCGCCGACGCCGTGACCCCGCCGGTCGCCCGGATCGACGCGGTGTCGCGGCTGCCCGCGGCCAGCAGGTACCACTGGCCGCCCCCGGACTTCCACAACACCCCGGCCAGCACCTGCGGATCGCGCGGACCACAGGCCGTCACATCGGCCCCCTTGGCCGCGACCGCCCCGTACTGGCTGCCCGGCGTCCGGAACTGGGCCAGCGACACGGTCCCGTCGCCCCGCCAGGTCTCGGCACGCGTGCACACCCACGACCCGGTGCCGGCGGCCTCCGGCAGCTGCTGCTCGGCGAACGCCCACGCGTTGACACTGCGCACCCCGGCCGACCGCTCCGCGGCCAGCGAGCAGGCGAACGGCGCCCAGTCGCGCAGCGCCGCCGCACCCGAGGCCTCGCCGGTGTCGCCGGGCCGCCCGGCGGTGAGCCTGGCCGGCACCAGTTCGCCCAGGTCGGTCGCGAGGTGCACCCCCTGCGCGTCGGTCAGCTGGAGCACGTTCCAGGACGTGCACGCCCCCTGCTGCAGCGCGGAGCTGGCCAGCGGTCCGGTCACCCCGTCGGCCAGCCCGAGGTCCATCGCCCCCGCGGTCGGCTTCATCAGGTCCCGCTCGGCCGCCTTGGTCACCCAGGGGGCGGTCAGATAGCGGACGTTGCCGTCGGCGCGGCCAAGGACCAGGGCGCTGGCCTCCGCGCCGGTCGCGCCGTCGACCCGGGCGAAGTCCAGGGCGGCGCCCTCGGTGCCGTCCTTCGGTTCGGCGTAGCGGGCGATGCGCAGACCGTCGTAGAAGACCACCACCCGGGCGCTGTCGACCAGGCCCGCGTACAGCAGCTGGGGCGGTCCTGACGGGCCGCCGGTCTGGGTGCCGGGGGTCGCCGAGACGCGGACGGTGTCGCCGGGGCGGGCCCAGACGGCGAGGGCGCGGCGCAGCAGCGCGGTGTCGCCGGTGAGGGCACCGCGGGCCGGCCAGACCGAGAAGTCGGTACGCGCGGCGGTCTGCCAGGCGGTGGCCGGGACCTTCGTCAGCTGGGCCGGGTCCAGGGCGGCCTGGGCGGCCGGGTTCTGCGCGTACACCGGGGCGGCCGCGCCGTCGGCGCCCCAGCCGCCGCCCGGCAGCGCGACCAGCGCCCCGCACACCGCGAGGGCGGCAGCGGCGGCGAGTGCGGCCTTGGTGTGCTGGCGGCGGCGCATCAGGTCGGTGGGCCGGGCCTGCAGGGAACAGGGGTCGAACTCGGGGGAGTCGAGCAGCGGGTACTCGGCCGGGACGCCGTTCGCCTCGGCGAGCGCGCCCTCGGGGTGCTCGACGCCGACCGCCCGCAGGATCTTGCGGACGTCGCCGTCGGGGAGCTGTTCGAGGCCGCGCAGCGCGTAGGCGGCGCGGGCCGGGCCGGAGAGTCCGGCGAGCCGCTGGTCCAGGGCGAGTTCGTCGGCGCCGCCGGAACGCGGGAAGAGCCTGAGGCCCCACACCTGGGGGAGCAGCGGCGGCAACTGGGCGCGCTTGGGCCACGCGGTGAGCCGGAGCGGCCGGCCCGCCTCCAGTGCCGTACGCACCACTTCGAGCCGGACCAGCGAGTACCCGGGGTCGGTCTGCCGCCCGTTCGCCTGGGCCGGGATCACCGGGACCTGCCTGCGGCCCCGGGGCAGGGCCCGCTGGACCAGGGAGTGCGCGGTCAGGACGCGGCGGCCGCGCGCGAGCCCCGGCGGCAGCACCAGGTAGGCGAGCCGGACCAGCCGGGGGTAGTGCTCGACGAGCGCGGCCTCGGCCTGCTCGACATCGACGGCCGGATGCGGGGCTCCGGCGGAGGCGGCTGCGTGACGCTGGGCTACATCCTGTGACTGCACGTCCTGAAGAACGAGCGACCCGTTGGTTGGTCACCGCCACACGGGTGACACTGCGTTGTCCGCACGATGTGAGCCGATGTGAGTGCTTCGCGGCCCGCAGCCGTATCGAAGGGGACGGGCCCCTGAAGGCACCGGGGGCCGGCAACGCGACCGGAGGAACAGATGAGGTTGACCCGACCGATGCTCGCCGCGGCGGGCGCCGTGGCCGCCCTGGCGCTGGCGGGCTGTGGATCCGGAGACGGCAAGGCGGAAGCGAGTATCCCGGTCACCGCGACCGGCAGTCTGGAGAGCCTGGCCGCCAAGGTGAAGTGCACCCCCGACATGCAGATCGACTCCGACGAGGTCCGCCAGGCGATCTGCAAGGTCTCCGCCGGCAAGTTCGTCTTCGCCACCTTCGCCACCGACCGCGGCCAGCGCGAGTGGATCAACGACGCCAAGGACTACGGCGGTTTCTACCTCGTCGGCCGCAAGTGGGTCGCCGTCGGCACCGACAAGCTGGTCAAGTCGCTCCAGACCACGCTGGGCGGCGAGGAGGAGATCGGCACCGACCACAGCAAGCACACCAGCTGAGGTCCGCCCGGCTGAGGTTCACGGCACATACGAAAGCGGGCGGTGGGAGATTCCCACCGCCCGCTTCGTGTTACCGGCTAGCTACTGCTCACTGGCACTTGCGGCCGGTGTTGATGCAGTTGGCGATCGTCGCCGCCAGGTTGTTCTTGGTGATGCTGATGAAGTCGTCGTGGTCGGTCGACGGCTTGTGCAGCTGCTCCGGGAAGCCGTCCACCGCGTAGGCGTTCTTCACCGTGCCGTCCGCCTGGAGGGTGGGGGGCGTGATCTTGTAGACCAGGCGCATCGTCAGCTGCGGGATCGCCTTGAAGCCGTTCCCGCAGACACCGCTCGCCGGGTCCGCGAAGGCCACGTGCGTACGGTGGTTGGCGCTGTCGATGTTGACGCCGTCCCAGCAGCTCTGGAAGGCGAACGTCCGGACCACGTTGCTGCCCTGCGGGCAGATCGGGTACTGCGTCGTCAGCTGGACCTTGTTCTCGAAGCCGGTGCAGCTCCAGTGCGCGTTGGCGTTGGCCAGACCGTTGGTGGTGGTCTTGGCGTCACCGGTGATGATGCGCAGGAACTGCGGCATCGCGACGACCTTGCTGGCCGGGCTGCCGACGTACTTGATCTGCGCCTGGACCGGCGTCAGGATCTTGCCGACGTTGCCTTCCTTGCCACCGCCGTCCGCGTTCTGGTCGAAGTCCTGCGAGCCGTCCTGGACACGCACGACCGGCCAGTAGTACGACGACAGGTCGCTCTGGTTCTGGCAGGAGCTCGGCGCCGCCAGCATCGAGTCGTTGGTGGCGAACGCGTTGACCTTCTGGTTGCCGACGTAGTCGTGCAGGTGGTGCGCGCCGTTGGTCACGCCCGGTGCCACGATGACGTTGTCGGTGTTGTGGTTCTTGTTCTGGTTCGTGCCACAACGGGTGGTGAAGGTACCGGTCGAGGCCTGGCCGCTCTTCTGCGGCTTGGCCAGGACGTTCGCCGCGACCTTGGTGATGTCCACGAAGTCGGCCGCTACCGGGCCGTTGCCGGCCTGCCCGCCGATGTTGGCCGGGGCGCTGGCGCTGGCGCTCGGGGCGGCGCTGGCCTGGCCGCCGTTGTTGTTGTTCTGGCCGCCGTTGTTGTTCTGACCACCGTTGTTGTTGCCCTGCCCGGCGGTGGTCTGGTTGGCGGACTGCGTGGTGCAGGCGGCAAGCTGCGACAGCGAGTTGTCGAAGGTGCCACCGACCCGCGTGATGTCGAGCCTGATCCGGTTGATCGTGGCCGCCCGCTTCTCCTTCAGGGGGCCGACGATCGCGTTCTGCACGAAGTTGGCGTCGTTCGCCTGCGCCTGGCGGGTGGAGGCGAGCCTGGCGTAGGCCTCGGTGATCTGCTTGTCGAGGTTCGCCAGTTCCGTCGCCACCCCCTGCTTGGCGTTGGCGGGCACGTTCGTCAGCTTCTGGCCGACGTCCGGGCAGGAGATCGTCGCGACCGCGGAGGCGGCGGCGGCTTTGGTGTAGTTCTGCGCCGAGTTGTTCGACTCGTGAGCCGAAGCGTTCATCTGCGCATAGAGCAGCCCGCCCCCGCCGAGTGCTACGGCCGCCGATGCGGCTATGACCTTGACGGTCAGCGGCGAACGGCGTTTGCGTATGTTGCGTCCCATGGAACTCCTCAGACCTTCCTTGCGGGGCGGCATCGAGGCGCCCGACAGGAGTGAAGCGGCGTCCTTTCATACGCAGGTCGCCTCAGAGGTGTTCAGCCGCCTCACAAATTCATCAGAGATTTGTTACGCACTTGGGGCACAACTGCCGTTTGAGCAGGGCAATTTCCGGAAAATTAGCGGTCGCGGTCAAGGTATGCGAGCACCGCAAGGACGCGCCGATTGTCATCGTCCGACACCTCAAGTCCCAGTTTGGTGAAGATGTTGGAGGTGTGCTTGGCGATGGCCCGTTCCGTGACGACGAGCTGCCCGGCGATCGCCGCGTTCGACCGGCCCTGCGCCATCAGCTCCAGGACCTCCGCCTCCCGCGGTGTCAAGCCCCCCAGCGGCCGGTCGTCGGCCCGCCGGGACAGCAGCTGCTGGATCACCTGAGGGTCCATGGCCGTACCGCCCGCCGCGACCCGCCGTACGGCGTCCACGAACTGCTCCGCGTCGAACACCCGGTCCTTCAGGAGATAGCCCACCCCGCCGCTGCCGTCGGCCAGCAGCTCCCGCGCGTACAGCTGCTCCACGTGCTGGGAGAGCACCAGCACCGGCAGCCCAGGCCGGTCCCGCCGCGCCGTGAGCGCGCACTGCAGCCCCTCGTCGGTGTGCGTGGGCGGCAGCCGTACGTCGACCACGGCCACGTCCGGCTCCAACTCGGCCAGCGCACGGGCGAGTTCGGGGCCGGACTCGACCGCGGCCGCGATCTCGAAGTCATGGGCCTCCAGCAGCCGGACCAGTCCGTCGCGCAGCAGGAACAGGTCTTCGGCTAGGACAACGCGCACGGAATCTCCATGGTGACCATGGTGGGACCGCCCGCGGGACTGCTGACGGCCAGGACGCCGTCGAATGTACCCAGCCGCCGCTCCACCCCGGCGAGCCCCGACCCGGCGCCGACCACCGCACCGCCCCTGCCGTGGTCGGTGACCGAGATCCGCAGCATCCCGTCGGCGTGGTGCAGGTCCACCCAGATCCGGTCGGCACCCGAGTGCTTGACCGCGTTGGTCAGCACCTCGCTCACCGCGAAGTACGCAGCCGACTCCACCGGCGCGTCCGCCCGCCCCGGCAGCTCCACCGCCACCTCCGTCGGCACCGGCAGCCGCAGCGCCAGCGCCCGCACGGCGTCCCCGAGCCCGCGTTCGGCCAGCACCGGCGGATGGATGCCCCGGACCAGGTCCCGCAGCTCGCCCAGCGCCTCCACGGACGCCTGCCGGGTCTGCGCGAGCAGCTGCCTGGCCTTCGCCGGATCCTTGTCCAGAAGCGTCTCGATCGTTCCGAGGTCCATCCCCATGGCCACCAGCCGGGCCTGCGCCCCGTCGTGCAGGTCCCGCTCGATCCGGCGCAGCTCGGCGGCCGAGGTGTCCACCGCGTCCTTCCGGGTCTCCGTCAACACCCGTACCCGCTCGACGAGTTCACCCTTCCCGGGGTCGAGGACGGCGCGGGTGAGCCGGAAGTGGGCGGTCAGCAGCCGCGGGCACAGGTACCAGGCGCCGACCAGCAGCACGGCGGCGGTGGCCGCGGCGCCGAACGCGGTGGCCTGGTTGGTGACCGGCACGAAGCCGTACCAGTAGGTGCCGTCGACGGTCAGCACCCGCCACAGCCCGGCGGCCACCGCGAACCCCTCGACGGGGTAGAACAGCAGCACCGCCGGCAGCAGCGCGGTCACGAACCCGGCCGTCATGTCGACGAACAGCCACAGCACGTCCCGCCCGACCTGCGGGTCGCCCAGCATCCCGAAGGTCCTGGCCCACGGGTTGGCGTCCGCCGGGACCGCCCGGTACGCCGACCGGATCCGCACCCCGCACCACTCGTACGCGAGCCGCCGCCGCACGTCCGCCACGTCCCGCACACCGCCGAGGAGCCACGGGGTGGTGACGATCCCGACCCCGATCGGGATCAGCGCCACCGAGACCGCGACCAGCGTGAAGCAGAGCACCGAGACCGGCAGAATCACCAACGCCAGCACCAGCCCCCGCACGGCGGCGAGCAGGGTCTCCCGGGCCCGGTCGCGGAAGCCCCCGCTGTCTGTGTTCGTCGTCATGCGACCAGTCTCCCGAACCTCCCATGACCGGGTCACTGGCCCGAAGCCCCATGTCAGGGGGTGGTGCTGGATACACCCTGCGATATGCCGTGTGTCGACTGCGGCGCCGTCGTGGCTGGTCGCGCCCACGCGGCGGTAGCCGCATATCGGATACGGCCCCGCGCCCCTTACGGGGCGCTTCAGACGAGGCCGCTGGACAGCGCCCCAAAGGGGCGCGGGGAACTGCGCGACCAGCCCCCACCGGCCCGCAGACTGGTCACGGTCCCCCCAGCGAAGCGCCGAGCACCCGCGCCTCGACATCGGGGTCGACCCCAATGCCCGCCCGCACCGGCACCGCACCGCCGAGGCTCTTCAGCCACCCCCACGTGTCGGCCACCGTCTCCTCCACCGCCCGGCACCGCAGCCCCGTCGCCACCGCCCGCGACACGTCCAGGCCATGGACACCGTCGTGCAACTCGCTCTCCGGCGGCACCCACACCGGCAACTGCACCCAGGGCTCGATCCCGGCGCCGAGGACCACCTCCGGATCGGTCCACCGCAGCTCCGCGTCCGAGCCGGTGCTCCGCCGGCACGCTTCGAGCAGTGCGCCCATCGTGGTGTGCCCCGGTGGGCTCACCAGGTTGTACGGCCCGGACAGCCCCCGCTCGACCGCCCCGAGGGTCCACTCGGCGAGGTCGCGGGCGTCCACGAACTGCACGGGCAGGTCGTACGGGCCCGGCGCCAGCACCGGCCCGCCGCGCGCGATCCGGTTCAGCCACCAGGGCAGCCGGCCGACGTTCTCGTACGGCCCGAGGATCAGCCCGGCCCGCACCAGCACCGAACCGTCCGCCCCGAAGGACTCCTGGGCGGCCAGCTCACCGCCCAGCTTGTCCTGCGCGTACTCGGTTGCCTCCGCGTCGGCCGAGGCTCCCGTCACCAGCGGCGCCTCCTCGGTGTACCCGGCCGGGCGCGGCCACTCGTACACCGAGCAGCTCGACACGTACGTATACCGTCCGGCACGGCCCCGCAGCAGCCGTGCCGTCTCCTGTACCGCCCGGGGCGCGGCCGACCAGGTGTCGACGACCGCGTCCCACTCGGTGCCGTCCGCCAGTGCGCCGAGACCGCCGGGTGCGGTGCGGTCGCCGTGCAGCGACCGCACCCCGGACGGGGACCGGTGGCGCCCCCGGTGGAAGACGGTCACCTCCCAGCCGCGCCCGAGCGCCGCCTCGACGACGGCCCGCCCCACGAACTCCGTACCGCCCAGCACCAGAAGCCTCATGCCGCTGATCCTGCCCGCGGAGGACGGCGGACGGAACCGGGTTCAGCCGAGGGCGGAGCGGCCCGCAGGCGGCCCCTCAGAGGTCCTTCAACGGCCCGTCGGCGGGGTGTACTTGTATCCCACCCGGCGGACCGTCTGGATCGCCCGGCGGTGCTCCGCGCCGAGCTTGCGGCGCAGCCGGGCGACATGGACGTCGACCGTGCGGCCGTCGCCGACATGGCCGTAGCCCCAGACCGTGGTGACCAGCTGGTCGCGGGTGTGCACCCGGCCCGGATGCGCCACCAGATGGGCGAGCAGCTCGAACTCCAGGTAGGTGAGGTCGAGTTCACGCCCGTCGACCTGCGCGGTGCGCTCCGCGGTGTCGACGGTGACGAGCGGCCGGGCACCGGTCGCGGCCGGTTCCACGGCCGGCTCCTGCGGGTCCGGCACCGCGACCGGCAGGAAGGGCGGCTGCTGGTCCGCCGGGACCAGCACCAGGTAGCCGATCATCGGCGGCTGGCCCGGCAGGGTGGGCAGGGCGTGCTGCGGGGCGGGCAGCCAGGTGGCGCCCGGCGGCAGCAGGTCCGCCATGTCCACGACCTCGTCCCGGTCGACGGCACGCAGCCGGTGGCGGCCGGGTGAGGAGGCGGCGAGGGCGGAGGCGGGGGAGAGAGAACGAGTGGTCGCCATGAGACGTCAGCTCTTTCGCGCGAGGAGTCAGTCGGTCGGGACGACGGCCGCGATTCGTGGTCGGGCGCGCCGGGGACGTACTGCGTTCCGCGCTGGCCGAAGGCCGGGGTGTACGGCTTTAGAGGGCCTGCGCGTTCATCGCGCGGCAACACACCCGGTCGAAGTCGTGGTGCTGACGGGAAGGCCAGAACGGCTCAAGGTCCTGGCGACCTGTCGCGCTGTACTTCTGGAAGCTGGCCATGCGCCCATTGAAGCAGACACAGCCGGGAAACAGGACCCTCCTCTCACCGCTTGGACGCTTCCTTGGCATGACGTTGACGTTGCGCGCCTCATCCCACCAGGCGTTTGTGCCAGGTCAGCGGAGTCAGCTCGATCGCCTTGTCCGGATTGCCGTCCCACACCGCGGACAGCCCCGCGGCGGCGAGCGCGGCGGCCACCTCGCGGCCGACGGCCGTGGTGGTGCCGGCTGAGGCGTCGAAGCCGCCGTAGTAGAGGCTGAGGCCGTGGCCCTCGGCGGCGCCGCGGGTGCCCTGGTGGTGGAAGAAGACGAACCCCCGCGCCCCGCCCGCGTCCTCGGCCTCGGCGCCTATCTCGGTCATTCCGCAGGAGCGGCAGCAGGTGAAGTCCTCGCGCGCGACGATGCCCGCACGCTCCAGGGCCGCGAACGCCCGCGTCAGCCGGTCCGGGTCGGTGAGCCCGGTCCACGCCCGCTGCTCCGCCACCCGCTCCGTCCAGAGCCGCTCCACGATCTCCCGCGCCTGGGCGGCGGAGACCGGCGGCGGGCCGTCCTTGCCGCCGTCCTCCATCAGCTGCACGGTCTCCTCGACCAGCCGGTCGATGCCCAGGTATCCGTCGCGGAGCAGCGTGTGCACCTGTTCCTCGGCGCGGGCCGCCACCTCGGGCGCGAGCACGGGCACGTCCCTGTGCGGCGGCAGGGCGACCGGCTCCCAGTCGACCCCCGTGTCCCAGCCGTCGTCCTCCCGCGCCCAGCCGAGGAGCAGGTCCGCCACCCGCTCCGGGTCCGAGACGGCCGTACCGTAGAACTCGTCCGCGCCGCGCCGGTGTTCGAGGCGGTGGTCGCCGCCCTCCTCGTGCCATGTCTGCGCGAACACGCTGGGCAGGTCCGGGATGCGCCGCGCGACCAGGAAGCGGTTCCCGGCGGCGCCGAGCCCGCGCACGGCCTCCCGCAGTTCCTCCGGCGAACTCCCCACGTACGTCTGCCCGCTCTCCGTCCAGGCGTTGACGGCGAGCACTTCGTCGATCTCCATGTGCCCACCATGGCAGGCGCCACTGACAACGCCGAAGGGGCGCCCACCTCGACGGTGGACGCCCCTTGGGAAGGAACCTTCCGCGGATCAGACCTGGTCGGCCTTCTCCAGCGCGGAGCAGCAGGTGTCGACGATCAGCCGCGTCACCACGTACGGGTCGACGTTGGCGTTCGGGCGGCGGTCCTCGATGTAGCCCTTGCCGTCCTTCTCGACCTGCCACGGGATACGGACCGAGGCACCGCGGTTGGAGACGCCGTAGGAGTACTCGTTCCACGGGGCGGTCTCGTGCAGACCGGTCAGGCGGTCGTCGATGCCGGCGCCGTAGTTCTTGACGTGGTCGAGCGGCTTGGAGCCCTCACCGAGGGACTCGCAGGCGGTGATGATCGCGTCGTAGCCCTCGCGCATCGCCTTGGTGGAGAAGTTGGTGTGCGCGCCGGCGCCGTTCCAGTCGCCCTTGACCGGCTTGGGGTCGAGGGTGGCGGAGACGCCGAAGTCCTCGGCGGTGCGGTAGAGCAGCCAGCGGGCCACCCACAGGTGGTCGGAGACCTCCAGCGGGGAGACCGGGCCGACCTGGAACTCCCACTGGCCGGGCATGACCTCGGCGTTGATGCCGGAGATGGCCAGACCCGCCTTCAGGCAGTTCTCCAGGTGGGCCTCGACGATCTCGCGGCCGAAGATCTCGTCGGCGCCGACACCGCAGTAGTAGCCGCCCTGGGGGGCCGGAAAGCCGCCCTCGGGGAAGCCCAGCGGACGGGAGCCGTCGAAGAAGGTGTACTCCTGCTCGATGCCGAAGATCGGCTCCTGCGCGGCGAACTTCTCCGCGACCTCTGTCAGCGCGGCGCGCGTGTTGGAGGAGTGCGGGGTCATGTCGATTTCCAGGACCTCGCACAGGACGAGGACGTCGTCGCCGCCGCGGATCGGGTCCGGGCAGGTGAAGACCGGCTTCAGCACACGGTCCGAGGAGTGCCCCTCGGCCTGGTTCGTGGAGGACCCGTCGAAGCCCCAGATCGGCAGCGCGTCCAGACCGGCGGGCGCGCCCGCTATGATCTTCGTCTTCGAACGCAGCTTGGCCGTCGGCTCGGTGCCGTCGATCCAGATGTACTCAGCCTTGAAGGTCACGGGCCACATCCTTCGGGGTGGGTCGGGCGCACTTGCGGGTGCAGTGGCGCTACGGCACTGGGGCGCCTCGGTGTTGCCCGGCAGCCTGTCAACAGGCGATTTCCCGATCATTGCTCGAATGTGAACCCGGTGTTACCTGGTGGTTCTGTGGCGCGACTCACGTTGTGGGAGCCGGGCGGGCGGGGTACGCAGCCCAATTCGGGCACCGTGCCCGTCCCTTCGCGGCGGCCGCCGGCCTTCCCTCCGTGAAAGCCGGCGGCCGAGCCTCGATCCGTGGTGCCGGTCAGCCGACCTTCTCGATCAGCGCACGGCGGATCAGGAACTTGCCGGGCTCCCGGACCTGTTCGAAGGCCGCGTTGTTGAGCAGCACGCAACTGCCCGAGACCGACGTGACCTTCACCGTCGTGGACTTGTTGTTGTCCAGGTTGGTGACCTTCAGCGTGGTTCCCGCCGGGAACTGGTTGCTGGAGGCGGCCGGCGTGCCGGCCTCGCCGGAGAGCGTGACGGTCGAGCCCTTGCAGACCTGCTGCCCGGAGGCGGCGGTGCCCCCGGTGTTGCCCGCGTTGCCGGCGGCCGCGCTCTTCGAGGGCGCTGCCGTGGCGGTCTGGCCGGTCTGGCCCGTCTGCGTACCGCTCGCCGCCTGGGAGCCCTGAGCCGACTCCCCAACGACGCAGCCGGACGCCTTCTGCTGGACCTTGATCTGCGCGATGACCGCCTCGCGGTTGGCGATCCGGGCCGACGACTGGGCGTCCGGGTTCGCCTTCTGGTCGGCGATGAACTTCTGGTTGTTGCCGAGGGCCGTGGCCAGCCCCGAGCAGACGGTCGAGTCCGCGGCCGACGACAGCGTCTTGGCGTTCTGCGGGCTCTGCGCGGCGTTCGAGGTGGACGCCAGGACGAAGGCCCCGCCGCCGGCCACGGCTGCGCCGCCGACCAGCAGTGCGATCGTCTTCTTGGCGCCGAGAGTTCTCCTACGCGACATGCGCGCCTCCTCAGAGGGGTGGGGGAACGTACGCCGGTAGGTACGAGATACCGAACGCTGTTACTCAGCGGTTACAGGAGTCACTGAAGTAACCTGCGTCACACTGGAGTTGGACGCTGTTCAGCTCTTGCTCCTGGCCAGCGCTTCCTGTACGGCCTCGTCGGTACGGGCGACGACCGCCGTGCCGTCGTCGGCGGTGATGATCGGCCGCTGGATGAGCCTGGGGTGCTCGGCGAGGGCCGTGATCCACCGGTCGCGCGCGCTCGCGTCCCGCGCCCACTCCTTCAGCCCCAGCTCCTTGGCGACCGCCTCCTGGGTGCGGGTGACGTCCCAGGGTTCGAGCCCGAGCCGTTCGAGTACGGCCCTGATCTCGTCCTCGGTCGGTACGTCCTCCAGGTAGCGGCGGACGGTGTAGTCGGCGCCCCCGGCGTCGAGCAGACCGATCGCGGTGCGGCACTTCGAGCAGGCGGGATTGATCCAGATCTCCATGCGCAGAACGGTACGCGGACCGCCGCCGAGGAGTGTTCTGTTCGAATTCAGGGGAGTGTCGTGGGAACCCCTCACGCACATCGCGCCCCACCTGAAAAACCCTTCTCCACCTGGCTGTTCGGCGCCCTTGCGGGCTGTCTCGTTGTCAGTCCCGGCCGGTACACTGGAAGCAGTGTTCGAGAGAGTCGCCGGGGAGTCCGGAGGCGCTCCGACCGCGACAGGAGGATGCCCGTGCCCGCTGCCGCACTGAAGCCGAAGCCGAAGTCCCTGCCGACCCAGTCCACCGCGAAGCGTGCGGTCCTGCTCGACTCGCCGTACGCGCCGGCGGAGAAGCGCCCGCTGCCGGCCGGGCGGCCACGAGAGTGGTATGTCACACACAACCGACGCCTGAAGGCCATGCGCCTCGCCATCGCCCTGCTCGACTCCGGCGTCTACCTGCCCAACCAGGCGCGCAACGAGACGATACGAAGCACGGCGGAGAGCGTCGGTATCCACCCGCCGTCGGACACGACGTGCCACATGGTGCGGGCGCTGATGCGTTACTCGCGGTGAGCCGGTGGTGCCGGGTGCCGTGTGTTTGCGGCGGCGCCCGGCGCCTGCCCGACTTGGGGCTGCCGCCCCCAGGCCCCCGTATCAGGGGTGCGGTCCCCGTGGTCCGGCTGCGGGCCGGTGGGGGCCGATCGCGCCCACGCGGCGGAGCCGCAGATCGGCACAGCCCCGCGCCCCTTACGGGGCGCTGCCCAGCCGTGTCCTGCATAGCTGCGGGCAGGCGTGCCGCAGGGCGGCACGGGTGGGCGCAGCGGCATCCTGCAAGCGCGGGTAAGCGTCCCCACCCCCGGCTCTCACCCGCTCAGCTCCCGTTCCACCGGCGTCCGGAACCGTGGCGTGACCTTGGCTGTGCCCACCCAGCCGCGCAGCCGCTCCGCCTCCCGCGCGATCGCCTGCTCGGCCTCTCTGCGGATGCCCGGATCGAGGATCCGCCAGACGATCTCACCGTCCCGGCGCTGCGCCCAGCCGCCCACCACCAGCCCGTTCCACCACACCGTCGGCCCCACGTTGCCGCTTCTGTCGAAGAGCAGCGGCCGGAGCTCCGGCGGCAGGTACCAGTCCCGCTGCTGCCATGCCATGGCCGTCGGGTCGAGAGCGGGGAGGAGGGCCGCCCAGGGACGGGACGGTCCGGTGACCGGCGGCAGATCCTCGGCCGTCACGTACCCCGTTACACCCTCGTCCAGGGCCACCGGCTGGGCTCCGATCGCGGCCAGCGCGCGGCGGACCTCCGTCACCCGCCACCCCGTCCACCACTTGAGGTCCGCTTCCGTGGCCGGGCCGCAGGCGTGCAGCCAGCGGTTCAGCAGGACGGCCTGGGCCGCTGCCGGGTCCAGCTCCGGATGGTCCGGCGCCGGTGCCCAGCGGAACTGGCTGGACGTCCAGGAGCCCAGCGGGCGGCCCCGCACCACCTTGCCCTCCACGCCCAGGACCCTCAGCAGGCGCGTGGAGACGGTGTGGACGCCCTCGTAGCTCTTGCCCGCGGCGTACGGGAACTGCTCGCGCAGGCGTGGCTCGGCGGCCGCCAGCTCCGTCGCCGTCGCCTGGCCGAGCCGGGCCAGCGCGGCCAGCGTCGCGGACTCGACCTCCGCGAGCCAGGCCGCGTCCGGGGCACCGGCCCGCGCCATGTCCTTCAGCAGGCCCGCGCGTTCGCGGGCCGCTACCGTCAGGCCCGTCGAGGCGTGCACGACCGCCGTGAGCTCCGCCGGGAAGGCGAACACCGTGTGCCGCATGCCATGCATCCGCACCAGGGTGCGGTCCTCGTACAGGGCCCGCTCCGTCTCCGGCACGGTCTTCGCCGCCTCGGCCAGCCGTGCCCCCACCGCCAGGTACACCGCCGCCGGATCCGAGCCGTGCAGCGCCACCAGCGCCTCGGCGACCTCCTCCGGCGTCGCCGCCCGCGCCTGGCCCGCCAGCCGGTGGCGCAGCGCCAGCCGGGCGCGCCGCTCCGCCACCCCGATGTGCCGCCGTCCGTCGCTCATGCCGACCTCCCCATGGACTCCTGACCGCATCCTGCCCGACGCCACTGACAATCACCTGTTCGCCGGGCTCGGCATGCGCCGGCCCCGGTATCTCCCTTTCACCTGGTGTCTTGTGAGGAGGCCCCGACGTTCACGCCGGGGAGGAATCGCAGCCTGTGACAGCGACGCGGAGCGTCGCCGTATCCGGCCAGTGGGTGCGGAGCGCCACCGCGCTCGCCCGGCGGAGCCGGGTGAAGGCGAACGGGTGTGCCTGCGTTCGCTGATGGGGGTGATCGTGGCGGGAGTTGGGTGTGGGTGTGCGAATCTCGCTCGTATGGTCGTGTGGGGGCAGGGCGGGTGACGGGAACGAGAGCGGGGGTGTCGGCGTGGCGGAAGCGGCGGGGACTGATGGCGTGGGCCATGCCCGGTTCACCTACCGGCTGCGCGCGTCGTCTGCCGTCCGCAGTGCCCTGCCGGCGGAGTGGGACCGGTGCCGGTGGACCTGGAACGAATGCGTCGCCAAGTCCAGGGCCGTACACCTGCACAACAAGGCCACCGGGCGGAAGGCCACGTGCGGCCCGGCGCAGCTCGACAGGATGCTGACCGAAGCCCGCGCTCGCACGCCGTGGCTGAGTGAGGGCTCGTCGGTTCCCCAGCAGCAGATCATCCGCGACTTCGGCCTGCCCTCCGTCGACCGCCCCGTCGCCGTCGCTGTACGGCCGTTCCGGGTGTTCCGGCCGTATTGGTTCAGCCGTGGTCCTTCAGCAGCATCGTCACGAACTCCCGCCGGTCGTCCGGGTGCTCGCTGAACCAGAGGCCCAGCCGGTGCTGTGCGTCCGGGAGTTCGAGGCGGGTGTACCGGGACCGGGTGCGCAGGGCGTCCTGGACGGCCGCCGTGACCTGTGGCGGGATCACCGCGTCCGTGCCCGGCACCGCGAGCACCGCACGGCCCGCGTACGAGCGCAGCGCCTCCAGGGCGGGTGAGGCACGCCAGGCGTCCGGGGTGCGGATGAGCTCGGTGAAGCGGCCGGTGCCGTCGCCGAAGGGGAGGTCCCAGGCCTTGGGGGTGTAGACCGCGGGGGAGCACAGGCCGATCGCCGAGGCGCGGTCGCCGTGGTGCCGTACGAGATCCGCGACCGTCTGGCCGCTCATGCTGAACCCCACCAGGATCAGCGGGCGGTCCGGCTCCACCTGGGCGTCGATCACCGCCGCAGCCTGTTCGAAGCGGCGGCGCAGGCTCAACTCCGCGCGGGCACCGGTGCTTTCGCCGTGGCCCGAGAAGTCGAAGGCCAGGGCGGGGCAGCCGTGGGCGGCGAACTCCGCCAGCAGCGGGCGCAGTCGCCGCTCGCTGCCGCTGCCGGCGCCGTGCAGCAGGACGGCGACCGGTCCGCCCGTACCGTCCGGACCGCCCGCGGCCCGGGTACGGACCCCGCTGAGCCGCTCGCCGTCGTACTCGTGGGTGAAGTCGGTGAGTTGAAGCATGCCGCACATTCACCCACGGGTCCGTCCCCGCGTGCACGCACGAAAACGGGATGCACGCCGAGTGACCGGCTCCCTACGCTGGAGAAGCGTTGCGGAGTGGTCCACCACCGCTTTCCGAAGGGCCGGCCGCGCCCCCGGGACTCGGGGCTACACTGCCGCGCACCGACGGACGGCCGCCCGTCCCCCGCGTGCCGTCGGATCCGTCGACCGCTCACACACCCACGCCACGGAGGCCCGTCATGGGCACCATCGTCCTATCCGGAACCGTCGTCCTGGTCATCCTCGGATTCGGCAACCACAACTGGTGGCTCGCCGCCGTCGCCCTGCTCTTCCTGTACGTCCAGTACGGGCGGGGTTCGTCGTCGGCCTCCTCGTCGGGCGGTTCGTCCGGCGGGGGAGGGGGCACGGCCAACGACTACAAGACGTACCGCGACCGCCGTGACCAGCAGGCCAAGTGGGAGCGCCGCTACCGCCGCGAGCGCCCCCTGGAGTCCCGGCGCCAGCAGAACGAGAAGGGGAAGTAGGGGGAGCAGGGGGAGCCGGCAGCAGGTGCCTCCGGCCGGTCAGAGGCCGGGGGCACCCCAGACCGGGAACCAGCGGCTGAGGTCCTGCTCGATCCGCAGGTCGTTCGCGAGCACCGCCTTCACCTGCAACTCCAGTGCGCTGTCCCGTCGTTCACCGGGTCCGGGCAGTGGGGCGAAAGGGTAGAACGTCCCCCGCTTGTAGAGATAGACGAGCGCGAGCCTGCGCCCGCGTTCGTCCTCGAACGCGGCCAGGGAACAGAGCAGCTGCGGGCCGAAGCCGTTGACCTCCATCGAGCTGTTCACCGCGTGCAGGTCGTTGACCAGCTGCGGAAGCTGGTCGGAGGGCCGCTGCGAGACCAGCCAGGAGTAGCCGTAGCCGTCCTGGTGGAGCTCCACCGGATCCCCGCCGCGGTCCGTGTCCGCGTCGAGGAGTGCCTGGACCTCCCGGTGGGTCTGCTCGAAGGCCGCGCCCTCCACGGTGGCGAAGCACACCGCGCCCCCGCCGGTGGGCGTGAACCCGGCCGCCGCCTCCAGCGTCACCGCCGCCGACGGCAGCGCGAACAACTGGTCGAGATCGGGCGCGACCGGCTTCGTACGGCCCAGCAGGATGTCCAGGAACCCCATGCTCACCCGGCCTTTCCGGGCGTCGCCGCCTCACCCAGCTCCGCCGAGATCCGCCCCAGCTGCTCAAGCCGCTGCTCCAGGGTCGGGTGGGTGGAGAAGATGCGCTCGATGCCGGGCTCCTTGCCGGTCGCCGGGGTGAAGTAGAACGCGTTGAAGGCCTGGGCGGTGCGCAGGTCCTTGGTCGGGATGCGGGCGATCTCACCGGAGACCTTGGTGAGCGCCGACGCCAGCGCGGAGGGCCGGCCGGTGAGGTGGGCGGCGGCCCGGTCGGCGGCCAGCTCCCGGTACCGGGACAGCGCCCTGATCAGCAGGAAACTGATCGCGTACACGGCCGCGGAGACCCCGATGACGGCGGCGAACACGGCGGCGGTGTTCTGGTCCCGTCGGCCGCCCCCGAAGATCTGGGAGTAGAACGCGAACCGCACGATCAGTCCCGCGATCACGCCCAGGAAGGACGCGACCGTGATCACGGCGACGTCCTTGTGCGCCACGTGCGACAGCTCGTGCGCGAGCACGCCCTCCAGCTCGGCGGGCTCCAGCCGCCGCAGCAGCCCCGTCGTCACGCACACCACCGCATGATCAGGATTCCGGCCGGTGGCGAACGCGTTCGGCATGTCCATCTGGGAGACGGCGACGACCGGCTTCGGCATGTCCGCGATGGCACACAGCCGGTCCACCACGGCATGCAGCTCGGGATACTCCTCGCGCTCCACGACCCGCCCGCGCATGGCGAACATCGCGATCCGGTCGGAGAACCAGAACTGCGCCACGAACATCGCGCCCACCAGGACGACGACCAGCAGCCACGACTTCAGCAACACGATCAGCGCGGCAACGAAGCCGACGTACAACAACCCGAGCAGGAACAGCGTGACCGTCATCCGCACGGTCAGCCGCCGGTCGCTCCGGAAGCGGCTCTGCATCTTGCACCACCCCGCAGTCAGGCACTCGTCCCGCTGTCCAGTGTGCACCTACGCAGTCCCATGGGGAGGTTCCGAACGGCCCTAGTAGCGGCAAAGGCTCAGCCCGGTACGCCGGCCTCCCGCTTGCGCCTGGTCAGGACCCACTCGCTGAACAGATGCCGTCCCCGGTCCAGCAGCGCCGCCACCTCCTCGGAGCCGAGCGGCACGTCCGGCGTCGGGTGCCACTGCTGGACGGACCGCTCGGCCCAGCCCCGCAGTTTCACGTCCGGGTCGTCGAGCAGGGCGACCGCGGCCCGCAACCGCACGACTCCGCCGCGCGCGTCCAGCAGCCGGAACGCGGAGACCCGCACATGCCGCGCCCGGCCGGCCGCCAGCCGGTCCATGAGCCACCCGGCGTCCAGCGCCCCGGCGGACGGCAGCAGGTTCACGGTCGCCTCCCGGACGACGCGCGGAGCCGGGTCGTCGAGCAGCTCCCGAAACCGTGGAACGTCCGTGACGTCGAGGATCCGCAACCCGGCCACCGCGGCCGCCCGCACGCCGGGGGAGGGGTGGGCGAGCAGCGGCGCCAGCAGTTCGGCGTCCGCCCGCTCGCCGCACTCGGCCAGCCCCATGACCGCGCCGGGCGGCAACGCCGGGTCGCAGGCGTCGGCGGCCCGGCGCCGGTACAAGGGCAGCGGATCGGTTCCGTACTGCCGTACCACGTACCGCGCGCAGGCGCGTACGACGCCGGACCGGTCGGCGAGGAAGTCCGCCGCCCGCTCCGGTCGCCCGGCCCGCCGCAGCGCCGTCACCCCGATCGACCGGACGCGTGGCCCGCGTGCGGCCAGCAGCGGTCCGAGCACGTCGTCGGCGGCTGCGCCCTCCGGTACGAGGGCCACCGCGGCCTCGGCGCAGAGGGTCTGGACGGCGGGGTCGGAGTCCCGGGCGGCGGCCCGTGCCAGCTCGGCGGCGGACAGCTTCCCTTCCGCCACGGCCAGGCGGTGGGCGAAGCGCCGGACGGTACGGTCGCCGTCGGCGCGCAGCCGCCCGAGCTGCTCGTGGGACGCTCCCCGCAGGACGTCGCCGAGCACCTCGACGCCGAAGGCGCCGCGCCCGCGCCGGCCGACGAGCAGGATCAGGGGCGCGAGCGAGACGGCGGCGTCCACCTCAAGGGCCTCGCGCAGCACTTGCCGGGCCCGCTCCCGCACCGGCGCGACCCAGTCCGCACAGCGGATGACGACCAGCGGCAGCAGCGCGGGAAACCGCGCCGCCGTCTCCAGCGCCGCCTCCCTGATCCGGCCGTCGCCATGACAGAGGGCCAGCGCGGCCCGCGACTCGGTGAGCGCGTTCCGGTGCCCGCCGTCGATCTCGGCACGGCTCGGCAGCGCGTCACGCAGCAGCCAGGACCGTGCACCGGCGTCCAGGGCGAGCCAGCCGCCCGGATCGGTGCTGTCGATCACGTCGCCAGGCGCGGCCCCCTCGGCCAGTCGCAGCGCCACGGCTTCGCCGTCCTCGAACTCCTCGCGCATCCCCGTACTCCGTTCCGCCTGCCGTTCGGGCGATGGTAGGCGGAACGGCGGACGCGGGTCGCGTCGATTACCCGAGGCCGACGCGTCGGATTCCTAGTAGGGCGACCGCGTCTGTATGTACCCCAGCAGCAGGATCACCGCCGCCACGCAGCCCAGCACCAGAGCCGTCGACAGCCAGGACGACCGCCGCGGTCCCACCGGTCCGGGGTCCGCCCGGAACGGTGTCGGGGCCGGTGGGTTCTCCTTCCAGCGGGCGGCGAGCATCCGTGCCCGCGCGGACGGCTCCTTGTGTTCCGCCTCGGCGGCCCACCTGAGGTCGAACTCGTGCTTCTCGTCGTCCTGTTGGGACATCCCGGCTCCCCCGTTTCGAACGCCAGTACCCAGGCACGATACGACGGCGCCCCCGCCCTGAGAAACAGGAACGGGGGCGACGACAGGCGGGGAGGCGTCTGTCACACGTCGAAGTACAGCTCGAACTCGTGCGGGTGCGGGCGCAGCTGCAGCGGGGCGATCTCGTTGGCGCGCTTGAAGTCGATCCACGTCTCGATCAGGTCGGGCGTGAAGACGTCACCGGCGAGCAGGAACTCGTGGTCGCGCTCCAGGGAGTCGAGGACGGCCGGGAGGGAGGTCGGGACCTGGGCGACGTTCGCGTGCTCCTCGGGAGCCAGCTCGTAGAGGTCCTTGTCGATCGGCTCGGCCGGCTCGATCTTGTTCTTGATGCCGTCCAGACCCGCGAGGAGCAGGGCCGAGAAGGCCAGGTACGGGTTGCCGGAGGAGTCGGGCGCGCGGAACTCGACGCGCTTGGCCTTCGGGTTCGAACCCGTGATCGGGATACGCATCGCGGCGGAGCGGTTGCGCTGCGAGTACACCAGGTTGATCGGCGCCTCGAAGCCCGGGACCAGGCGGTGGTACGAGTTCACCGTCGGGTTGGTGAAGGCGAGGAGGGAGGGGGCGTGCTTGAGGATGCCGCCGATGTAGTAGCGGGCGGTGTCCGACAGGCCCGCGTAACCGGCCTCGTCGTAGAAGAGCGGGGAGCCGCCCGCCCACAGGGACTGGTGGACGTGCATGCCCGAGCCGTTGTCGCCGAAGATCGGCTTCGGCATGAAGGTCGCGGTCTTGCCGTTGCGCCAGGCCACGTTCTTCACGATGTACTTGAAGAGCTGGAGGTCGTCGGCGGCGGCGAGCAGCGTGTTGAACTTGTAGTTGATCTCCGCCTGGCCGGCGGTGCCCACCTCGTGGTGCTGGCGCTCGACCTGGAGGCCGGACTTGGCCAGCTCCAGGGAGATCTCGGCGCGCAGGTCGGCGAAGTGGTCGACCGGCGGGACCGGGAAGTAGCCGCCCTTGTAGCGGACCTTGTAACCGCGGTTGTCCTCCAGAGCACCGGTGTTCCAGGCGCCGGCCTCGGAGTCGATGTGGTAGAAGGACTCGTTCGCGGAGGTCGCGAAACGGACGCTGTCGAAGACGTAGAACTCGGCCTCGGGGCCGAAGTACGCGGTGTCGGCGATACCGGTCGACGCCAGGTACGCCTCCGCCTTCTTCGCCACGTTGCGCGGGTCACGGGAGTACTGCTCGCCCGTGATCGGGTCGTGGATGAAGAAGTTGATGTTGAGCGTCTTGTCCCGGCGGAACGAGTCCACCCGGGCGGTCGACAGGTCCGCACGCAGCGCCATGTCGGACTCGTGGATCGCCTGGAAACCACGGATCGACGATCCGTCGAAGGCGAGCTCCTCGTCCGGGTCGAACGCCTCGACGGGCAGCGTGAAGTGCTGCATGACGCCCGGCAGGTCGCAGAAACGGACGTCGATGAACTTGACGTCCTCGTCCGCGATGAACTTCTTGGCCTCGTCGGCGTTCTGGAACATCCAGCTCCTCCTACTCCCGGCCGTTCCCGTGCCGGGGTGGTAGTTCGTTCGTGCGGCCAGTGCGGTGGCACACGTTGTCCACGACCCTAGGGACGGGTGATTTCTCGGGCGTGACCCATTTGTTTCGCTGAAGTTAACCGACCTCGGCTCCACGGTAGCCCCGGGACACCCCGCCGGACCCCGGGCGGATACCGGGGCAGTACCGTTGACGGGTGGACAACAGGCAAGCAATCGGATCGTGGCTCTCCGGGCCCCGTGCGGCCATGGAAGACGCCGGTGCGGAGTTCGGCTACCGGGGCGAGCAACTGGGTCTGCCGGAGGACGGGCCGGGCTCCATCGCCCGCCCGGGGCGGCGGCTCGGTGCGCTGGTCGTGGACTGGGCGCTGTGCGAGTTGATCGCATACGGCCTGATCACCAACGGCTACAACCCGGCGACGACCGGTAACTGGGCCCTGCTCGTCTTCTTCGTCCTGGGAGTCCTCACTGTGGGCACGCTCGGGTTCACGCCGGGTAAGCGGCTGTTCCGGCTGCGGGTGGTGGGCGTCGACACGGGCCGCGTGCAGCCGCTGCGCGCACTGGCCCGCACGGTGCTGCTGTGCCTCGCGATCCCGGCACTGGTGTGGGACCGGGACGGCAGGGGGCTGCACGACCGGCTGGCGAAGACCGTAGAGGTCCGTATGTAGGTGGGGGCTGGAAGACATAGCTGCGGGCAGGCGTGCCCCAGGGCGGCACGGGTGGGCGCTGGGGGTCCCCCTCCGGGGGAGGCACCCTGCCGACGCCGGTAAGCGTCCCCACCCCCGCCCAGCCCCCACCCCGGCTCACCTCCTCCGCAGCACCCGCGCCAGCAGTTCCCGCAGCTCTCCCTCCGGGTCGGGTACGGCGCCCTCCGAGCGCCAGGCCACGAACCCGTCCGGCCGGACCAGTACCGCCCCGTCCGCCGTCGTACCGTGCGCCGCCGCCCAGTCGGCGCCCTCCGCGTCGTACACGAGGTCGGCCGCTGATCCCGCCGCCCCGATCCGGTACGTGTCCAGCCGCAGCCGCTCCGTGTCCGCGATCCGCCGGGCGGCCGCGTGCCACGCCGCACCCCCGGCCGACTCCGCGTCGCTCAGCAGGACCAGGGACCGCTCGTACAGGTCGAGCGTCGAGATCCGTTCGCCCGCGCGGCGCAGCCACAGGTGCGGGGCCCGGCTGCCCGGCTGCCCGGTCAGGTTCATCCCGTCGGGTACGACCGGCCGGCCGGGGTCGGCCCCGAGGACCGCGCCCTTCGGGTACCGGTAGCCGAGGACGATGTTGAGGATGCCGCCGCGCTTGCCGGCGCCGATACCGGGGGCCGGCGCGAAGCCCGGGTGGCTGTGCTCGACGGAGCGGGCGGAGGCGCGGGCGCTGGTGGCGAGGGCGACCGGGCGGCGCTCGGCGTCGTAGGAGTCGAGGAGCCCGGGGCCGGCCCAGCCGTCGAGGACCGCCGCCAGCTTCCAGGCCAGGTTGTGGGCGTCCTGGATGCCGGTGTTGGAGCCGAAGGCCCCGGTCGGGGACATCTCGTGCGCGGAGTCGCCGGCCAGGAAGACCCGCCCGGACGAGTACCGTTCGGCCACCCGTTCGGCCGCCCGCCAGGAGGCCCGGCCGGTGATCTCCACGTCGAGGCCGGGGACGCCGACGGCCCGGCGGATGTGCCGGGTGAGCCGCTCCTCGGTGAACTCGTCGAGGGTTTCGCCGCGTTCGGGGTGCCACGGAGCGTGGAAGACCCAGCGCTCCTTGTTGTCGACGGGGAGGAGCGCGCCGTCGGCCTCCGGGTCGGTGAGGTAGCAGCAGATGAAGCGGCGGTCCCCGACGGTGCTCGCGAGCAGCTTGGAACGGAAGGTGATGCTGACGTTCGCGAACAGGTCGCCGGGGCCCGTCTGGCCGATGCCGAGCCGGCCGCGGACCGGGGAGCGCGGGCCGTCGGCCGCGACCAGGTAGTCCGCGCGGACGGTGTACATCCGGTCGGAGTCACGGTCGTGGACGTACGCCGTCACTCCTTCGGGGTCCTGTTCGAAGGACTCCATCTCGTGGAAGTAGCGCAGCTCCCCGGTGAGGGATTCGGCCGCCTGGCGGAGCACGGGTTCGAGGTCGTTCTGGCTGCACAGGCACCAACCCGTGGGGCTGAACCTCGCGAGTCCGCCGCCGGGGTCGATCTCCTTGAACAGCCATTCGCCGGCGTCGCCGACCAGCGTCGGGGTCTGCAGGATGCCGTGGTTGTCGGCGAGCAGGGAGGCCGCGGCCTTGATGTCCGGCTCGATGCCCGCTCTCCGGAACAGCTCCATCGTCCGCACGTTGTTGCCCCGGCCGCGTGGGTGGATCGAGGTCCCGGAGTGTCTCTCGACGAGCATGTGGCGTACGCCCAGTCGGCCCAGGAAGAGGGACATGGACAGCCCCACGAGGGAGCCGCCCACCACGAGGACGGGGACCTGGTGATCGGTTTTCCGGTGCATCGGGCACTCCAGAGGCGGGTGTTGGTGCGTCAGGTGCGGTTGGAACTTCCATGCCCTTCCGGGCCCCTTCGGGAGGGGTTCCGCGGGCTCAATCACCCACCTGGTTCACGCGAGTCGCGCGCTTCGGAGGACCGGCACAGGATCAAGAAGCGCTGACGCCGCGTCATCGGCGAAGGCGCAGGCCGCTGCCCCCGCGAAGGAGATGTGCGAAGCATGACGACGATCTCGGAAAAGGTTTCGGAAAAGCCGACCCGAAAGACCCGCCCGGTGTCGACACGGGTCTCCCAGTCCGTCTTCGACGGTTCCCGGCTCCGGGTCGTCCTGCTGGTGGACGTCTACGACGGCGCGCAGCAGCAGTTCCTGGAGGCCTACGAGCAGCTGTGCAGCCAGGTCGCCCAGGTGCCCGGCCACGTCAGCGACCAGCTCTGCCAGTCGATCGAGAACCCCTCGCAGTGGCTGATCACCAGCGAGTGGGAGAGCGCCCCGCCGTTCCTCGCCTGGGTGAACAGCGAGGAGCACGTGGAGATGGTGAAGCCGCTGCACAACTGCGTCCGCGACACCCGTTCGCTCCGCTTCCACGTCGTACGGGAGACCGGCGGACCGTCGGCCGACGCCGTACGCGTCCTGCAGGCCAACCCGCGGATGGGCGACGGCGTGATCCGCCACGCGCTCACCTTCACGGTCCGGCCGGGCAGCGAGGCCAAGGTCGCGAAGATCCTCGCGGACTACGCCTCGCCCCAGGCGAAGGTCGACGACTCCACCCGGCTCTGCCGCACCTCCCTGTTCATGCACGGCAACCGGGTGGTGCGGGCCATCGAGGTGCGCGGCGAGCTGATGGCCGCCCTGCGCCACGTCGCCCGGCAGCCCGAGGTGCGGGCCGTCGAGGAGGCCATCAACCCCTACCTGGAGCAGGAGCGCGACCTCGACGACCAGGAGTCCGCACGGGTGTTCTTCACCCGGGCGGCACTGCCGGCCGTGCACCACGTCGGCACCGAGGAGTCGGCCGAGGGCGAGCGGTACGCGCTGTACTACCCGGCCCGCCCGGGCTGCGGGATGCGGCTCGCGGAGCTGCTCGCCCAGCAGGACGAGGCCGCGGCCGAGGACCCCGCGAGCCCGGTGCTGCACAGCACGGTCTTCCAGCGCGACGACGTCGTCGTCCGCCTGGTCGAGCAGCGGCCCGGCACACCCCTGGACGTCACCCCGGCCCACGCGCTGACCGCCCTGCTGGACGGCGACGCGGTGCGGATGCAGCTCATCACCGACCGCCGCTCGCCGGACGCCTGACCCCTCACCGCCGCAACACCCCCACGGAGGAACGCAGAATGCAGCCCATTCCGAAGATCGTCGACCTCAGCGAGATCGAGCCCAACACCAGGCGCGGCGGCGATCTGCGCGCCATGCTCACCCCGGCCACGGTGGGTTCCACCAGCGGTTTCCTGGGTGTGGCCATCGTGCAGCCGGGCGACCGCATCGCCGAGCACTACCACCCGTACTCCGAGGAGTTCGTGTACGTCGTCTGCGGCGACATCGAGGTCGACCTGGACGGCGAACCGCACCCGCTGCGGCCCGAGCAGGGACTGATGATCCCCATCAACATGAAGCACCGGTTCCGCAACGTGGGCAACGTCGAGGCCCGGATCGTCTTCCACCTCGGCCCGCTGGCGCCGCGCCCGAGCCTGGGCCACGTCGACACCGAGGAGACGGAAGCCTTCGCCATGGGGCAGGTCCGGTCGTGACCCGGCGCGTGGCGGTTACGGGCATAGGCATCGTGGCTCCGGGGGGTGTGGGCGTACCGGCGTTCTGGGATCTGCTCGCCTCGGGCCGGACCGCGACGCGCGGCATCACCTTCTTCGACCCCTCGGGCCTCAGGTCGCGGATCGCCGCCGAGTGCGACTTCGACCCGGCGGCGCACGGCCTGGACGCCGAGGAGATCGAACGGGCCGACCGTTACATACAGTTCGCCCTGGTCGCCGGTGACGAGGCGGTCCGGGACTCCGGGATCGATCTCGGCCGGGAGGACCCCTGGCGGATCGGGGTCTCCCTGGGGACGGCCGTGGGTGGCACCACCCGTCTGGAGCACGACTACGTCCTGGTGAGCGGCGCGGGTCAGCGCTGGGACGTGGACCACCGGCAGGCGCAGCCCCAGCTGCACCGGGCGTTCTCCCCGAGCACCCTGGCCTCCGCGGTGGCGGAACGATTCGGCGCCCAGGGTCCGGTCCAGACCGTCTCCACCGGCTGCACCTCGGGCCTGGACGCCGTCGGCTACGCCTTCCACACCGTCCAGGAGGGCCGCGCCGACATCTGCATCGCCGGCGCCTCGGACTCCCCGATCTCACCGATCACCATGGCCTGCTTCGACGCCATCAAGGCCACCTCCCCGAACAACGACGACCCCGAGCACGCCTCCCGGCCCTTCGACAACCGCCGCGACGGGTTCGTCATGGGCGAGGGCGGCGCGGTACTCGTCCTGGAGGAGCTGGAGCACGCCAAAGCCCGCGGCGCGCACATCTACTGCCAGCTCGACGGCTACGCCACCTTCGGCAACGCCTACCACATGACCGGTCTGACCAGCGAGGGCCTGGAGATGGCCCGCGCCATCGAGACCGCTCTGGACCACGCCCGCCTCGACCCCACCGCCATCGACTACGTCAACGCGCACGGCTCCGGCACCCGGCAGAACGACCGCCACGAGACCGCCGCCGTGAAGAAGGCGCTCGGGCAGCACGCGTACGGCACGCCCATGAGCTCCATCAAGTCCATGGTGGGCCACTCGCTCGGCGCCATCGGCGCGATCGAGGTCGTCGCCTGTGTGCTCGCCCTGGCCCACCAGGTCGTCCCGCCCACCGCGAACTACGAGACCCCCGACCCCGAGTGCGACCTCGACTACGTGCCGAAGGTCGCCCGCGAACGGCGCCTCGGCGGCGTCCTGTCCGTGGGCAGCGGGTTCGGCGGCTTCCAGTCCGCGGTGATCCTGACCCGGCAGAGAGGACGGACACCATGAGCGAACCCCCTGCCCGGCGGGCGGCCGTCACCGGCATCGGTGTCGTCGCGCCCAACGGAACCAGCACCGAGACCTTCTGGAAATCCGTCCAGGAGGGACGCAACGTCCTCGACAAGGTGACCCGCGAGGGCTGCGAGCACCTGCCCATGAAGGTGGCCGGAGAAGTCCGCGACTTCGACCCGGCGGCCGCCGTCGAGGAACGCCTCATCGTCCAGACCGACCGCTTCACGCACTTCGCGATGGCCGCGGCCGACCTGGCACTCGAGGACGCCCGGCTCGGCCGCGCCGACACCGACGAATCGCCGTTCGACATCGGCGTGGTCACCGCGGCCGGCTCCGGCGGTGGCGAGTTCGGCCAGCGCGAGCTCCAGCAACTCTGGGGCAAGGGCAGCCGGTTCGTCGGCCCCTACCAGTCCATCGCCTGGTTCTACGCGGCCAGCACCGGCCAGATCTCCATCCGGCGCGGCTTCAAGGGACCCTGCTCGGTGG
>NZ_JBHXLU010000004.1:0-239460 GCF_042720695.1 Streptomyces sp. NPDC058457 | reverse complement strand
TGGTGGTGTTTTTTTTTTTTTTTTCTTGTGGGGGGGCCGCCGGTCCCGGGGGGGGCCCCGGCCCACCCCGGCCCTTCGCGTGCTGCCCGGGCCCCGTAGGGGCGCGGGGAACTGCGCGACCAGCCACTACGGCGCCGCAGACGCCAGACGACCCAGATGCGGCACTTCCAGCGGAGCGCCTAGTGGGCGGCCTCCCCCAGCAGGTCGCGGGTGGCCGCGAGATACCCCGCCTGGAAGCGGCTCTCGGCGTCCAGTTCCTGGAAGAGGTCCGCTATGTGCTTGCGGCAGGTGCGCAGTGAGATGCCCAGGCGGCGGGCGATCACCTCGTCCTTCAGACCCTTGCTCAGCAGGCGCAGGATGCCCTGGCGCAGGTCGTCGACGGCGACCTTGGTGCGCTCGGCGCCGCAGAACGGGGTGGCGTGGTCCCAGGCGCGGTCGAAGGCGTCGCACAGGTAGGCGACGGCGGCGGGGGAGCGCAGCACCACCGCGCCGCCCCGGCGCTGGTGGTGCGGGACGAAGGCGATCCTGCGGTCGAAGGCGACCAGCCGCCCGAGCAGGTCGGTCATCGTCCGCACCTGGGCGCCCGCGGGGGTGACCCGGTCCACGTAGGCCTGGGTGGGCGCGTGCCGCCGGGCGGAGTGCTGGTAGAGCGTGCGCATGCGTACGCCCCGGGCCAGCAGGGCGGTGTCCCGGTCCACCGCCTGTTCCAGTTCCGCAGGGGGACGGCCGCCGCCGGGCTGGCAGGTGATCATCTCCTGGGTGCACTCGGCGCTGGCCTGCTCGATCAGCGTGATCACGTCGTCGAGCGAGTCCACCACCTCCAGCGCCCCGGAGGGCTGGGACTCCCGGTGGGCGCCGGCCGGGTAGGCGGAGGCGAGGGCGGTCAGCGAGTCGCGCCGGGTGTTCAGTTCGTAGAGCTGCCGGCGCAGCCGTGACTCCGCGCCCGCCATGTGGGCGGCGGCCATGTGCGGATGGACGGTGCGCCACCACGGGCCGTGGTCGCACATCCCGTCGAGGTTTTCCGAACCGTTCACGCGGTCGACGAGATGGAATTCCTCCAGCGCGTCCACCGCCTCGACCGCTTCGGATTCGCTGATGTCCAGGACCACCGCGACTTCTTTCGTCGTGAAAAAGGCCTGGGTGGCCCCCCAGTGATAAAGCCGTATGTGACTCGGCGAGAGTCCCTGGAGAAGCAGCGAAGGGTCGGTTTCCAGGATTTTGTCCAATTCTTCCCCCCTGCAGTTTCCTGTTCGCAACATCATGCGCGCCGATCTCCCTGGACGGCCATGGAGGCGGGATTACAACATCGTGAAGCGGCTGCCCATGCGGTCGGCCGATCACGCAGCGTCTCGACTCCGGGGGATATTTCCATGAAGAAGTACAGGTCTGTCGCTTTTGCTCTCCTGGTTGCGGGCGGGCTCGTCGGTGGTGCTCAGGTGGCTGCCGTGCCCGGTGTGCACAGTGCCCATACGGCCGCGGTGGCCGAAAACACGCGTTCCGCCGCCGTCGACCCGCTCGGCGACAGCGGCTGGAGCTAGGAATCCGTTCGTCCGGCCCGGCCCGCTGAGCACTGGAGAAAACGATATGAGTCATCTCGATGTCACCCGGGAAATCACCGCGGAAAGCATCCGGCGGCTTCTCGCCGAGATCCTGGGTACCGAAATCCACGACGATCTGACTTTCCTGGCGCAGGGCGGCGACTCCTTCCACGCCGTACTCGTGGTCGAGCGCGTCGCGGAGGTCTGGGGAATCGAGGCCGACTTCACCGCCGTACTCCGGTCGACCCCCGTCGAATTGGCGGAAGTGCTCGGCACGGCGCCCCGGCTGTCATGACGGGCCCGCGTCCTTCGGTCGCCGCCGGACCGGGGCGGCCCGTCCCGGCCGGTGCCACCGCCCACGAGGCGGTACTGCGGCAGGCCGCCCGGTCCCCGCGCGCCACCGCGCTGCGCGGACCGGGCGGTGCCCGCCTGACCTACGCCGAACTGGTGGCCCGGGCCCGCGCGGTACGCGACCTGCTCGTCGCCTCCGGCGTCCCGGCCCGCGGCCTCGTACCCGTGGCCGCCCGGGCCGGCGGGGAGTTCGCCGTCGCCGCGCTCGGCGTGCTGCTGGCGGGGGCCGCCTACGCGGCCGTCGACCCGGACTGGCCCGCCCGGCGGCTGCGCGAGGTGATCGACGACCTCGGCGCGCACGTCGTCCTCGACGCCACCGGCGGTACCGTCCGGCTCCCGGCCGGGACCCGGGCCGTACCGCTGCCGGACCCCGCCGCCCGGCCGGCGGCACCGGACACCGGCCTGCCGGCCGTCGGCGCGGACGACCCCGCCTGCGTCTTCTTCACCTCCGGCTCGACCGGCCGCCCCAAGGGGGTCGTCCTGCCGCACCGGGCCTTCGTCCGCACCTTCGTGGACGGCGGATACGCCGCGTTCGGGCCCGGCACGGTCATGCCGCTGCTCGCCGCGCCCTACTGGGACGCCGGCGCGCTGGAGGTGTTCGGGCCGCTGATGAACGGCGGCTGCTGCGTGACCCCCGACGAGCCGCTGATCACCCCCGGCGGACTGCGGGCGCTGGTCGCCGAGGACGGCGTCGACACGCTCTGGCTCACCAGCTCCCTGGTCAACCTGGTCGTCGACGAGGACCCGGACGCGTTCACCGGGATACGGCACCTGCTCTGCGGCGGCGAACGGCTCTCCCCGCCGCACATCGCGACCCTCCTCGACCGCCACCCCGGCCTGCGCGTCACCAACGGCTACGGGCCCGTCGAGTCCATGGTCTTCGTCAGCACCCACGACATCCGGCCCGCCGACACCGCCGACCCGTCCGGCATCCCGGTCGGCCGCCCGGTCCGCGGCACCGTGCTCGCCGTCCTCGACCCCGAGAACCTGCGTCCCGTGGCCCGCGGCACCGAGGGCGAACTCTGGGTGGCGGGCGACGGGCTCGCCCTCGGCTACCTCGACCGGCCGGAGGAGGACGCCCGCAGGTTCACCCGGATCGCCGTCCCGGGCCACGGCACGCTGCGTGCGTACGCCACCGGGGACCGGGTCCGGATGGACGCCGAGGACCGGCTGTCGTACGTGGGCCGGGCCGACCGCCAGTTCAAGATCCGCGGTTACCGGGTGGAGCCCGGCGAGGTGGAACGCCGGATCTCCGCGCTGCCCGGCATCCGGCACGCCTTCCTGGTGCCGCTGCGGGACGCGGGGGCCACGGTCACCTCGACGGCCTGCGCGTACACCACGCAGGACGCGGCGCCCGTCGCCGAGCACACCCTCCGGCACGCGACCGCGGACGCCCTCCCGGCCTACCTGCGCCCCGACCGCTTCCTCCACCTGCATCCGGTGCCCCTCGGGCCGACCGGGAAGGCGGATCTGCGGGCGGTGGAGACGTGGGTACGGGAGCGGGTGGCGGCGGATGCCGGGGCGGCCGGGGCCGCAGCGTTCACCGGGGGTGCCGGTTCGTCGGGCGGCTCGGATGTGCACCCCGCCCTGCGGGAGGCGCGGGCCGTGTTGGCGGCGCCCGGACTGGGCTCCGGCTCGGACCTGCTGGCGTCCGGCGCGAGTTCGCTGCACGTGCTGCGGGTCGCCGCCCGGCTGTCGCGGCTGTTCGGGGTACGGCTCTCGGCCCGCGACGTGTACGAACACCCCAGTGTGGCCGCCCTGGCGGAGCTCGCGGCGGCACGCCGGTCGGGGAAGCCGACGGACGGTACCGGCTCGGCCGACCCGGCCGGTTCGGCGGGCGGCACCCGCTCGGCCGACCCGGCCGGTGACCCCGACTCCGGTGACCCCGACTCCGGTGACCTCGGCTCCGGTGACCCGGCCGGCCTGTCACCGGGGGAACGCCGCTTCTGGCTGGCCTCGCGGCTTGCGCCCGGTGCCCCCGGGCAGGTCGCGGTCAGCCGGATCGAGGTCACCGGCACGCCGGACCCGGACCGGCTGCGGCAGGCCCTGGCCGCGGTCGCCGCCGCTCATCCGGCGCTGCGCACCACGTTTCCCCGGGACGGGGGCCGCCCGCGGCGGCACACCGCCGAGGCTCCGCCCCCGCCCCCGCTGCTCGTCCGCACCGGTACCGAGCAGGCCCTCACCCGGGAACTCGTCGCCAGGGTCGGCGACCTCGGCACCGGCCCCCTGTTCGCCGCCGGTGTCCTCGGCCGGGCGGCGGCCGGGCGGCGGCTCCTGCTGCTCGCCGTCCACCACATCGTGTACGACGCCCGGTCCGAGGAGATCCTCGTGGCCGACCTCGCCGCCGCGTACGCCGGCCGCGCCCCGCGGCCCGCGCCCGCGCCGCCCGTCGGCGGGCCGCGGCCCGGTGCCGGTGCCGCTCGCGACTTCTGGCGCGGGCGGCTCGCCGGGCTCACCGCGCCGGAGTGGCCCGGCGGCGCGACGCTCGGGATGCGGGAGGTGTGGACGCGGCCCGCCGTCGCCCACCGGCTCGACCTCGGGCCGGACACCACCGCCCGGCTTCGGGAGTTCGCCGCCCGGGAGCGCTACCCGGTGCTGGTGCCGCTGCTCGCCGCCTGGTGGCGGGCGCTGGCCAAGGTCACCGGGCGGGAGGACCTCGCCGTCGGCACCGTCGTGGAGGACCGCGACGCCGTTCACGAGCGCACCGTCGGCTACTTCGCCAACGGCCTGCCCGTACGGATCGCCGCCGACCCGGCCCTGGACGGCCCGGCCCTGCTGGCGCTGGTCCGCGAGCGGCTCCTGGAGGTCCTCGCGCACACCGCCCTCGGCACCGACGAGGTCGCCGCGCTGGCCCCCCGCCCGGCGCCCGGCCGCGCCCCGCTCTACCAGAACCTGCTGGTGCTGCAGCGCGTCGCCGCCCCCGTCGAGGCGGCCGGCGTCCGGTTCGCGCCGCTGCCCGCGCCCGCGCTCGGCTGCCAGACCGAGCTGACCTGCGAACTCTGGGACGACGGCCGGTCCTTCGCCGGCGCCGTCACCGCACCCGAGGGCCTGCTGGGCCCCGCCGCGCTCGCCGAGACCGCGGCCCTGTTCACCGTCGGCCTGGCCGACCTCACCGGCCGCACCGACTCCCTGGGGGACCCCACATGACCGACCACATGACCGACCACCCGCCCTCCCACCCGCTGTCCTGGACACAGGAGCGGATCTGGTTCGAGGAGCAGTTGCGGCCGGGCGACACCGCTTACCACATGCCGGTGATCCTGCGGGTGCGCGGACCTCTCGACCCCGCCGCGCTGCAGGCCGCCGTGGACACCCTGGCGGCCCGGCACGACGCCCTGCGCACCGTCTTCGGCACCGCGGACGGGGAGCCCCGGCAGCGGGTGCTGGACACGGTGACCGTGCCCGTCCGCACCCAGGACGTGCGCGGGTCCGCCGACCCGGAGGCGGCGGCCCACGCGGCGCTGCGCCGGGCGGTGCGCGAGCCGTTCGACCTGGCCCACGGCCCACTGCTGCGGGTCCTGGCGGTCCGGTACGCCGACGACGCGCGGCTGCTTCTGGTGTCGGCCCATCACCTGGTCGCGGACGGACAGTCGTTCGCGGTCCTCTTCGACGAGCTGTCCGCGCTGTACGCCGGGGCGGACCCGGAACCCAGGCCGCTGGGGCGCGGTTTCGCAGAGACCGTGCGGGCCGAGCGCGAGCGGGTCGGGGAGGCGGGGGCCGACGCGCTGGTGGCGTGGTGGCGTGGGCATCTCGACGGGGTGCCCCGGGTGCTGGAGCTGCCCGCCGACCGCCCGCGTCCCGCCGTACGCGGCTCGCACGGCGCCCGCGTCCGGGCGGAGCTGGACGCGGCGGCCGGGGCGGCCGTGCGCGAGCTGGCCCGGTCCCACGAGGCGACCCCGTTCATGGCCCTGCTCGCCGCGTTCGGTGTCGTACTCGCCCGGCACAGCGGGCAGGAGCGGATGATCGTCGGGACCCCGGCGTCCACCCGCGGCCCCGGCGGCCGGGACCTGGTCGGCTGCTTCCTCAACACCCTGCCCCTGAAGGTGGACACGGCGGGCGACCCGGCGTTCGCCGAACTCCTCGGCCGGGTCCGCGACGACGCGCTGGAGGCCTTCGCCCGGCAACGGGTCCCGTTCGGCAGGCTGGTCGCGGACCTGGCGCCCGAGCGCGACCTGTCCCGGGGACGGCTCGTACAGGTCTTCTTCAACATGCTGCCGCCGGTCGCCGCCCCCGTCCTGCGCGGCTGCACGGTGGAGCAGCTGCCGTTCGGGGACATCGACAACAAGTTCGACCTCACCCTGTACGCCGGTGCCCGGTCCGACGGCGGCTACACGCTGGAAGCGGTGTACGACGCCGGCCTGTTCGACGCCGGCCGGGTCGAGGACCTGCTGGGCCAGCTGGACGCCGTACTCGCCCAGGCGGCGGCCCAACCCGCCCGCACGGTACGGGACTTCGACCTGGCGACCGCCCGGTCCGCCGCCCTGCTGCCCGACCCCGCCGCCGGCCTCGTACCCGCCCGGCCCGAGCCGCTCGCCGACCGTCTCGCCAAGCACGCCGCGGCGACCCCGGACGCCCCCGCCCTGATCGCGGGCGACCGCGTCTGGTCGTACGCGGAGACCGAGCGGACCACCGACCGGCTGGCCAGGCTGCTGCACGCACGCGGCATCCGGCCCGGCGACGTGCTCGCCCTGCACGCCGTACGGCACCCGGCCGTCGTCCTCGGCATCCTGGCCGCCGTCAAGGCGGGCGCGGTCTTCGCCGTGCTGGACGCGGACCACCCCGACGAGGCCCTGCGCGCCCGCGCCGAGGCGCTCGCGCCCCGGGCCTGGCTCGGCTGCGCCCCCGGACTGCCGCTGCCCGGCTTCGTCACCGGTCCGGTGCTGCGCATCGAGCCCGGCGAGGGGCTCGACCGTGCCCTGGCCGGACTGCCCGACGGCGCGCCCGTTCCCGCGCCCGCCCCCGACGCGGACGCCTACGTCGCCTTCACCTCGGGCACCACCGGCCGGCCCCGCCGGGTCACCGGCACGCACCGGCCGCTCACGCACTTCCTCGACTGGTACACGCGCACCTTCGACCTCGGTCCTGACGACCGGTTCGCGGTGCTGTCCGGGCTCGGCCACGACCCGTTCCTGCGGGACGTCCTCACCCCGCTGTGGGCGGGCGGCGCCGCCGTCTTCCCCGACGCGGACGTCCGCGACACCGCCGCCCTCGCCGGCTGGCTCGCCGACGCCGCGCCGACCGTCGCCCACCTCACCCCGGCCCTCGGCCGCGCCCTCGCCGGTCAGGCGGACGGCACGGCCGGCTGGCCCGCGCTGCGGCTGGCCGGCTTCGGCGGCGACACCCTGACCGGCCGCACCCTGCGCGCCTGGGCCCGGCTCGCCCCCGGCGCCGACCTGCTGAACCTGTACGGCGCCACCGAGACCCCGCAGGCGGTCTCCGTCCACCTCGCCCACCGCGCGGGTACGCCCGCCGACGCGATCCCCGCCGGGCCGGTGCCGCTCGGGCCGGGCATCGAGGGCGTCCAGCTGCTGCTCCTCGCGGGCGACCGGCCGGCCGGGATCGGGGAGATCGGCGAACTCGTCGTCCGCACGCCGTACCTGGCCCGGTACGCCGAGTCCGGCGACGGCGCCGAGTCCGGCGTCCGTGCCGAGTCCGGCGTACGTGCCGAGTCCGGCGACGGTGAGGGCGCCGCCGGTTTCGTCCCCGACCCGTACGGTGGCTCGCCCGGCGCCCGCCTCTACCGGACCGGGGACCTCGCCCGGCTGCGCCCCGACGGGCTGCTCGACCATCTCGGGCGCGCCGACCGGCAGGCCAAGGTGCGTGGCCACCGGGTGGAGCCCGCGGAGGCCGAGGCCGCGCTCGACGCGCTCCCGGGGATCCGGCAGAGCGCCGTCCTCGCGGTGCCGGACGGCGACGGCGACCACCGCCTGGTGGCCTTCCTCGCCACCGGCGGCGCGGCCCCCGACCTCGCCGAGGTCCGTGCCGCACTGGCCCGGCTGCTGCCCGGCCACCTGGTGCCGTCCGCGTACGCCGTCCTCGACGCCCTGCCGCTCACCGCCAACCGGAAGGTCGACCGGGACGCCCTGCACGCCCTGGAACACCGCGCCGAGGCCGCCACCGGCGGCTACGTCGCCCCCGCGGGACCGGTGCAGGAACGGCTGGCCGAGCAGTGGCGGGTGCTGCTGCACCGCGAACGCGTGGGCGCCGCCGACGACTTCTTCGCACTCGGCGGCCACTCCCTGCTGCTGACCCGGCTGCTGGCCCGGATCCGGCGCGAGTTCCCCGGCGCGGCCGCCGAACGGCTCACCCTCCAGGACCTGTTCGCCCGCCCGACCGTCGCCGGACTCGCCGTCCTCTTGGAGGAGACGGCCCCGGCCCCGCACCCCGTGGGCCTCCCGCGCACCGACCCCGCCGAGCCCGCGCCACTGTCCTGGACCCAGGAACGCCTGTGGCTGGAGGAGCAGGTACGCCCCGGCGACGCGGCCTACAACATGCCCGTCGTACTGCGGCTGCGCGGCCCGCTGGACCCGGCGGCGCTGCAGCGGGCCGTGGACACGGTGACCGACCGGCACGCCGTCCTGCGCACCGTCTTCGGGACCGGCCCGGACGGCGGCCCGCACCAGCGGGCCGTCCCCGGCGCCCGGGCCGTCGTACGCGTCACCGATCTGGCGGACCGCCCCGACCCCGGGTCCGCCGCCCTCGCCGCCGCGATGGACAGCGTCAGGGAGCCGTTCGACCTCACGCGCGGCCCGCTGCTGCGGGTGGCGCTGCTGCGGATCGGCGACGGGGACCACCTGCTGGCACTGACGGTGCATCACATAGTGTTCGACGGCTGGTCGTTCGGAGTGCTGCTGCGCGAACTGTCCGCCGCGTACGCCGACCGCCGGGCCGAACTGCCGGAGCCCGCCCTCCAGTTCGCCGACGTGGCCCGCTGGGAGCGCGCCGATCTGGACGGGCCGGTGCTGGACGGGCTGGTGGCCTGGTGGCGCGGGCATCTCGACGGCGCCCCCCGGGTGCTGGAGCTGCCCACCGACCGGCCGCGCCCGGCCGTCAGCGCCCACCGTGGTGCCCGGCGCCGGATCACCGTGGACGCGGCCACCTCGGCCGCGCTGCGCGAGCTCTCCCTCGCCCACGGCTCGACCCTGTTCATGACCCTGCTGTCGGCCTACGCCGTCGTGCTGTCCCGTTGGAGCGGGCAGGAGCGGCTGCTGGTCGGCACGCCCGTCGCCAACCGGCCGCGCGCCGAGTTCGAGGACCTGCCCGGCTGCTTCCTCAACACCCTGCCGCTCCGCGTCGACCTGGACGGCGACCCCGCCTTCGGCGAACTCCTCGGCCGGGTCCGGGACAGCGCCCTGGCGGCCTTCGCCCACCAGCGGGTGCCGTTCGGACGGCTGGTGGGCGAGCTGGCCCCGGAACGGGACCTGTCCCGCGGCCCGCTGGTGCAGGTGCTGTTCGCCCTGCAGAACGTGGAGCTGGGCACCTTCGACGTGCCGGGGATCACCGGCGAGCTGGTGGACGTGTCCGTCGCCAACAGCCAGTTCGACCTCAACCTGCGGATGATCGACACCGGCCGGGAGCTGATCGGCTGGCTCGACCACGACGTGGAGCTGTTCGACACCGCCACCGTGGAGCGGTTCGCCGAGCACTTCACCAACGTGCTCACCGCCGTCGCCGCCGACCCGACCGCCGCGCTCTCCGGCATCGACCCGCTGGGCGCCGCCGAGCGCGCTCGGCTCCTGGACGTCTGGAACGACACCGCCGTCGACCGGCCGGCCGGCGACACCCTGACCGGGTTGCTCGCCGAAGCCGCTGGCCGGCACGCGGAAGCGGTCGCCGTACGGTTCGCGGACCGCGAGCTGACGTACGCCGCACTGCACGCCCGCGCCAACGCGCTCGCGCACCGGCTGCGGAGCCTCGGCGTCGGCCCCGACACCGTGGTCGGCGTCCACCTGGACCGCTCGCCGGAGCTGATGGTGGCCCTGCTCGCGGTGCTCAAGGCGGGCGGCGCCTATCTGCCCCTTGACACCGGATACCCGCACGAGCGGCTGGCGTTCATGCTCGCCGACGCCCGGGTCCCGGTGCTCCTCGCCCACCCGGGCGGGGGCGAGTCGCTCGCTGCCGACGGCGTCACCGTCGTCGCCGTGGACGAGCGCGCCGGGGACGGCTTTCCCACGACCGAGCCCGCACCGGCCGCCGGTCCTGACCACCTGGCGTACGTGATCTACACCTCCGGCTCCACCGGCCGCCCGAAGGGCGTGCAGGTGCCGCACCGGGGGATCGTCAACCGGCTGCGCTGGATGCAGGACGCGTACCGGCTGACCGGCACGGACACCGTGCTGCAGAAGACGCCGATCAGCTTCGACGTGTCGGTGTGGGAGCTGTTCTGGCCGCTGCTCACCGGCGCCCGGCTGGTCCTGGCCGAGCCCGGCGGGCACCGCGACCCCGAGCACCTCGCCGCCCTGGTGCGGGACGAGCGGGTCACCGTCTGCCACTTCGTGCCGCCCATGCTGGACACGTTCCTCGCGGCCGGGCGGGCCGCCGACTGCGGCTCGCTGCGCCTGGTGGTGTGCAGCGGCGAGGCGCTCCCGGCGGACCTGGCCCGCCGCTTCCACCTGGCCCTGCCCGGGGCCGCCCTGGAGAACCTGTACGGCCCCACCGAGGCGTCCGTCGACGTCACCCGCTGGACGTCCCGCCCCGGCTGGACCGGCGCGGCCGTCCCCATCGGCACCCCCATCGCCAACACCCGTGCCTACGTCCTGGACGCCCTGCTCAGGCCCGCCCCCGTCGGCGTGCCCGGCGAGCTGTACCTGGGCGGGGTGCAGCTGGCCCGCGGCTACGGCGGGCGGCCCGGACTGACCGCCGACCGCTTCGTGCCCGACCCGTACGGCGGCTCGCCCGGCGCCCGCCTCTACCGCACCGGGGACCTGGCCCGCTGGCACGCCGACGGGTACGTGGAATACCTCGGCCGGACCGACCACCAGGTGAAGGTGCGCGGCTTCCGCATCGAACCCGGCGAGATCGAGGCGGCGCTGCTGGACCTGGAGACGGTCGCCCAGGCGCTCGTGGTGGTCCGCGAGGACCGGCCGGGGGACCGGCGGATCGTGGCGTATCTGACGGCGGCGGCTCAGGAACTGTCCGTCGGCGACCTGCGGGCCGCCCTCGCCGAGCGGCTTCCCGAGCACATGGTGCCCAGCGCCTTCGTCGTGCTGGAGGCGCTGCCGCTCAGTCCCAACGGCAAGGTCGACCGCAAGGCGCTGCCCGCCCCGGACCACGGGGCGGGCAGGTCGGGCGGGCACAGTGCCCCGGCGACCCCGGAGGAGGAGCTGCTGGCCGGGCTGTGGCAGCGCGTCCTCGGCCTCGACCGGGTCGGCACCCGGGACAACTTCTTCGAGATCGGCGGCGACTCGATGCACGCCGTCCGGATCGTCGGCCTGGCCCGCGAGGCCGGCCACGAGATCCCGCTCCAGCGGCTGTTCGCCGCGCAGACCGTCGAGACCCTCGCCCGCTGGCTGGCCGAGCACACCGAGCCCGCCGGGGATCCCGCCGCCGGACCCGCCCGCCCGGAGGTCGCCGCGTTCGGCCTGCTCTCCCCGGAGGACCTCGCCCGCCTCAGGGCCTGACCCCGGCCCGCACCCGCCCCGGCTCCCCAGACGCACTCCGGAAGGAACCCCGTGCCGTCCCACGACGACATCGCCGACCGCACCAAGACCGCCGTCGGCACCGAGACTGCCGTCGGCACCGAGACCGCCGACCGTACCGAGACTGCCGACCGCACCGAGACCGCCATCGGCACCGGCACCGCCGACCGCACCGAGACCGTCGAGATCGTCGACGCCTATCCGCTGACCCTCCTGCAGTCCGGCATGCTGTTCCACAGTCACGCCGACGGCAACACCCCCACCTACCACGACATCTCCGCCGTCCGGCTGTCCGGCCGGTTCGACGAGGCCGGGCTGCGCGCCGCCCTCGCCGGGGTGATCGCGCGCTCCGACATCCTGCGCAGCTCCTTCGACCTGACCCGGTTCAGCACCCCGATGCAGCTGGTGCACGTGGCCGTCGCGACCCCGCTGACCGTGGATGACCTGCGCGGCCTCGACCCGGCGGAGCAGGAGCGGCGGGTGGCCGCGTGGACCGAGCGGGAGAAGGCGACGCCGTTCGCCCTGACCCGGGCCCCGCTGCTCACCCTGCACGTGCACGTCTTCGCCGACGACGACTTCCGGCTCAACCTCAGCTTCCACCACGCGGTCCTGGACGGCTGGAGCCTGTCCCTGGTCACCTCCCAGCTGATCACCGGCTACGACGCCCGGCTGGCCGGCCGCTCCGACCCGGCGACCGCCCCGGTCACCCGGTTCCGTGACTTCCTGGCCCTGGAACAGGAGGCGCTGGCCAGTGCGGAGTCCCGGGCGTACTGGGCCGACGTGCTGGCGGACACCGACTTCACCGGGCTGCCCCGGCGCGCGGACCCGGAGCTCGCCGCCGTCCGCGAGGCCCGGGTGCACGAGGTGCCGCTGCCCGCGGGGCTCGGGGAGAAGCTGCGCGCGGTGGCCGCCGAAGCGCGGGTGCCGGTGAAGTCGGTGATGTTCGCCGCTCACGCCCGCGTGCTGTCCCTGCTGTCCGGGCAGAGCCGGATCGTCACCGGTCTGGTCGGCAACGGCCGTCCGGAGACCGCCGACGGCGACCAGGTCGTCGGCCTGTTCCTCAACACCCTCCCGCTCGTCGTCGACGTCACCGGCACCACCTGGACCGAGCTGGCCCGGCGCGTGCACGCCGCGGAGAGCGGGGCGCTGCCGCACCGCCGCTACCCGATGGCGCAGATGCTCCAGGACCAGCGCCGACCGCGGCTCTTCGAGACGGTCGTCGACCACCGCAGCTTCCGCAGTTACGACATGGAGCTGGAGGAACTGGCCGTCACGGGCGGCGAGTTCTTCGAGCAGACCAACTTCCCGTTCACCGCGAACTTCGGCACCGACCCGGTCACCGGCGAGGTCCGGCTGCGCGTCAACTACGACGCCGCCGAGTTCACCGCCGCCTGGATCGACACCGTAGGCGGCTACTACGCGGGCGCGCTGGCCGCGCTGGTCGCCGACCCGCACGCTGCCGTGCACGCCACCCCGCTGCTGGGCGCCGCCGACCTGGACCTGCTCTTCACCGAGTGGAACGACACCGCGACCGGCTGGGACCTCGACCGCACCCTGCCCGAGCTGCTCGCCGAGCGCGCCGCCAAGCACCCCGACCGCACCGCCGTACGCTTCGGCGACACCGCCCTGACCTACGGCGAGTTCAACGCCTGGGCCAACCGGCTCGCCCACGAGCTGCGCGGGCTCGGCGTCGGCCCGGACACGCTGGTCGGCGTCCACCTGGAGCGCTCGGCCGAGCTGGTGGTGGCCCTGGTCGCGGTACTGAAGGCGGGCGGCGCGTATGTCCCGCTGGACCCCGGTTATCCGCGCGAGCGTCTTGAGTACATGCTCGACGACGCCCGGGTGCCGGTCCTGCTGACCGGCGCCGGGCTCGCGCCGCCCGCCGTACCCGAGGGCACCGCCGTCGTCGAGGTGGACCGCACGGTCGCCGCGGACCGGCCGGAGACCGACCCGCTCCCGCAGGCCGGCCCTGAGCACCTGGCGTACACGATCTACACCTCGGGCTCCACCGGCCGCCCCAAGGGCGTGCAGATCCCGCACCGGGCCCTGCTCAACCTGCTGCTGTCCTTCGGCCGCGACCTCGAACTGACCGAGGAGGACCGGCTGCTGGCGGTCACCTCGCTGTCGTTCGACATCGCCGCCCTGGAGGTGTACCTGCCGCTGCTGGCCGGCGCCGAGCTGATCGTCGCCCCGGACATCGCGGTGGACGGTCCCCGGCTGCGCGCGGCGGTCGAGCGGTCCGGCGCGACCGTCGTGCAGGCCACCCCGTCCAGCTGGCGGCTGCTGGTGGAGGCCGGGCTCGGCGGCGACGAGCGGCTGCGGGTGATCTCCGGCGGCGAGGCGCTCCCCGAGGACCTCGCGCAGGAGCTGACCGCCCGCTTCCCGGTGGTGTGGAACGCCTACGGGCCCACCGAGACCACCATCTGGTCCGCCCTGGACCGGGTGCGCCCCGGCGAGCCGGTCACCCTGGGCCGCCCGATCGCCAACACCCGTGTCTACGTCCTCGACGCGTCCTTCGCCCCGGTCCCCGACGGCGTCCCCGGCGACCTCTACATAGCCGGTGACGGACTGGCCCGCGGCTACTCCCGGCGCGGCGACCTGACCGCCGACCGCTTCGTGCCCGACCCGTACGGCGGCCCGGCGGGCGCCCGGATGTACCGCACCGGTGACGTGGCCCGGTGGCTGCCCGACGGCCGCCTGGAGTTCCTCGGCCGCTCCGACCACCAGGTGAAGGTGCGCGGCTTCCGCATCGAACTCGGCGAGATCGAGACCGTGCTCGCCCGGCATCCGGGCGTCGGCCGGGTGGTCGTCATGGCCCGGCACGACCAGCCCGGCGACGCCCGCCTCGCCGCCTACCTCACCCCCGAGACCCCCGAGACCCCCGAGACCGCCGAGACCCCCGAGGGCGGCACCGCCCCGAGCGCGGCCGAACTGCGCGAACTGGCCGCCGCCGCCCTGCCCGAGTACATGGTGCCCAGCGCCTTCGTGGTCCTGGACGCCTTCCCGCTCACCCCCAACGGCAAGGTCGACCGGCTCGCGCTGCCCGCCCCCGGCCGCGAGGAGACCACCGCCGGTGCCTTCGTCGCCCCCCGCAACCCCACCGAGGAGGCCATCGCGGCGATCTGGCGGGACGTCCTCGGCGTCCCCGAGGTCGGTGTCACCGACGCCTTCCTCGACCTCGGCGGCAACTCCATCTCCGCGCTCCGCGTGATCATGCGGCTGCCCGACATCACCGACGTCGAGGTGCCGGTGGCCGCGCTGTTCGAGGGCGGCACGATCGAGCGGCTCGCGGAGATCGTCAGCGGCGAGCGGCAGCAGGCCGCCTCCACCCTGGTGCCGCTGCGCTCGACCGGCACCGAGTCCCCGTTCTTCCTGGTGCACCCGCTGGGCGGCAGCGTCTTCTGCTACTCCGAACTCGTCGACGTCCTCGACCCGGACCGCCCGCTGTACGCGTTCCAGGCGCCCGAGTACGCGGGCCCCGAGGTGCCCCGCCCGGACAGCGTCGAGGAGATCGCCGCGCTCTACCTCTCCGAGGTGCGCGCGGTCCAGCCCGAGGGCCCGTACTTCCTGGGCGGCTGGTGCATGGGCGGCATGGTCTCCTACGAGATGGCCCGCCAGCTGGAGGCCGCCGGCGAGGAGGTCGGCATGCTGACGATCATCAGCGCCAGCATCGACGACCCGGTCCCGCCGCGCTACGCCACCAGCGAGTCCGCCGCCATCCTCGGCGCGTTCGGCGGCCGGCTCGACGTCACCGAGGCCGAACTGGAGGCCCTCGACCCCGAGGCACGCCTCGCCCACGTCGTCCGGCTCACCCAGGGCACCAGCGACGAGCGGGCCGACGCCCGCTCGGTCGAGGACCTGCGCCGGCTCGTCCAGCTGTACACCCGGCACGCCCGCGCCCTGCTCGCCTACCGCGACACCCCGCGCGAGCCGCTGCGCGGCGACGCGGTGCTGATCCGCGCCGAGACCGAACTGTTCGAGGGCCGGCACATGGGCTGGCAGCCGCGGGTCGGCGGCACCCTGCTGATCGACGAGTCGCCCGGCGACCACTTCAGCATGCTCGAACAGCCCAACGTCCCCCAGGTCGCACGCCGCCTGCAGGACGCGGCCGCCGGCCGCCCGCACGGCGTCCTCGCCGACTCCTGATTCCCCCCACCCTGCGCGGGACCAACCCCTGCGCAGGCCCCCGTGTAGGACCAACCCCCTGTGTAGGAGCACCTCATGAGCGACGCCGCGACCGTCGGGGAAGCCGCCGCCCCGCCCGCCCCCAGCGTCTGGCGCAACGCCGACTTCACCCGGCTGTGGACCGGGCAGACCGCCTCCCTGTTCGCCGCCCAGATCAGCGAGCTCGCGCTGCCCCTGGTCGCGGTGCTGGCCCTGGCCGCCAGCTCGGCCCAGGTCGGCCTGCTCACCTCGGTGGTCAAACTGCCGTACCTGCTGGTCTCGTTGTTCGCGGGCGTGCTCGTGGACCGGGTCCGGCGCAGGAACATCCTCATCGCCACCGACCTCGGCCGCGCCCTCGTGCTGTCGGTCGTCCCCGTCCTGTACTGGACCGACCGGCTCGGCATCGGCTGGCTGTACGTGCTCGGCTTCTTCGCCGGCTGCGGCAGCGTGCTGTTCGACGTGGCCGGGCAGGCCTACCTGCCCCGGCTGGTGGAGCGCGACCAGCTCACCGCCGGCAACTCGGCGCTCGGCGCCAGCCAGTCCGCCGCCACCATCGGCGGGCCCGCGCTCGGCGGGGTGCTGGTGCAGTGGCTGACCGCGCCGGTCGCGGTGCTGGCCGGAGCCGTGTCCTACCTGGCGTCCGCGCTGACCATCACCACCATCCGGCACAAGGAGGACCGGGCCGAGCACGCCGGGGACGCCTCCCCGGCGGGGACACTGCGCGAGGTGTGGGCGGGCCTGAAGTTCGTCTTCGGCAACGAGCCGCTGCGCGCCATGACGGTCATGGCCTCGATCTTCAACCTGTCCTTCACAGCGCTGGAGGTCGCCTTCGTCCAGTTCATGCCCCGCACCCTGGGCCTGTCCGCGGGCGAGATCGGCCTGGTGATGGCCGCACTGGGCCCCGGCTTCCTGGTCGGCGCGGCCTTCGCGGGCCGGCTGCCGCAGCGCTTCGGCTACGGCCGCACCATGCTGACCACCGCCGCGATCGCCAACCTCGTCATGCTCGGCCTCTCCGCCGTGCACGGCTCCGGTCTCCTCGCCGTCGGCACCCTGATGCTGATCAACTTCCTGTTCGCGTCGTTCGGCGTCGCCAACAACGTCACCGTGCTCAGCATCCGGCAGACCCTCACCCCCGACTCCCTGCAGGGCCGGGTGGCCGCCACCAACCGCTTCGTCGCCATGGGCATCGCCCCTGTCGGCGCCCTCGTCGGCGGCTTCCTCGGCAGCGCGGTCGGCCTGCGCGCCACCGTCCTGATCACCGCGATCGGCCTGTCCTCGGCCCTGCTCCCGCTGGGCCTGTCCTCGCTGGCCCGGATCAGGTACGACCTGCCGGCCCCGCTGACGGCCGACACCCCGCAGCCCACGCCCGACACCACCAAGGAAGCAGCAGCCTGATGACCCAGCACACCGACGCCGACACCACCGCGCCCCGCCATCTCGTGGTCGTCAACCACGAGGAGCAGTACTCGGTGTGGCCCGCCCCGCTGCCCCTGCCCGCCGGCTGGCGTGCCACCGGGTTCGAGGGCAGCCGCGAGGAGGCCCTCGCGCACATCGGCACGGTCTGGACCGACCTGCGCCCGCTCAGCCTGCGCTGACCGCCACCGACCCACCCGTCCCGAGAGGCCCCGAGATGGACTTCAGTCTCTTCTACTTCGCCGACGGCAGCGTCGGCGAGAGTGCCGGTGAGAGCGGTGGTGAGAGCGGCGGCGGCCGCTACGACCTGCTGCTCGAAGGCGCCAAGTACGCCGACACGCACGGCTTTTCGGCCGTATGGACCCCCGAGCGCCACTTCCACCCCTTCGGCGGGCTCTACCCGAACCCGTCGGTGACCGGCGCCGCCGTCGCCACCGTCACCGAGCGGGTCGCGATCCGCGCGGGCAGCGTGGTCGCCCCGCTGCACCACCCGCTGCGCATCGCCGAGGAGTGGTCGGTCGTCGACAACCTCTCCGGCGGCCGCGCGGGCCTCTCCCTGGCCTCCGGCTGGAACGCCGTCGACTTCGCGCTGCGCCCGGAGGGCTACGCGGGCCGCAAGACCGCGGTCATCGACGCCGTGCAGCAGGTGCGCGCCCTGTGGCGGGGCGAACCCCTTGCTGTCACCGACGGCGCCGGGAACCCGGCCGAGGTACGCGTCTTCCCGCCGCCCGTCCAGCCCGAACTGCCGGTCTGGGTGACCAGCGCGGGCGGCCCGGAGACGTTCCGCGCGGCCGGCACCGCGGGCGCCGGGGTGCTCACCCACCTGCTCGGCCAGGACTTCGGCCAGCTCGCCGAGAAGATCGCCCTGTACCGCAAGGCGCTCGCCGAACGCCCCGGCCACGACGGCCGGCCCGGCCATGTCGCGCTGATGCTGCACACCTACCTCGGCGAGGACCCGGAGCAGGTGAAGGCGGCGGTCCGGGAGCCGTTCACCGCGTACCTGAAGAGCTCCTTCGGGCTCATCGCCCGCTCGGCGGGCAGCATCCTGTCCGGCTTCGACCCCGACAAGCTCCGCGAGTCCGACATCGACTTCCTGGTCCGGCGGTCCTTCGACACCTACTACAGCACCAGCGGACTGTTCGGGACGGTGGCGCAGGCGTCGGCCGTGGTGGAGCGGGCCCGCGCGGCCGGTGTCGACGAACTGGCCTGCCTGATCGACTTCGGGGTGGCCAAGGACGCGGTGCTGTCCGGCCTGGAGCACCTGAACGCGCTGCGCAAGGCGTCCTCGTGACCGCATCCGCATCCGCATCCGCATGCGCATCCGCCGCCGACGGCAGCACCCCGCCCGCACGAATCGGAGCACGACCATGAGCAGGACATCCATCGCCCGGGACCCCCGTGACTCGCGGGGCCCGGCCCGCCCGGTGCCGGGCGCCGTGCGCGGCGGCACCCTGCGCGTGCTGCGCGACGGCGACCACGACCACCTGGACCCGCAGCGCATCCAGACCCTCCAGGCCACCGCGCTCGGCCACCTCCTCTTCCGCACGCTGACGATGTTCGCCGAGGACGGCGCGGGCGGCTGGCGGCTGGTCGGCGACCTCGCCGAGCACCCCGGCCGGGACGTCGACGGCGACGGCCGCACCTGGGAGTTCACCCTCAAGGCGGGCCTGCGCTACGAGGACGGCCGGGAGATCACCGCCGCCGACGTGGCCCACGGCATCGCCCGCTCCTTCGAGGCGAGCCTGGCCGGCGGCCCCCACCACCTGCAGGACTGGCTGGCCGCGAACGGCCCCTACGCGGGCCCCTTCAGCGAAGGCACCGACGGCACCGCCGCGGTGCCGGGCCTGGAGGTGCGCGGCGCGCGCACGCTGGTGTTCCGCTTCCCAGAGCCGCGTCCCGACCTGCCGTTCGCCGCCGCCCTGGTGACCACCGTGCCGGTCCCGCGCGACACCGACACCGGCGAGACGTACGGCAAGGCACCGCTCGCCTCCGGGCCGTACCGCATCACGGAACACCTCGCCGGTGAGCGTCTGGTCCTCGAACGCAACCCGCACTGGGACCCGGCCACCGACGCCGTACGGCACGACCACCCGGACCGCATCGAGTTCGAACTCGGCGTCGACGCGGCCGTCCAGAACCGGCGCGCCCACGCGGGGGAGGGCCCGGACGCCTTCGCCGTCGCCGAGAACAACGCGCCCGAGGAGGTCGCCGCGGAGCTGCTGGCCGATCCGGACCTGGGGGCCCGGCTGCGCCGCGACCGCACCCCCCTGGTCTGGTATCTGGCGATCAACACGGCCCGGGTGACGGACGTCGAGGTCCGCCGGGAGATCGCCCGCGCCCTGGACAAGGAGGCGGTCCGCGACGCGATGGCGGGAGCCACGCAGGGCGAGACCACCCACACCATCCTCTCCCCGGCCACCCTCGGCCACCGCCCCTATCCCGACCCGCACGCGGGCGGCCCGCGCGGCCTGCCGGACGGCTGGGACGGCCGTACGCTGCGGCTGCTCAGCCGCGACGGCGCGTACTTCACGGCGGGGGCCCGGGCGGTCGCCCGCTCCCTGGCGGCGGCGGGCTTCGCCGTCGAGGTGGTGGAGACCGACCGGCCCCGGCACAACACGACGGTCCTCACCCGCGGCCACGACTTCGACCTCTACCTGATGGGCCAGGCCGCCGACTGGCCCGGCGCCGCCACCCTGCTCACCGGGTTCGACGGCCGCACCCTGCGCCCCACCGGGAACGCCGACTACACCTACCTCGACGACCCGGACGTCAACGCCGAGATCGCCCGGATCTCCGCGCTGCCCGCCGAACCCGCCGCCGCCGAGTGGGCCGCCCTGGACGAGACCCTGACGACCCGGCACGTCCCGCTGGTGCCGGTCTTCTCCTATGTGTACCTGGCGGTCGTCGGCCCGCGGGTGGGCGGGGTGTTCACGTCGTCGTTCCTCGGCACGCCGGTGTACTACGACGCGTACGTGACGCCCGTACCGGAGGACACCGGCCGTGGCTGACCAGCGCACCCTCTACGAACGGTTCGCGGCGTCCGCCGACGCCCACCCCGGGCTGGCCGCGCTGGAGACCGGCGGCCGCGTCCTCGGCTACGCGGAGTTGCGCCGCCTCGCCGAGCACACCGCCGCCCGGATCCTCGGCGCCCTCGGCGGGCGGCGCCCGGAGCGCGTCGGCGTGCTGGCCAACCGGAGCGTCGCCGCCTACGCCTCCTACCTGGCCGCCCAGCGGCTGGGTGCGGCCGCCGTGCCACTGGGTCCGGAGGTCGCGCCGGCCCGGCTGACCGCGATCGCCCGGGCGGCGCGGCTGGACGCGGTGCTGGCGGAGCCGGCCGCCGCGGCACACGCGGAGCAGACCGGATTCCCGTGCCCCGTCCTGCCGTTCACCGAGGACGGGGATCCGCCCGAGGACGGGGATCCGCCCGGGGATCTCCCTCCGTACCGGCCGCGCCCCGACGCGGTGGCGTACATCGTCTTCACCTCGGGCTCCACCGGCACCCCCAAGGGCGTCCCGGTGCTCCAGCGCAACGCGGCGGCGATGCTCGACCACGCCACGGCCCGCTACGGCATCGGCCCCGGCAGCCGGGTCTCGCAGACCTTCGACCTCACCTTCGACCCGACGGCCTGGGACATGTTCACCGCCTGGAGCACCGGCGCGACCCTCGTCGTACCGGCCCGCTCGGATCTGGTCCGGCCCGCCCGCTTCATCCGCGAGCACCGCGTCACCCACTGGTTCTCGGTGCCCTCGGTGATCACCTACGCCCGGCGGCTGCGCGACCTGGCCCCGGACAGCATGCCCGGGCTGCGCTGGACCCTGTTCGGCGGCGAGCCGCTCACCCTGGAACAGGCCGCCGCCTGGCGGGAGGCCGCCCCCGGCAGCGTCCTGGAGAACCTCTACGGCCCCACCGAGCTCACCGTCTCCTGCACCCAATACCGGCTGCCCGCCGACCCCGCCCACTGGCCGGCCACCGCCAACGGCACGGTCCCCATCGGCACGCCCTACCCGCACCTCGACGCCCTGGTCCTGGACGACGACGGCCGGCAGGCGGACGAGGGCGAGCTGTGCCTGCGCGGCCCGCAGCGCTTCCCCGGCTATCTCGACCCCGCCGAGAACCCCGGCCGGTTCGTCCGCTTCGACGGCGCCCGGGCCAAGGTGCACGACGACCGGGAGGCGCCCGGTGCGGAGCTGTACTACCGCACCGGCGACCGGGTACGGCGCGGGGCGGACGGCGCGCTGCTGCACCTGGGCCGGCTCGACCAGCAGGTGAAGATCCGCGGCCACCGTGTCGAGCTCGGCGACATCGAGGCCGCCCTGCGCACGGCCGCCGGGGTCGCCGAGGCGGTGGTGGCCGTGGTGCGGGCGGCCGGGGAGCCCGAACCGTCCCTGGCGGCGGCCTACACCGGCACCGCCCAGGACCCGCTCGCCCTGCGCGCCCACCTGGCCGGCCTGCTGCCCGTCTACATGCTCCCGCGCGGTTTCACCCATCTCGACGCGTTCCCCCTGAACGCCAACCGGAAGATCGACCGCCGCGCGGTCACCGGGATCCTGTCAGCCCACGGCTGAAGGAGGGGCCGGGGTTGCGGCCCCCCTCCCCGCATGAGGGAGGATGGCGGGGTCCAGACGAAGGGAAAATCACGGTGACCATCGACCCGTCCTCGATTCCGAACTTCGGGGGCCAGCCCGAGCCGCAGCCCCAAGGACCGGCGGGCCCCGTCGTCCCGGATCAGGATCTTGTGAAGCAGCTCCTCGACCAGATGGAGCTCAAGTACGTCGTCGACGACGAGGGTGACCTCGCGGCGCCGTGGGAGCAGTTCCGTACCTACTTCATGTTCCGCGGCGAGGACGAGCAGGCCGTCTTCTCGGTGCGGACGTTCTACGACCGCCCCCACAAGATCGACGAGAAGCCGCAGCTGCTCGAGTCGATCGACGACTGGAACCGGCGGACCCTGTGGCCCAAGGTCTACACCCACACCCATGACGACGGCACCGTCCGTCTCATCGGTGAGGCCCAGATGCTGATCGGCACGGGCGTCGACATCAACCACTTCGTCTCGTCCACGGTCAGCTGGGTGCGGGCCGCGCTCGAGTTCGACAAGTGGCTGGTCGAGCAGCTCGGCCTGGAGGAGGCCGTCAACGAGGCCGAGAAGCCCGAGGACGACGAGTAGTCCGTCCCCCTGCCGCTTCCCGCAGTCTTCCTACAGCGGAGTGCGCGCGTACACGACCAGGTACGCGCCGTAGCCGAACGAGAGCCCGGCCAGGGCCGTGACCACCACCGTCGCGTGCCAGGGCCGGGCTCTCGCCGTGCGGACCAGCGCCCGGGCCAGCGGGAGCAGCAGCGGGAAGGCCGGCAGCAGGAAGCGCGGCTTCGACTCGAAGAAGCCCGAGCCGCCCAGCGCGATCAGCAGAAGTACGGCGGTGTAGGCGAGCAGCGGCAGCGGGGCGCGGTCGAGGGCCAGGAGGGCGAACAGGACCACCGCGGCCGCCACGATCACCAGGGACATCGGGAAGACGAAGCGGTCGCCGCGCAGCAGCAGCGTACGGACGAAGGCCAGCGAGCCCCGGCCGAAGTCGAAGCGCGAGCCCCACAGCCGTTGTACGTCGAAGTAGCCGCCCAGCCGGTTCCCGCTGCGCCGCCCCACCCACAGGACGTATGCCGTCCAGCCGAGCGGGGCGAGCGCCGCGCCCGTCCACAGCCTGTGGGTAACCCGGCCGCGGGTGCGGCGCAGCTCGCAGGCGGCGGCCAGCAGGACGGCCACCGCGACCGCGAAACCGTTCGGGCGGGACAGCCCCGCCAGGGCGGCCAGGGTGCCCGCCCACACCCAGTTCCCGGCCAGCACCGCGTACAGCGACCAGGCGGCGAAGGCGGTCAGGACGGGTTCCGTGTACGCCATGGACAGGACCACGGAGTGCGGGAGCAGGCCCCAGAGCAGCACCAGGGCGGTGGCCACCGCGCGGCCGTGCAGGCGGGCGCCCACCGCGTAGACACCGGCCGCGGCGACGGCGGCGGCCGTCCAGGACACCAGCAGACCCGCACCGGCCCCGCTGAGCGGGGTGACGGTCGTCAGCGTCCGGACCAGGGCCGGGTAGAGCGGGAAGAACGCCAGGTCGCTGTGGATGACGCCGGGGCCGAAGTACAGGGTGCGGCCGTAGCCGTGCGCCGCGATCCCCAGGTACCACGCCGCGTCCCACGACCTGCCGAGCAGGGTCAGCGGATGCCGGCCGCCCGCCCAGGCGGCCAGCGCGAGCACGGCCATGCCGGTGAGCCGGGCCGCCGCGAACAGCCCCACGGCGACCCCGCCCGCGGTGACGAGGGACAGCCGGGTGCCGGGCTGCCCTGCGACGGGCTGCTGTGCGACGGGCGGGGCGAGGGCGGTGGCGGTGGTGCTGGCGTGGCTCACATTCGCACAGTGCAGGGGAAACAAGGTGATGTGCGAGAGATGTACGCCCGATGGGGTAGCCGGGTGCTGCTAGCGTCCAGCCCCGTGAGCGACGGCGTGTACGTGGGCAACGCGGGCAGGGATGCGGCACTGGACCGGGGATGGCTCCTCGGGCACTTCAAGGACGCCGGCGATCCCCGCCACAGCGAGGCCGTGGAGATCAAGTGGGGTGTCCACCCCCGTGGCGACGAGCGCTCGCAGTGGGTGGAGGGCGAGGAACGCACGGCTCTCCTGGTTCTGGTCAGCGGCCGCTTCCGCGTCGAACTGCCCGGCCGCAGTGTGGTGCTGGCGGAGCAGGGCGACTACGTCGTGTGGGGGCGCGGAGTCGACCACTCGTGGTTCGCGGAGGAGGAGTCCGTGGTGCTGACCGTCCGGTGGCCGTCCGTGCCCGGCTACGCGGTGCCCGACCAGGGGCAGGCGACGGTGCGCAGCTGAGCGCCTACGACAGCTGCCGCAGCCGCTCCGCCGCCTCCTTGAGCACCTCCGCGCGCTTGCAGAACGCGAACCGCACGAACGGGGCGCCCGCCTCCCGGTGGTCGTAGAACACCGCGTTCGGGATGGCGACGACCCCCGCGCGCTCCGGCAGCGCACGGCAGAAGGCGAAGCCGTCGGTCTCTCCGAGGGGGCGGATGTCGGTGGTGATGAAGTACGTGCCGGCGGTGTCGTAGACCTCGAAGCCCGCCTCCGTCAGGCCCGCCGCGAGGATGTCCCGCTTGGTCTGCATGTCCTGGCGGAACGCCTCGAAGTAGGCGTCGGGGAGGGCCAGGGCCTCCGCGACCGCGTACTGGAAGGGGCCCGAGGAGACGTACGTCAGGAACTGCTTCGCCGAGCGCACCGCCGTGACCAGCTCCGGTGTCGACGTCACCCAGCCGACCTTCCAGCCGGTGAAGGAGAAGGTCTTGCCGGCCGAGCCGATGGTGACCGTGCGCTCGCGCATGCCGGGGAGGGTCGCCAGCGGCACGTGTTCCGCCTCGTCGTACACCAGGTGCTCGTACACCTCGTCGGTCACGACCAGCAGGTCCCGCTCCACCGCCAGTTCGGCGACTGCGGTCAGCTCGGCGCGGGTGAGGACCGTGCCGGTCGGGTTGTGCGGGGTGTTGATCAGGAGGAGCCGGGTGCGCGGGGTGACCGCCGCGCGCAGCTCGTCGAGGTCCAGGCGGAAGGCGCCGGCGTCGGGGCGGAGGGTGACCGGGACCCGGGTGCCGCCGGCCATCGCGATGCTGGCCGCGTAGGAGTCGTAGTACGGCTCCAGGGCGACGACCTCGTCACCGGGTTCGAGGAGGCCGAGCAGGGCGGCCGCGATGGCCTCCGTGGCACCCGCCGTGACCAGGACCTCGGAGTCCGGGTCGTACGACAGCCCGTACCGGCGCTGCTGGTGCGCGGCGATCGCGGTGCGCAGCTCGGGGACGCCCGGGCCCGGCGGGTACTGGTTGCCGCGCCCCTCGCGCAGCGCGCGCACGGCGGCCTCCCTGACCTCCTCGGGACCGTCGGTGTCCGGGAAGCCCTGCCCCAGGTTGATGGAGCCCGTGCGGAGGGCGAGGGCGGACATCTCGGCGAAGATCGTGGTCCCGAACTCGGCGAGCCGGCGGTTGAGGAGGGGGCGTTCGTTGGACGTCATGCCGGTCATCCTGCGCCCAAGCTCTGGAGTTCCTCAACTCCGCTTTGACCGGTGAGACGGGCGGGCATCCCCAGTCCACGCCGCGCTCGCGCGGCGGCCGGGGCGCCCACGGGGGGTCGCCCTCGGGGGAACGGAAAGAAGGTGACGCCATGGGCACCGTCTTCATCGTGGTGGTGGCCGCGGTCATCTGCCTCGGGATTATCGCGTCGGCGGTCCGCAGGGGCGGACGGGGCAAGGGGCCGTACCGCAGGGGAGGGTCCTCCGCGTCCTCCTCGTCCTACGACAGCTCCGGCAGCTGGTGGGCCGGGGACTCGGGGTCGTCGTCCTCGCACGGCGGTCATCACGGCGGCGGTCACTCCTGCGGCGGTGGCCACTCCTCCTGCGGCGGTTCGTCCTGCGGGGGCGGCTCGTCGTGCGGCGGGGGCGGCTGCGGCGGCGGCAACTGAGCCGCCCGCGGGCGGCGGAACACCGGGGCGTCCGGACGGAGAGCGGGGGAGCTCTCGCCGGGCGCCCCGGCGTGCGCCGGAAGCAGCGGTGCGCACCACATGGTTGAACAGTTGAGCTGTGGAGCCCTCTGAGGGATGGAAACCCCACGAAGTTGGGTAAAAACGCTGTGGCAGCGCCACAGTTCATGATTCCCTCTAAATCGCCAAAGCGGCGCCTCGGACGTCCTGACGACACCTTCCCCCGGCTGGGCCGGCCGGGCCGATCTCCCGGTGTCGACCGAGGCGCGCCGGACCACACCTCTCCCCTTTTGCGTGTTAGCGGAGCCGATCCATGCTCACGACCCTGAACACCTCCTACACCGATACGCGCGCGGCCGACCTCGCCTGGGCCCTGGGACGCGAGCCGCTGCCCGCCCTGGCCACCCTCGACCTGGAACTGACGGGGGCGAAGCTGCAGTTGAGACTGCTCGGCGCGTCCCACCAGGTGCTCCTGGAGGAGGAGTGCGGCGGCTGTTCGGAGACGGTGGCGTGCATCGCGGGGTCCAGCACCCCCCTGCCGCTCGGGGTCGCCAAGCGCATCGGCGACTGGGAGTACGAGTTCGCGGCCCGCGTCGAGGTGCTGTCACCGGGCTCCTTCGCGGGCCGCGCCCAGGAACTGCTGGCCCTCGTCTCCGAGCATCCGCACGGCCTCGCCGGGGTCTTCCCGGGCAGCCCGCACGCCTTCACGGCGATGCTCGCCCAGCGGTACGAGGGCCAGGTGCACTGGCGGACCTGGCACGCGTACCCGCAGGACGGCCAGCTGGTGGCGACCCGGACCCGGGTCGGCGTACGGGTTCCGGTGCCCCAATCCGTGGCCGGATGACATAAACCAATAGTGCGTCAAAGGGCCCGGAGTTCCACACGTGTGGGTGACGAAGCGTACTGCGCGAGTGACGTAACGTCGCAGAGTGATCGATCCGCACGCACCCGCCCCGCCCGGCACACCGCCGCCCTGGGGCGCCCCCGCGCCGCTGCCCGTGCGGCCGGGGACGGGCCGCTTCCTGGTCCTGGCGTGCGTGTTCGTCTGCGCGGCCTGCGGACTGGTGTACGAACTCGAACTGGTCGCCCTCGCCTCGTACCTGATCGGCGACTCGGTCACCCAGGCCTCGGTCGTGCTGTCCGTGATGGTCTTCGCGATGGGCGTCGGCTCACTGGCCGCCAAGCGGCTGCGCTGGCACGCCGCGGCCGGGTTCGCCGCGGTGGAGGCCGCGCTGGCGCTGATCGGCGGCTGCAGCGCCATGGCCTTGTACGCCGTCTTCGCCTGGACCGGCGGCTGGGGCGGCCTGTGGGCCACCGGCCCGCGCTGCCTCCTGGTCGCCTTCTCCCTCGCCATCGGCCTGCTCATCGGCGCCGAGGTGCCGCTCCTGATGGAGCTCATCCAGCGCATCCGCCGCCAGGACGCGGGCGGCGCGGTGGCCGACCTGTTCGCGGCGGACTACGTCGGCGCCCTGGTCGGCGGCCTCGCCTTCCCGTTCCTGCTGCTGCCCTTCCTCGGCCAGTTGACGGGGACCCTGCTCACCGGCACGGTCAACGTCGTCGCCGGGGGCGCCCTGGTCCTCGGCCTGTTCCGCCGCGACCTGTCCCGCCGGGCCCGCTGGACCCTGCTCGCCGCCAATGTCGCCGTCCTCGGCCTCCTCGCCTCGGCCGCCGTCCTCGTCGGCGACTTCGAACGGGCCGCACGGCACGCCGTCTACGGCGCCGACGTCCGGGTCGCCCTCCAGACCGACGTCCAGGAGATCGTCCTCACCGGCGGCACCCACGGCCGCCCCCTCGACCTCTTCCTGGACGGCCGGCTGCGGGTCGGCGGCCGCGACGAACGCCGGTACCACGAGGCCCTCGTCCACCCCGCGATGAGCGGCCCGCACGCGCGCGTGCTGATCCTCGGCGGCGGCGACGGCATGGCCGCGCGCGAGGTGCTGCGCCACTCCGGCGTCGACCGCGTCGACATCGTCGAACTCGACGCGGGCCTGGTCCGCCTCGCCCGCCACGACCCCGCCCTCGCCGCGCTCAACGGCCACGCCTACGACGACCCGCACGTCCACGTCTTCACCGCCGACGCCTTCCACTGGCTGCGCGAGGCACCCCGCTCCGGCTACTCCGGTTACGACGTCGTCATCGCCGACCTGCCCGACCCCGGCATCACCGCCAGCACCAAGCTGTACTCCCAGGAGTTCTACGGCCTCGCCCGCCGCGCCCTCGCCCCCGGCGGCCGCCTGGTCGTCCACGCCGGCCCGGTCCAGGCCCGCCCCCGCGCCTTCTGGACGGTCGCCGCGACCATACGGGCGGCGGGCCTGGCCACCGCCCCCTACCGGGTCCTCGGCCACGACGCCGGCTTCACCCCGGGCCCCGACCGCTCCGCGGGCGAGTCCAGAGCCCCGCACGACTGGGGCTTCGTCCTGGCGACGGCCGGTTCCCGCGGGCCGCCCCTGCGCCTCGCGGCCGGCGGCCCGCGGCTGCGGACGCTCACGGAGGGGGCACTGGAGCGGGACGCGCTGAAGACACCGGCGGCCGGGCCGCCGCCGTCGACGCTGGTGCATCCCCGGTACTGAGCGGACCCGACTGAGCGGACCCGGCCGTCAACCGGGCCCGCAGCGTGCCGTGCGTCGGGGAGGGTGTGCCGCACCGACTCGTGGGTAGGCTCATTCGCCATGGAGCACCAGGTGTACGTCCCGGCCCCGGCCTCGCGGCTCAGGGCGGCGCTGGCCGACCCCGCGCGGGTCGCCCGGGCCGTCCCCGGCCTCCAGCAGGACGCGGGCGCCGCGCCCGGCACCGGCCGCCTCAAGGTCCGGATCGGCAGCCACTCGATCACCTACCGGGGCTCCCTGCGCGTCAGCGCCCACGACGACGGTTCGTACGCGCTCGACGGTGACGCCACCGAGGCCCGTGGCACCGGCACGGTGAAGCTGGCGCTCACGGTGCGCCTCGCGGACACCGACGGGGGCTGCACGGTCACGGTGACCGGCACGGCCTCCGCCGACGGGCGGGTCGCCGAGCTGCCCGCGGCGGCGGTGGAGTCGGCGGCGACGAGGCTGCTGAGCCGCTTCGCGGAGGGGCTCGGCGAGGTGGTGGAGCCGACGGCTCCCGACGCACCGGCCTCGGTCTTCGAGACGGAGGTCCCGCCGCCGTCCCTGGCGGCCGAGCCGGAGCCGGTGACGGAACCGGTAGAGGAACCGGTGGTGGAGCCGCTTCCCGAGATCTTCGCCGAGGCGGCGCACGCGCGTCGGACGATGATCGGCCGCAGTGCGGAGGAGGTCGACCACGCGCCCCCGAGGGGGCGGTACGCGCCGGTCCCGGCCCCGCAGACGGTGGCGGGGGCGTCGGCCCTGCGGTGGGCTGCGCCCGCGGCGGCGCTGGCCTTGGCGTCGGCGATCGTGGTGACCAGGGCGCTGCGTCGGCGGCGCTGAGCGGTGGGGGTTGACCGGGGCCGGGGGGTGGGGACGCTCACCGGCGCTGGCAGGGTGCCTCCCCCAGCCTTCGGCCGGGGGGACCCCCAGCGCCCACCCGTGCCGCCCTGCGGCACGCCTGCCCGCGGCTGGATGAGCTGACACGAGCGCCCGCGGCTATGTGAGACCCGGCGGGACAGTGCCCCGTAAGGGGCGCGGGGAACTGCGCGACCAGCCCCCACCGGCCCGCGCCCGGCCCTCCTCGGCCTCCCACCCACCCGCACCCGAACCCCGGCGCCCTCCCCCCCACTACTCTCATCCCGTGAGTAACGAAGACATCACGCTGACCGCAGGCGACGCCACCCTCCACTTGCACCCCGGCAACGGCGGCCGGATCGCCGGTCTCGAAGTCGGCTCCCTCGAACTCCTCCGCCAGGGCGACCGCTTCGGCTGCTTCCCGATGGTGCCGTGGTGCGGCCGGATCCGGGACGGCCGTTTCCGCGACGGCACCACCACCGTCCAGATGCCCCTCAACTCCCCGCCGCACGCCATCCACGGCACCGCCCGCGACGGCGCCTGGCGCACCGCGCGGGTCTCGGCGGACGAGGCCGTGATCACCTGCGACCTCGGCGCCCCCTGGCCGCACCCCGCCCGCGTCACCCACGTCGTGCAGCTCGCCGAGGACTCGCTGACGCTGACGATGTCCGTGGAGACGTACGACGACTCCTTCCCGGCGCAGATCGGCTGGCACCCCTGGTTCAACCGGAACCTCGGCGGCCAGGACGCCCAGGTCGCCTTCGCCCCCGCCTGGCAGGAGGAGCGGGGCGCGGACCACCTGCCCACCGGCAACCGCATCGACCCGAAGCCCGGCCCCTGGGACGACTGCTTCGGCATGCCCGACGGAGTCGACGTCACCCTCACCTGGCCCGGACAGCTGGAGCTGAAGGTCGCCAGCCGCGAGAAGTGGGTCGTCGTCTACGACGAGCAGGCGGAGGCCGTCTGCGTGGAGCCGCAGACCGGACCGCCCAACGGGCTGAACACGCTGCCCCGGCTGGTCACACCACTGGAGCCGCTGGAAGCCGCGACCACCTGGACGTGGACGCGCCTCTAAGCTGGTCGGCATGACGGACGTACGCGCTGAGCTGCTGCAACAGATCAAGGACAAGGCCGTGGTGCACGGCAGGGTGACCCTGTCGTCGGGGCTGGAGGCCGACTACTACATCGACCTCCGCCGCGTCACCCTCGACGGCACGGCCGCCCCGCTGGTCGGGCAGGTGCTGCTGGACCTGACGGCGGACCTGGAGTTCGACGCCGTCGGCGGGCTGACCATGGGCGCCGACCCGGTCGCCGGCGCCATGCTGCACGCGGCCGCCGCGCGCGGCCGGCACCTCGACGCCTTCGTCGTGCGCAAGGCGGCGAAGGCGCACGGCATGCAGCGCCGGGTGGAGGGTCCGGAGATCAAGGGCCGCCGGGTCCTGGTCGTCGAGGACACCTCCACCACCGGCGGCTCCCCGCTCACCGCCGTGGAGGCCGTGCGCGAGGCAGGCGCCGAGGTCGTCGCCGTCGCCACCATCGTGGACCGGGCCACCGGCGCGGACGAGAAGATCCGCGCGGGCGCCGGGGTGCCGTACCTCTTCGCCTTCTCGAAGGACGAACTGGGTCTGGACTGAACAGCGGGTTGACGAGTGGGATTGACCCGGATTTGACCGGCGCCCGGAGCATCGGTTCATGTCTGGAAAGATGGGGACGACGATGACGTCGCCCCCCAAGGTCTAGGTCAGGGCCGAAAGAAAACAGCAGTACGCCGACCCGCACACTCAAGGAGCGGACAATGCCCATCGCAACTCCCGAGGTCTACAACGAGATGCTCGACCGGGCGAAGGCAGGCAAGTTCGCCTACCCGGCCATCAACGTCACCTCGACCCAGACCCTGCACGCGGCGCTGCGCGGCTTCGCGGAGGCGGAGAGCGACGGCATCGTCCAGATCTCCACGGGTGGTGCCGAGTTCCTGGGCGGCCAGTACAAGAAGGACATGGTCACCGGTTCGGTGGCGCTCGCCGAGTTCGCGCACATCGTCGCCGAGAAGTACCCGGTGAACATCGCGCTGCACACCGACCACTGCCCGAAGGACAAGCTCGACGGGTACGTGCGTCCGCTGCTCGCGATCTCCGAGGAGCGGGTGAAGAACGGCCGTAACCCGCTCTTCCAGTCGCACATGTGGGACGGCTCCGCCGAGACCCTCGCCGACAACCTCGCCATCGCGCAGGAGCTCCTGGAGCAGGCCCGCCGCGCCAACATCATCCTCGAGGTCGAGATCACCCCGACCGGCGGCGAGGAGGACGGCGTCTCCCACGAGATCAACGACTCGCTCTACACCACGGTCGACGACGCCATTCGTACGGCGGAGGCGCTCGGGCTCGGCGAGAAGGGCCGCTACCTGCTCGCCGCCTCCTTCGGCAACGTGCACGGCGTGTACAAGCCGGGCAACGTCGTGCTCCGCCCCGACCTGCTGAAGGAGCTGAGCGACGGCGTGGCCGCCAAGTTCGGCAAGCAGTCGCCGTTCGACTTCGTCTTCCACGGCGGCTCCGGCTCCACCGAGCAGGAGATCCGCACCGCGCTGGAGAACGGCGTCGTGAAGATGAACCTGGACACGGACACCCAGTACGCCTTCACCCGTCCGGTCGCCGACCACATGTTCAAGAACTACGACGGCGTCCTGAAGGTCGACGGCGAGGTCGGCTCCAAGAAGACCTACGACCCGCGCACCTGGGGCAAGCTGGCCGAGGCCGGCATGGCCGCGCGTGTCGTCGAGGCCACGCAGAACCTGCGCTCGGCGGGCAACAAGATCAAGTAACGGGTGCTCCCCGTCGGACCCGGCGTCTGTGCCACAGCTGTTCTACAGCGCCGGGTCCGCTGTATACCTGGACCATGCCCGACGTCCGGCTGGCCTCCTCGCAGGGCAAGTGGATCCTGCTCACCACCGTCCTCGGCTCCAGCATGGCGATGCTGGACTCGACGGTCGTCAACGTCGCCCTGCCCCGCATCGGGCAGGACCTGGACGCGAGCCTGTCCGCGCTGCAGTGGACGATCAACGCCTACATGCTGACGCTGGCCGGCCTGATCCTGCTGGGCGGCTCGCTCGGCGACCAGTACGGCCGCCGGAAGATCTTCGTGATCGGAGTCGTCTGGTTCGCGGCCGCGTCCCTGATGTGCGGCCTGGCCCCGACCGACGCGATCCTGATCGCCGCCCGCGCCCTCCAGGGCATCGGCGGCGCCCTTCTCACCCCCGGCTCGCTCGCCCTCATCCAGGCCTCCTTCCACCCCGACGACCGGGCCCGCGCGGTCGGCCTCTGGTCCGGTTTCGGCGGCATCGGCGCGGCGGTGGGGCCCTTCCTCGGCGGCTGGCTGGTGGACGGCCCGGGCTGGCGCTGGGTCTTCCTGCTCAACGTCCCGCTGGCCCTGCTCTGCGTCCCCGTCGCCCTGCGCCACGTCCCCGAGTCCGCCGACGGCCGCACCCACGGCCGCTTCGACGTCCTCGGCGCGGTGCTGGGCGCCCTGGCCCTCGGCCTGGTCACCTACGCCCTGATCGAGGCCGGGACCGCGTCCCTGCTCGCGGTGGCGGGCGTCGCGGCCGGCGTGGCCTTCGTGTACGTCGAGAAACGCCGCCAGGACCCGATGCTCCCGCTGGACATCTTCGGCTCCCGCCAGTTCACGGCACTCAACATCGTCACCCTGTGCGTGTACGGCGCCTTCGGCGGCTACTTCTTCCTCACCGCGCTCCAACTCCAGGTGGTCGCGGGCTACTCGGCGCTGGCCGCGGGCACGGCCCTGCTCCCGACGACGGCCCTGATGCTGTTGTTCTCCGCCCGCTCGGGCGCCCTGGCCGACCGCATCGGCCCCCGTATCCCCCTCACGGTGGGCCCCCTGCTCTGTGCCACCGCGATGCTCCTGATGCTGCGCGTCGGGGAACACGCGAACTACCTGACCGACGTCCTTCCGGCGGTCCTGGTCCAGGGCGTCGGCATGGTCATTCTGGTGGCCCCGCTCACCGCGTCCGTCCTCGCCTCCGTGGACACGACCCGGGCGGGCATCGCCAGCGGCATCAACAACGCGGCGGCCCGCGCCGCCAGCCTGATCGCGGTGGCGGGGCTGCCGCTGCTCGCGGGGATGGGGCCGGAGGCGTACCGGTCGCCCACGGCGTTCGACGCGGCGTTCGACCGGGCCATGCCCATCTGCGCCGGTGTCCTGGTGGTCGGCGCGGCACTGGCCTTCGCCCTGGTCCGCAGGCCGGCACCGGGCTGCGTACGCCCGGAGTGCCGTACCCACGGGAACGTGACGTCGCCGCCGATCGAGGCGGAGGGCCGCTGAGCGCTCCGCTGGAGGGGCCGGAAGGGCCGGGTTGTGCCGTGTTTCGGCTGCGGCTTTGTCGTGGCCGGTCGCGTCCACGCGGCGGAGCCGCATATCGGCACAGCCCCGCGCCCCTTCGGGGCGCTATCGCCGGCAGCGGGGGAGGGTCCAGCGGTGGGGCTTGCCGCCGTCCATGGGGCGTACCTCGACGACGGTTTCCAGTGGTGGGCGGTTGAGCCGACGGATCACGACGGCGGTGTCGTCGTCCAGGCCGAGCAGGACGCGTACGGCGTCCCTCAGGTCGCGGAGGTGCGGGCTCGGCCAGGCGCTTCCCGGGCGTGGTTCCAGGCGCGCCGGCGGTACCTCTTCGGCGGGGAGTCCTCGGCTGTTCATGCCAGCCTCTGATCCTTGACGGCCAGTTCGCGGTCGCCCTGGCGGTAGCCGACGCTGCGGATGCCGAGTGCGTCCTTGAGCTGCCGGGCGGGGACCACCTGCGGGGTGGGGGCGGGGGCCCGGCCCGGTCTGGGCAGGGGGTAGGCGGTGGTGGTGGCGGAGTGGAAGGTGATGTTGCCCTCGGTCTTGGTGAACAGCTGGTGGACGTGCCCGTTGAGACAGGTGACGGAGGAGAAGCGGCGGAGCAGGGCGATGACCTTGAGGGCGTCGTCGGTGCTCCAGCCCCACTTCGGGTACATGGCGAACAGCGGGATGTGGCTGAAGACCACCACGGGGGTGTCCGAGGACAGGCCCGCGAGGTCCTTGCGGACGAAGCCGATCTGGTCGTCGCCGAGGTGGCCGAGCTTCTCCAGGCTCAGGGTGTTGACCAGGGCGATGAAGTGCACGCCGTGGGTGTCGAAGCTGTACCAGCCGTCGCCGAGCGTGCCCGTGCCGAAGGTCCGCCGGTAGGCGCGGCCGGCATCGCCGATGGAGTCGTGCTCGCCCGGCACGGTGAAGACACGGTCCGTCTTCAGTCCGGACATCATGTGCTTGACCTGGTCGAACTGCCCGGCCGTGGACAGGTGGGTCAGGTCGCCGCTGTGCATGACGAAGTCGGGCCTGAATCCGAGCGAGTTGACCTGGTCGACCGCTTCGGTGAAGGAGCCGGCCACGTCCATGTTCGCCGGGCCCTGGAACCCGATGTGGCTGTCGGAGACCTGTACGAACCGCAGCGCGCCGCTGCCCGCCGCGGCGGTACCGGTGGCGGCCTCGGCGGTGCTGCCCCGGGGGTCGGCGATGTGGCTGATCACCTCTCCACCGGCCACGGTCAGCACCACCGCGCCGCCGAACCACCCGGCGTGCCGCATGAGTTGGCGACGCGTCATGCCGTGTTCCCCGTCGGGCCGACCGGCCGCTTCGGCCGGCGCCCCGTCGTGAGTGTCGTAGTAGCCGTCGTAGTCGGTCATCGGGTCACCTCGACGGTCGCGGTCATGAACGGATGGACGGTGCAGAGGTAGGCGTAGGTGCCGGGCTTGGTGAACGTGTGGCTGTAGGTGGCGTGGGTGGCCAGGGCGGCGGAGTGCAACGGACCGCCCGGTCCGGCGCTGGTGACGGTGTGGGCGTCGCTGTCCTGGTTGGTCCAGGTCACCGTCGTACCCACCGGCACCTTCAGCGTGGCCGGCGAGAACGCGAAGTTCTTGATCGCGACGGCGTTCCCGGTCACCGGCGTGCCCGTGCCCGTGCCTGTGCCCGTGCCCGTGCTTGTGTCAGTGCTCGGGTGCCTGGTGGGCATGCTCATGCCGGACATCGGCGATGCTCCGGGACGGGAGGCTCCGACGGACGCGGAGTGCGGCGACGGGCCGCACGAGCTGAGGAGCCCCAGCGTGCCGGCGGTGGCGAGGGCGGCGAGGGCCAGCCCGGCCGCACTGCGTGATCGTCGGCCCGGTGTGTGGAAGTTCGGGTGGTGTGTCTCGGTCACGTCTGAACCGTCCTTTGCGGCGTGGAGGGCGATGAGGAACTGCGCGTAAGTCGGTTCCTGTCCGGCTCCACGGACCGCGAGGGTCATACGGTTCGGCATATATCCATGTTTGTAGGATTTCTTCACGACGGCACGGAGTGTTACCCGTACCGTGCCGTGCGCTACGGGACAAAGAAGTGCATATGCGCGATGATCGACTTATGCCCCGGAGTTTCCGAAAACGTGATCCAAGGGTTGATCCGGATCGCTCCGCGAGCCGTGTCTCCGGTAGAGGAACGCTTTCGACCGCGGATGAGGAACTGCTGCGCACCCTGTACGCGGAGCACGCAGGGCCCCTGTTCCACTACGTGCTGCGACTGACATCAGGAGACCGGCAATGGGCGGAGGACGTGGTGCAGGAGACGCTGCTGCGGGCGTGGCAGCACCCCGCCGCGTTCGAGCCCGCACGCGGCCCCGCCCGGGCATGGCTGTGCACGGTCGCCCGGCATCTGGTCATCGACGCCCACCGGGCCCGGCAGGCCAGGCCGGCCGAAGCCGGCGGCGAGGCGCTGGAGCGGGCCGCCGAGCAGACGCCGGGCGAGGACGAGATCGAGCAGGCACTGCAGAGCTGGGCGGTTGCCGACGCCCTGCGGGCGCTGTCCCCGGATCACCGCGCGGTGCTGCTGGAGACCTACTACCGGGGGCGGACCATGGCGGAGGCCGCACAGGTGCTGGGCATTCCGCTGGGCACCGTGAAGTCGCGGACGTACTACGCCCTGCACGCCCTGCGGCTGGCGCTCCAGGAACGGGGGATCGAGCCGTGACCGTGATGTGCGGGAGGTGGCGACCGTGAGTGCGGAGCACGACGCCCTCCGGCTGGCGATGGGTGGATACGTCCTGGGCACACTGCCCGCGGCGGAAACGGAACAGGTGCGCGTCCACCTCGCGGAATGTGACGAGTGCCGGGCCGAGCACATGCGGCTGGCGGGGCTGCCCGCGCTGCTGGCGACGGTGACCGCGGCCGAAGCCGAGGGCCGGACGATGCCGACGGCCGACGGAGACCTGGCCGACCGGCTGGTGGCGCAGGCGGCCGAGAGCGCGCCGGTCTCCTCGCCCGCACCGCCTGTGGTGTCGACACCACAGGCGGGTGTGCTGGAGAGCCTGCTGCAGCGGGCCGCGGCCCGGCGGCGCAGGAGCCGGCGTCTGCAACTGGCCGGCGCCGCCGCCTCCCTTACGTTCGTCGCGGCGGCGGTCGGCGGCACCTGGCTGGCGGCTGTCGGTTCCGTGACCAGCCAGGCGACGCCGCCCGGGGCGACCGTGCCGACCGCCTCGCGCACGTTCTCCGGAAGCGATCCCGGCACCGGCGTCTCCGCCTCGGTGAAGGTCTACCCCTCCGCCTGGGGCAGTGTCCTGCAGGTCCACGCCAAGGGGGCGCCCGCCGGAATCACCTGTCGGCTGCAGGCCGTCGGGCCCGGCGGCGCCAGGTCGGACGGCGCCACCTGGCGGGCGGGCGAATACCCTCCCGGCACCATGGTCCAAGGGGCGGTCGCCATGTCCCCGGGGGACATCGAGCACTTCGAGATCCTCGCGGGTGACGGCCGGAAGCTGGTCACCATCCACTCGTGAGGCGCCGACGGCTCCCGCCAACCCGCCTGTTCCGCAGCCGACTTGACGCACGAGTGCGCCGGCCGTCGGGCGTGGGGGCCGAGCTGCCGTCCCTGACGTGACTCGTCGCACGAATTCCGACAAAAGGTGCGAATGTCTCGAACCGCTGGATGGGTGCCGTCCGTGGAACTGAATGAGCGCGCCCATGCAGGACCGGTACACCGACCGCCCCGACGTCGCGTCGGCGGTCTCCCCCCATTCCGGTCTCCGCACCTCCACGGAAGAGCCAGAAGACCATGTTCGTGACCGATTCGCCCCGCCCGAGTCCACCGCCCGGCCAGCCCTGCCGCCACCAGGCGCTGCTCACCCTGCCCGCGCAGGAGGCGCACGTCTCCGCCGCCCGTCACTTCGCGGCCGATCTGCTGGAGACCTGGAGCGTGCCCGCGAGCGAGCGGGACTCCGCCGTTCTCATCGTCGACGAACTCGCCGCCAACGCCGCCCAGTACGGCCGTGAGCGCATGACCCTGTCGCTCGTCCTCGACCACGGCACTCTGCACATCGTGGTCACCGACTCCGGCATGACGGTGGAGCGCCGTCGCCGCGACACGGCTCCCGACGAACACGGCCGCGGCACCGGCATCGTCCAGTACCTCGCCCAGTCGACCGAGGTCCACCAGACCCGCAGCGGCCGCGAAGTCCGCGCCTGCCTGAGGTGTTCGGCATGACCCGCGCCCCTTACGGGGCGCTGCAGTCGCGTCAGCTTCCCAGCTGCGGGCAGGCGTGCCGCAGGGCGGCACGGGTGGGCGCTGGGGGTCCCCCCGGCCGAAGGCTGGGGGAGGCACCCTGCCGGCGCCGGTAAGCGAACCCTCCCGCCCCCGGCCCCTACCCCTTCAGCTCCTCGTACGCCTCCACGCTGCTGTCCCGCAGGAACTGCCAGCACCGCTCGTACTCGTCCTTCTCACCGATCTCCCCGGCGGCCCGGCCGAGCGCAGCGAGACAGCGCAGGAAGCCCTGGTTGGCCCCGTGCTCCCACGGCACCGGCCCGTGCCCCTTCCACCCGGCGCGGCGCAGGGCGTCCAGCCCACGGTGGTAGCCGGTGCGCGCGTACGCGTACGACTCGACGACCGCGCCGCGCCCGAACGCCTCGTCGGCGAGCAGCGCCCAGGCCAGGGAGAAGGTCGGGAACTTCGCCGCGACCTCGACGGGAGCCAGCGACTCCTCGTCCAGCAGGCGGTACGCCTCTTCGTTCGCCGGCAGATACGTCGGCTCCGGACCACCGAGCAGGTTCTTGTGCGTCGTCATGGCGCAAGTCTGCCACCGTCGGCAACCGCACCCCGCGCCCCGCCGTCTTCCAGATCGCCGACCCGTACGCGACGGCAGGGGGGAGCACACGTGCGTGATCCGATGCCCGGCGGGCAGCCGCCGGAGGCCCACGTCCTGGCCCGGTTCCTGACCGCGGACCCGGAGCAGTGGCCGCGGCTCGCCCCGCGGGTGACGGAAGCGGTCGGGATGGCGACGCTGGAGCGGATCGTGCACGCCACGGCCGCCCGGATCGGCGGGTTCGGCGCCGTGACGGACGGTCCGGACGGGCTGATCGTCTCCGGCAGCACGGGCCGGGTGCGGGCCTGGGCACGGGTGGCCCCCGACGGCGAACTCACCGGACTGCGCATCGAGGGCGCCCCCTACACACCGCCCAGGCGCCGGCTGCCCGCACACCTCGCCTGGACGGTCTGCCTCGTCCTGGTCGTCGCCTGGAACGTCCTGATCCTCTGGACGGCCGCCGACCGCACCGCCTGGACCGCCGATCTGGCGACCCTCGCCGCGTTCTACGTGGTCGTCGAGGGCTGCGGCGCACCGGCGCTGCAACCCCGTCCGCTCCGGCGCGCGGTCGAGGCGGGTGCCGTCGCCGCCCTCGCCTCGGCGTGGCGGCTGCCGGGGCTGCCCGCCGGAGACGGCCGCTTCGGTCTCGCCGTCGGGTTCGTCCTCCTCGCGGCGGCCGGCTGGCTGGTCGCCGCCGCCCGGCTGCACCGCCGGCGGGCCCCGCTGTCCCGGCCGCTGCGGTTCCCGCTGGAGGGCGCCTGGTACGTCGTACAGGGCGGCGGCCCGGCGGTGAACCACCACGCCCGGCTGCCGGAGCAGCGCGTCGCCCTCGATCTGGTCGCGCTCGGCCGGTACGGCAGCCGTACCCGGCCCGGCCGCGGGCTGACCGGGTACGCGGCCTACGGGCGGCAGGTCCGCTCCCCCTGCGACGGCAGGGTGGTCTCCGCGGCCGACGGCGTCGCGGACCAGCGCCCGGGGGAGATCCGCTACCAGCCGCCCTACGGCAACCACGTGTTCCTCGACACCGGCCGGGAGATCGTGAAACTCGCCCATCTGCGTCCCGGTTCGGTGACGGTGGCCGAGGGGGACACGGTCCGGGCGGGGCAGGTCCTCGGCGAGGTCGGCAACAGCGGCAACAGCACCGAGCCCCATCTGCACCTGCACGCGGAACGCGACGGGGTCGGCCTCGACCTGGAGTTCGAAGGGGTGTCCGGGCGCCTGTACCGGGGGCGGACGGTCCGCGGGCGGACGGTACGCGGCTGAGCGGGGCCGCCGGACGGGGGGCCGCCGGACGGGGGCCTCCAGCAGGCGGCCCTTGCCGGATCCGGGTTACGTTGCGGAAGATGCCGGTGGGGACCGGGGCCCCCGTGTCGGCATCGGCAGGGGCGGACCGCTACCCGGAGTACTACAGGAGACAGCGATGTCCCAAGAGGCTCTCGAAACGAACGAGCCCGAGACCCCGCATCTCGACTTCGCCGGCACGACGCCGTACGAGGACTACGTCCGGGCCGACGTGCTCACCCACCTCCAGCACACCCTCTCCGACGATCCCGGAGAGATGGTCTTCCTGGTCACCACCCAGGTGATGGAGCTGTGGTTCACCGTCATCGTCCACGAGTGGGAGACGGCCGCGGCGGCGCTGCGCGGCGACGACATCCCCACCGCGATCGCCGCGCTGAAGCGTTCCACCCGCGAGCTGGAGGCGCTGAACGCCTCCTGGAAGCCGCTCGGCCAGCTCACCCCCGCCCAGTTCAACTCCTACCGCTCGGCCCTCGGCGAGGGCTCCGGCTTCCAGTCGGCGATGTACCGGCGGATGGAGTTCCTGCTCGGCGAGAAGTCCGCGTCCATGCTCGTCCCGCACCGTGGCGCGCCCCGGGTGCACGCGGAACTGGAGAAGGCGCTGCACGAGCCGAGCCTGTACGACGAGGTGGTGCGGCTTCTCGGGCGGCGGGGGCATCCGATCCCGGACGCGGTGCTGGTGGAACGTGACATATCACTGCCCTATACACCTTCCGACGCCGTCGAGGCCGCCTGGACCGCCGTCTACTCCACCGAAGGCGACGCCGGCGCCGACGCCGAACTCGCCCGGCTCGGCGAGGCGCTGACCGACGTCGCCGAGCTCGTCTGGCGCTGGCGCAACGACCACCTGGTCGCCACCCGCCGAGCCATGGGCGCCAAGCCCGGCACCGGCGGCTCGGCCGGGGTCGCCTGGCTGGAGAAGCGCGCCCGCAAGAACGTGTTCCCGGAGCTGTGGACGGCGAGGTCCCATGTCTGAACTGGCCCTGCGGGCAGAGAAGTCGGACGCGGCGGACGAGCTCGCCGCGCTCCGGGACCGCTTCGTCCTCGACGAGGTCGTCTATCTCGACGGCAACTCGCTCGGAGCCCTGCCCGCACACGTACCCGGCCGCGTCGAGGACGTCGTCCGGCGGCAGTGGGGCGAGCTGCGGATCCGGTCCTGGGACGAGAGCGGCTGGTGGACGGCGCCGGAGCGGATCGGTGACCGGATCGCCCCGCTGGTCGGCGCGGCGGCCGGGCAGATCGTGGTCGGCGACTCGACAAGTGTCAATGTTTTCAAGGCACTTGTGGGTGCGGTACGGCTCGCGGGGGAGGGCCGCGACGAGATCCTCGTCGACGCGACGACCTTCCCCACGGACGGCTACATAGCCGAGTCGGCGGCCCGGCTGACGGGCTGCACGCTGCGTCCGCTCACCCCCGCCGAGGTGCCTGCCGCGCTCGGCGACCGTACCGCCGCCGTCCTCCTGAACCATGTCGACTACCGCACCGGACGCCTCCACGACCTGCCGTCCCTCACCGCCGCGGTCCGCGCGGCCGGGGCCGTCTCCGTCTGGGACCTGTGCCACAGTGCGGGCGCCCTGCCGGTGGGCCTCGACGAGCACGGGGTCGACCTGGCGGTCGGCTGCACCTACAAGTACCTGAACGGCGGCCCGGGTTCACCGGCGTACCTGTACGTCCGCCGTGACCTCCAGGACCGTTTCGACTCCCCGCTGCCCGGCTGGAACTCGCACGCCGAACCGTTCGGGATGCGACCGGGGTACGAACCGGCCGCGGGCGCGGTGCGCGGTCGCGTCGGTACCCCAGACATCCTCTCCATGCTGGCCCTGGAGGCGGCGCTCGAGGTGTGGGACGGGGTGCCGGTGACGGCCGTACGCGCCAAGTCGCTCGCCCTGACGGACTTCTTCCTGGAGTGCGTCGAGGCGTATGTGCCGGCGGGCCGCGTGGAGTGCGTGACCCCGGCGGCCCACGAGGAGCGCGGCAGCCAGATCGCGCTGCGCTGTTCCGACGCCGGGGACGTGATGGGACGGCTGATCGAGCGAGGGGTGGTCGGGGACTTCAGGCACCCGGACGTGCTCCGCTTCGGCTTCACCCCGCTGTACGTCGGTTTCGCGGACGTGGAGCGGGCGGCGCGGGTGCTGGGGGAGGTCGTAGGAAGGTCGTGAGGAGGCCGTGACGAGGGCCGCCGGTCACCGACTTGGCGACATAGCGACCGGCGTGTGAAAAGCCGGGACGGTACAGAACCCATCAATCCTCACCGTGCGTGACATCCGCGTGTCCCCGCACGTCACCGGCCTGATACCGTCCCGGCCAACGGCCGATTTCCCCACCTGGTCCGCCAAATTCATTACGCCGCTGAGAGGTTGGAGCATGCCGGACGACGACGCAGCAGCCCGGGACGCCGCCGAGGAGGAGTCGGCCTTCTCGCACCCGCACGTCGCGCCCGACGTCACGGCCGCCTACGGCGACCACCCCGACCAGGTGATCGACTTCTACGCCCCGCGCACCGACGAGCCCATGGTCCCGCTGGTCGTGGTCCTGCACGGCGGTGCGTGGCGCGCGCCCTACGACCGCGGCCACATCACCCCGTTCGCCGACTTCCTGGCCCGGCGCGGCTTCGCGGTGGCCAACGTCGAGTACCGGCGCGGTGCCACGCTCCCCGCGCAGGGCGGTACGGCCCCGGTGGCGGGCCGCTGGCCGGACACCTTCGACGACGTGGCGGCGGCGCTGGACGCCCTGCCGGCCCTGGTCCGCGAGGCGGTGCCGCGGGCGGACCTTCGCCGCACGGTCCTCACCGGCCACTCGGCGGGCGGCCACCTGGCGCTGTGGGCGGCGGCACGGCACGTCCTCCCGGCGGACTCCGTGTGGCGCATCTCCGGTCCGGCGCCGCTGCGGGGTGTCGTGGCGCTGGCCCCGATCGCGGACTTCGCGATGGCCGAGAAGCTGGACGTCTGCGGCAACGCGGCGCTGCAACTCCTGGGCGGGGAGGAGAAGTTCACCGACCGCCAGCGCTATGCCGACCCGGCGCTCCTGCTCCCGACCGGCATCGCGACCACTCTGGTCCAGGGCCGCATGGACGTGGTCGTCCCGCAGGCGGTCGCCGAGTCCTATGCGGAGGCGGCGGCCAAGGCGGGCGAGGTGGTGGGCCTGACGCTCCTGGAGGAGGTCGGCCACTTCCCGCTCATCGACCCGGCGGCGGACGCCTGCGCGGTGGTGGCGGAGGAGATCGCCCAGCTGGCCTGGTGAGCCCGGGTGCGCTGATGGCCGGCCGCGCGGATGACCGGGTGCCCCGATGACCGGCCGTCCTGATGACCGGGTGCGCTGATGACCGAGTGCCCCGATGGGCAGGTGCCCCGATGAGCGGGCGCCCCTGAGCCCCCCCTCATACCCGTAGTACCTGAGAGCTACCCCCGAGGTGAGTTCTCAGGCGGGACGCGAACGACACGGTCGGCTCCGTAATTTCCCGATCAGACAAGCCCGACGGCCGGGCGGACTGAGCGGGGGGACCGACCATGACGGCGGCGACGGGGGAGCGGCAGAGGCAGGACCGGGCGCACTGGCGCGGGAGGTGGCGCCGCACCCTGCTGGCCACCCTCCTCACCGCCGCCGTGGTCCTCCCCCTCTCCGCGGCCACCCGGCCCCGGATCCCGGCCCCGCCCCCCGCCGCCCTCCCCGCCCGCCTCACCTGGGCCACCCTCGCCACCGCCTACGAGGCCAACCGTGAGAACGCCGCCGAGGCCGCCCGGATGGCCGCCGTCCACGGTGATGCCTCCCGCGCCGCCGTCGACCGCACCCTCGCGTCCCGCTCCCGGCAGCTCCTCCGCTTCGACGCCAGAGGCGGCGGCCAAGTCGCCGAGGTCGTCGGCGACTTGACGCACGCGACCCGCATCGCCGTGCTCGTCCCCGGCTCGGACACCACCCTCGACACCTACGCCCGCTTCCACACCATGGCCGCGTCCCTGTACCGGCGCCTCACCCAGGAGGCTCCCAAGGCCACCTCCACCGCGGTCGTGGCCTGGCTCGGCTACCGGACCCCCGCCACGATCAGCACCACGGTCCTCACCGCGGGACGGGCCGGCCAAGCGGCCCCGCACCTGCGCGAGTTCATCCGCGAACTCCGCAGCCTCACCGCCCCCGGGCCGGCGTCCGTGGCGCTCCTCTGCCACTCCTACGGCACGGTGGTCTGTGCCCGCGCCGCCCCCACCCTCACCGGCCTCGGCGTCACCGACATCGCCCTGGTCGGCAGCCCCGGCACCGGCGCCGACTCGGCCGCGGCCCTGCACACCTCCGCCCGCGTCTGGGCGGCCCGGGGAGCAGACGACTGGATAGCCGAGGTCCCGCACGTCCACGCCGACCTCTTCGGCACGACCATCGGCTTCGGCACCGACCCCGTGTCCCCGTCCTTCGGCGCCCGTGTCTTCGCGGCGGGCCCCGGCGGCCACAGCGACTACTTCACCCCGGGCTCGGCCTCCCTGGCCAACCTCGCCCGGATCGTCCTCGGCGAGACAACGGAGGTCACCCGTGCGTAAGACGCCGACGCTCAGCCTGTCGAACCCCATAGGCCCCGTACGACACCTCGCGCGCCGCGTGGACGATGCCACCCCATCCGACCGCGACCGAGCCGTGGACGCCGTCCGGGCGTGTGCCGTCCTCGGTGTGGTCCTCGGCCACTGGCTGGTCACCGCGCTCGTGGCGGACGGCGGCACCCTGCACACCAGCAGCCCTCTCCAGCACATGCCGTGGCTGGCCCCGATCTCCTGGGTGTTCCAGACCCTGGCCGTTTTCTTCCTGGTCGGCGGCCATGTCGCCACCCGGGGCTACGCCTCGGCCCAGGCCAAGGGCACCCCCTACCGCCGCTGGCTGACGGCCCGTCTGTCCCGCCTCTTCAAACCGGTGGCCGCGCTCCTCGCCCTCTGGACGATCGCGACCACCGCCCTGCTCCTCTCCGGCACCGACGTCACCACCGTCCGCACCCTCGTCAAGCTCGCCCTGTCCCCGCTCTGGTTCCTCGTCGTCTTCGCGGTGCTGACGGCGGCGACGCCGCTCGTCACCCGGCTCAACCCGCTGTGGCCGCTGGCCGTCGTTCTTCACGTGGACCTTCTCCGTTTCGGCTTCGGCGCCCCGGCGGGCCTCGGCTGGGTGAACCTGGCGGCCGGCTGGCTGGTGCCGTACACCCTGGGCGCCGCCTGGGCCCGCGGCGAACTGGACCGCCCGCGCGCCGGCTGGGTCCTGCTCCTCGGCGGTACGGCGGCGACGGCGGGTCTCGTCGCCTGGGCGGGCTACCCGGCGTCGATGGTCGGCGTCCCCGGCGCGTCCGTCTCCAACCTGGACCCGCCCACCCTGGCCGCCGTCACCTTCGGCCTGGCGCAGTGCGGCCTCGCCCTGCTCGTGCGCGAGCGGCTGCGTCGTGTGATGCGCCGGCCGCTCGCCTGGGCGGCGGTGGCCTTCGTGAACCTCTCCGCGATGACGATCTTCCTCTGGCACCAGACGGCCCTGATGGCGACCACGGCCACCGGCCTCCTGCTCGGCCGCCTTCCCGGCCTCCACACACACCCCGACGGCCTCACCTGGGTCGCGGACCGCCTGCTCTGGCTGCCGGTCTTCGCCCTGACGCTCGCCGTCTGCTGGGCCGCGTTCCACACCTACGAGCGCGGCCGCCCCCGGATCCGCTCGCGCGTGGTCCGCACCCACCCCTCGTCCGATCGGGCTGCACCGGCGGGAGCCCGCCGTGTCTAGGCTGACCGCTGTGACGGAGACGGGGGCCCGGCGGCCGGAGTGGATCGGGATCGGCCGGGTGCTGCGCTGGCTGCGGATACTCCGCGACGACCTGTGCACCGTCCGCCTGGACCCGCTGCCCCCCTCCGTCTGGCTGCGCTGGCTGCCGCACGGCGTGCTGTGCCTGGCGGCGTTCGGTGTCACGCTCGGCGGCATCGCGCAGCTCTCGGACAACGGGCACCTGGGCCCCGGCCTCGCTTCTCTGCTCGGACTCGCGCCGGGCGGCGCCGTGGTCCTCGCGATGTGGCGGCCCGTCCCGGCCTGGTGGCTGTCGACGGGGGCCATGCTGGTGGGCGCCGTCGCGCTGCACGGCCGGCTGGGTATGACCGCGCAGGCCCTTTTCACCTGGCCCTGGACCACGGCCGGGATCATCGCGCACCTGCTGGTCCTGCTGCTGCTCACGCTGCGGGTCCGGGCCCGGGTGGCCGTCGAGGCACTTGCCGTGACCGTGGTGGTCACCTGGCTCCTCGACGGCGTCTGGGGTGCGCCGCCGCACCAGTCCACCTCGGTGGTGACCGTCGTCCTGGCCGCGATCGTCGTGGCCCTCGGCACCGCGCTGCGCGGCCGCCGCGAGGCGCGCGCGGAACTCGGCCGCCAGGCCTCGCTCACCGAGGAGGAGCGGGCCCGGCGCACCCTGCTGGAGGAACGCAGCCGGATCGCGCGCGAGTTGCACGACGTGGTCGCCCACCACATGTCGGTCATCTCCATCCAGGCCCAGGTCGCTCCACACCTTGTGGAAAACCCTTCGGACGAACTCCGGGAGAACCTCGACGGCATCCGGCAGAACGCGCTGGAGGCACTGACCGAACTGCGCAGAGTGCTGGGCGTCCTGCGCTCGGAGAGCCCCGACGAGGACGCGCCCGACGACCCCGGCACCGGCCCGCACAGCCCGCAGCCCACCCTGGACCGGCTGGACACGCTGGTCGAGAACACCAGGGCGGCCGGTCTGACCGTCACCGCCCGGACCAACGGCGAGCGGCGCCCGATGCAGTCGGGCGTGGAGCTGTCGGCGTACCGGATCGTGCAGGAGGCGCTGAGCAATGTTCTGCGGCACGCGCCGGGAGCGACCGCCCATGTCGAGATCGAGTACATCCCTTACGGACTCCTGGTGTCCGTCGCGAACTCCCGGCCGACCAGGCCCGCACCGCCGTCGCCGGGCGCCGGGCACGGACTGCTCGGCATGCGGGAGCGGGCCGCGATGCTCGGCGGGTCGCTGACGGCGGGCCCCCGGCCGGACGGCGGTTACCGGGTCTTCGCGGAGCTCCCGGCCGCCGCTCCCGGCGCCCACCTGGTGCCCGGTCCCACCGCGGACCCCACCACCGGCACCACCCGTGCCCCCGACCCGAAGGACGACCACGCATGACGAGCAGCAGTGGCAACCCCATCCGCGTGGTCATCGCCGACGACCAGCAGATGGTCCGGCAGGGTTTCACCGTGCTGCTGAACGCCCAGCCCGGCATCGAGGTGGTCGGCCAGGCGGTGGACGGTCTGGACGCGGTGGCCAAGGTCGCCGAACTCACCCCGGACGTCGTTCTCATGGACATCCGCATGCCCGAACTGGGCGGCATCGAGGCCACCCGCCGGATCGTCGGTGAAAGCCCGCACATCAAGGTGCTGGTGCTCACCACCTTCGACCTGGACGAGTACGTGTACGAGGCGTTGCGCTCCGGCGCGTCCGGGTTCCTGCTCAAGGACGCGTCCGCGGACAAACTGGCGGAGGCGGTGCGGGTGGTGGCCGCCGGTGACGCGCTGCTGGCGCCCGGCATCACCCGGCGGCTGATCACGCAGTTCTCCCAGCTGGACGGGGGCGGGGTACGCGCCCCGCTGAAGGCGCGGGTCGGCGATCTCACCGAGCGTGAGACGGAGGTCCTCACCCTGATCGCGCAGGGCCTGTCGAACGCGGAGATCGCCGAGCGGCTGGTGGTCGCCGAGCAGACCGTGAAGACGCACGTGGGCCGCATCCTGGTGAAACTGGGCCTCAGGGACCGCACCCAGGCCGCGGTGTTCGCCTACGAGTCCGGGCTGGTACGGCCCTCCGGTTACTGACCGGCACCGGCCTCCCGCTGCTCCTCGGAGTACCCGTAGTACCTGAGAAGGACGCCCGAGGACCCGCCTCACTGGTGACGACGGCTACCCCCGCCTCCGCCTACGGTCGTGTACGTGACCGAGACGACCCACACGCAGCCGTTGCCGCCGGAGCAGCCGGACGCAGCGTTCGAACCGTACAAGCCGCGCAGCCCGGAGGTCCGGGCGGCGCTGGACGCCCTGCGCAGGCTGCGCCAGGACCTGTTCCAGGACGCCTTCGCCTACCGGCCGTTGCCCCCGATGAGCATGGACCGCCCGTTCGTCCGCCGTCTCCCCGTCCGGTGGCGGGAGTACGCGGCCTGGACCCCGCATCTCGCGGTGGCCGCGGCCGGGGTGGTGGCGCTGCTCGCGACCGTCGCGGACCGCTCGATGGGATCGGTCGGGACCCTGCTGGCCGGTCTGATCGTGCTGGCACCGGTGCTGCTCACGCTGGCGCGTCCGGTCGCCGCATTCTGGCTGTCGCTCGTCGCGAGCTGGGCCGGCATGGTGCTGGGCGGAGCCTGGGGCGACTGGCCGTGGACGATGGGCAGCTTCATCTCCCACCTGGTGGTGCTCACGGTCGTCGCGGTCCGCACCCGTCCGCGTACGGCGGCCTGGATGTGGGCGATCACCGCGTTCTACAGTTTCGCGGTCGTGTCGACCCTGGGCGGCGGTCACTACGGCAACGACGCCGGTTCGATGCTGGTGGTCTCTGCGATAGCCCTGCTGGCCGTCACCGTCCGGCAGATCCGCCGGGAGGCCGAGCAGACGGTGACCGCGCAGCAGACGCAGACGGCACATGAGCGTTCCCGGCGCACGCTCCTCGAAGAGCGCACGACGATCGCCCGCGAACTGCACGACGTGGTGGCCCACCACATGTCGGTGGTCGCCATCCAGGCGGAGGCCGCCCCCTATCGCGTCGAGAACCCGCCGCCGGAGCTGGAGAAGGCGTTCGCCACGATCCGGGAGAACGCGGTGGCGGCGCTCACCGAACTGCGCCGCGTGCTGGGCGTGGTCCGGGCGGAGGACTACGAGGCGCCGGACGCCCCGCAGCCCACCCTCGCCGACCTGGACGCGCTGCTCGCCAATGTGCGGGAGGCGGGCCTGGGCGTGGACAAGACGGTGACCGGCGCGGTCCGTGAACTCCCGCAGGGCGTCGAGCTGTCGGCGTACCGGATCGTGCAGGAGGCGCTGAGCAACACCCTGCGCCATGCGCCGGGAGCGAGCGCCCGCGTCGAGATCGGGTACGTCATCGGCGGCCTGGGCCTGCGCGTCGTCAACGGCCCCCCGCCGCAGCCCGCCCTCATCAAACCGTCCCCCGGCGCCGGCCATGGCATCACGGGCATGCGGGAGCGGGTCTCCATGCTGAACGGCGAGATGACGGCGGCCGCCACGGCCGAGGGAGGCTACGAGGTGACGGTGTTCCTGCCGGTGACCACCAGCAGCGGCGAAGGTGACGCATGACCGTCCGCACCATCCGCGTAGTGATCGCGGACGACCAGATGATGGTGCGCGAGGGCTTCTCGGTCCTGCTGAACGCGATGCCGGACATCGAGGTCGTCGGTGAGGCGGTCAACGGCCGCCAGGCGGTGGACCGCGTCCGTGAACTGTCTCCCGACGTGGTCCTGATGGACATCCGCATGCCCGAGCTGAACGGCATCGAGGCGACCCGGGAGATCGTGGCAGCCGACACCACGGCCAAGGTCCTCGTCCTGACCACCTTCGACCTCGACGAGTACGTCTACCAGGCCCTGCGCGCCGGAGCCTCCGGGTTCCTCCTCAAGGACGCCTCGGCCCGCCAGCTCGCCGACGGTGTACGGGTGGTGGCCGCGGGCGAGGCACTCCTGGCCCCCTCGGTCACCAGACGCCTGATCACCGAGTTCTCGAAACTCTCCGACACCCCGCGCCTGATGCCCGCGGCCCACGCGGCCTACGGCGACCTCACCGACCGTGAGACGGAGGTGCTGGTCCTCATCGCCCAGGGCCTGTCCAACGCGGAGATGGCCGAACGCCTGGTGGTGGCCGAGTCGACCGTCAAGACACACGTCAGCCGCATCCTGGTGAAGCTGGGCCTCCGCGACCGCACCCAGGCGGCGGTGTTCGCCTACGAGGCAAGGCTGGTGACGCCGGGGTAGGACGCCGGGGCAGCACAGGGAACGCACATGCCATGCGCACAGTCGATATTGCGATTCGATCGCGGGCGGTACGGGTGTGGACACAGTGTGCTGCAGTTGTGTTTGAATGGTGAAGGAATCAGCCAGATGGCTGGTTCCACTCCCTCCTTTCCGACCCCTCCCACTCCCGTTTCCCCGACGGGAGCCGCAGCCGTCCCCTCCCCGTCCCCGTTTCGCGTGAAGAAAGTTGCCGCGATGACCGCTGACGTGTCCGAGTTCCACTACGGCCTGGTAACTCCGATAGCCGCCTATCTGATGGCATGTCTGGGCTCCGTGCTGGCCCTGCGCTGCACGACCCGCTCGATCGGCCGCAGGCGCGGAGAGAAACGATTCGGCTGGCTCGCCCTCGGTGCGGTGTCCCTCGGCTGCGGCATCTGGACCATGCACTTCATCGCGATGATCGGCTTCAGCGTGGACGGCGCACTGGTGAGCTACGACACCGGCCGGACGGTGCTGAGCCTCGTCGTCGCCATCGCGGTGGTCGCCGTCGGCGTCTTCCTGGTCGGCTACCGGGGCTCGGGCCCCGTCACCCTCGGCACCGCCGGCGTTCTCACCGGTCTCGGCGTGGCGGCGATGCACTACCTCGGCATGACCGCGATGAACTCCGGCGGCAGCGTGCACTACGACGCCACGATCGTCGTCCTCTCCGTGGTGATCGCCGTGGTCGCCGCGACCGCCGCGCTCTGGGCGGCGGTGTCGATCAGCGCGGTCTGGGCGACCGTCGGAGCCAGCCTGGTGATGGGCGCGGCCGTCTCGACCATGCACTACACCGGGATGGCCGCGGTGAGCGTCCACGTCGCCCAGATGCAGAGGGGCGAGTCGTCGACGAGCCTGCTGGCCTTCCTGCTGATCATGCTGGCCGGCCCGGTGGCGGCCCTGATCCTGGCCGCGGCGATCGTCATGTTCGACCCCGAGGTCGTGGGCGGCCAACGCGACTGGGCCGACGCCGACACCCCCGCCGCCCCCGCCCCCGTCCCGCAGCCCTGGCACCCCACCGACCGCCCGCAGTCCCTGTCGGACCGGCGTTACATGTCCTGACGCCGAGCGTTCAGAGACCGGCGTCGCCGCCGGCGAAGCGCGCGGGTGACACGAGAGCGATACGGATCAGGCCGGGCTCGGGCGGAGGGGCGTCGTAGACGTAGGTGACGGTGAGCGCGGGGCGGTCTCCGGTACCTTCCAGACGCGTCGTATAGATCTTCATGCCCCCGACGGCGCTCTGTGCTCGGCGGCCCAGTTCCGGGTTCTTCTCCAGTTCGGCTCGCAGTGCCTCGACGGCCTCCAGTGCTTCGCCGCCGATGGCGAGGCAGCGGGCGTGTGCTTCGCCCGTGATCTCGGCGATGGCGGGTGACTGGTCGTCGCTCACCGGCCGCTTTCCCGCGTCTTGCGGATTCCGGTGACGGCGGCGGCGACGGCTGTGTCGAAGTCGGGGTCCTGGCGCGCGGCGACTCGACCGCGGAACTCCTCGACGACGCGGACCACCCCGGAGAGATCCGCGGGATCGGCATGGTTGATCTCGCGTGCCAGCTCGGCCTCGAAGTCGTCGGCGTCGCCGGGGAAGCCGTAGCCCATGGTGAGGGCCGCACGAAGTTCCCCGATGGTCCGCATGGCAGGGAGACGGGGCTGGCCGGGCGCTTCCGGTTCGGTGGTCATGGCGTCGGCTCCGTTTCGCGATGTGGCTTTCACCGTACCCGGCCGATTCTGTGCGCGGCGGACCTTGGCCTGCGCCTCACGCCGCGGCAAGTTCGCACCACACGTACTTGCCCCGGTTGCCGAACCTGGACAGCGGCTGCCAGCCCCACAGGTCGGAGCAGGCCCGGACGAGGGCGAGCCCTCTGCCGCCGTCCTCTTCGCCGCCGTCCGCGAAGGCCTCCGATCCGCCCGGGAAGGCGGGGGGTTCGGGGTCCGCGTCCCACGCGCCGACCCGAAGCACCCCGCCCGCGTAGCGCACTCTCAGGGCCACCGGGCCCTTCGTGTGCCGTACGGCGTTGGAGACCAGTTCCGCCGCGAGGAGTTCGGCGGTGTCGACCAGCGTGATCAGGCCGTGCATGGTGAGGATCATCCGCAGGGTGCGGCGACAGATCGGGACGGCTCTGGGGTCGTTCGGGACGTAGAGCGAGTACTCCCAGGAGTCGCTTTCGGGCATGCGTGAACTCCGTCCGGGTGGTGGGGGGTTGCGGTCGTCGGGCGGTGGCATTGCCACAGCCGCCGTGGCAGGGCGGAGCGGTGCGCTTCCGGGGTCCCGGGGTGCTGCAGGGTGTGCGTCACGTCACTGACGGTAGGGCAATAATTATTGCCGCTGCAAGCTGCTGGCGTAATCTGGCACTCGAAAGAGGCTCGCCGACATGGGCGTTGAGGGCAGGAGAGCGGATGCCGCTGAGGGGCCATGCCACCGCACGGCAGGTGCGCCTGGGTGCGGAGCTACGTCGACTGCGCGAGGCGGCCGGACTGAAAGCGCGTGACGTGGCCGGGGCGCTGAATTCGACCTCGGCCCAGATGAGCCAGATGGAGCTGGGCTTCGCGGGTGTCAGCGAGGAACGGGTGCGTCGCCTCGCTGCGCACTATGCCTGTATGGACGACGCGTTGATCGAAGCGTTGGTGGCCATGGCGACCGACCGCACGCGTGGCTGGTGGGAGGAGTACCGGAACGTGCTTCCCGCGGTGTTCCTCGACACCGCCGAAGCCGAGCACCACGCGACGTTCCTGCGTGAGGTCGTCATCATGCTCATCCCCGGACTGCTGCAGACCGCCGACTACGCCCGCTCGGTCTACACGTACATGCGTCCCGAACTGCCCGAGAGCGAGGTGGCCTCCCGTGTGGAGCATCGGCTGAAGCGACGGGTCGTCATCGAGGGGGACAACCCCACTCCGTACGAGACGGTCATCCACGAGTTCGCCCTGCGCGTCCATGTCTCCGATCGCCGTACGTCCCTCGCTCAACTCCGTTACGTGCTGGATCAGATCGATGCGGGCCATGCCACGGTGCGTGTCATCCCCGTCGATTACGAGGGCTTCGCCGGAGCCGGAGCTTCGATGATGTACTTGGGTGGTCCTGTGCCCAAGTTGGATACCGGGCTGCGCGACTCGCCCACCGGTGCCGGTTTTTGCGATGCGGAGGCGCAGTTGGAAAGGCTGCGCACCCTGTTTCGCCAGGTGAAGAGCGCCTCCCTGGAACCGGCGGCGTCACGGGATCTCATTCACCGGGTGGCGAAGGAACTGTGAATGCACTGGCGGAAGTCAACGTACTCCAGCGGAGGTGACGGCGACACCTGCGTCGAAATCGCCACCCTCCCCACCCGAATAGCCATCCGCGACTCCAAAGCCCCCACCCGCGCCACCCTCTCCTTCCCCGCCCCGGCCTTCGCCGCCCTCGTCGATCACCTCAAGGCCGCCTCGGGCAGGTGAGCAGGTTCGGCAGGGCGCTCAGTGTCATTCCGGTCGCGCCGATCCACAGCGTGGCCGCGGGGCCGAACGCCGAGCCCGAGGCGCCGCCCAGGAGGCCGCCCAGGGGGATGCCGCCCCAGGAGACGAAGCGGGCGGTCGCGCTCATGCGGCCGAGGAGTCGGTCCGGGGTGAGGGTCTGCTGGAGGCTCGACTGGGCCACGACGCGGATGACCCCGCCCAGGGAGAGTGCCGCGAGCCCGGCCGCGGCCACCCACACGCTCCAGCCCGGCCGCGCCAGCGGCATCAGCGCGGTCGGCGGGCAGGTCAGCAGCGGGGCTAGCCAGATGACCGTCCGCTGCCCGACCCGCCGCGCCACCCCGGCCGCCAGCAGCGCGCCCAGCAGGGCACCGCACCCCATCCCCGACAGGATCAGGCCGACACCGAAGGGCGAGAGCCCGATCACCCGCTCCAGGTAGACCAGCAGCATGGCCTGGTACATGACCAGGAAGAGGTTGAACATCGCGTCCCCGAGGACGACGGCGCGCAGGGCGGGTTGACCGAGGACGAACCGCAGGCCGACACCGATGTCCCGGCCCAGCCGCGGGAGTTGGCCTGCCTCCGGCCGCTCCTCCCGCCTGCGGATGCGGGTCGCGAGCAGACCCGACAGGGCCATCCCCAGCACGCTCGCCAGCAGCGTCGCGGGGGCGCCGACCCCGCCGACCAGTGGTCCGGCCACCACCGGGCCGCCGATGCCGGTCACCGAGCCGCCACTCACCGGCGACGATCCGCGCGCACAGCGCCTCGGCCGTGGCCAGGTAGGGCGCTTCCCGGGGCATCCGCGGCCCTCCACTCTGTCGTTGCGGACGGAGTTGGCAAGCTACTGCCCCCGCCGAAAGCTGCTGGAGCAGAAACACGTTCCGTGGATCGCATCGAGCCCGGTGAAACCGCTCCGCCAATCGGGTGAAGCCGCAGTTCGCGGCCTGTTGGCGGACCGCGCGACCCCGCTACACAAAAGATCATGTCCAGGCGGCCGCGGTGCCGCAGTACTTCCAGATCACCACGCACCTCAACGGCAAGTGCCTCGCCTCCAACGGCGACAACGTCGAGGTGCAGACCTGCAACGCCGGCACCGGCAACCAGCTCTGGTACCGGTCGGGCAAGAAGCTCGTCAACGGCGCCGAGCAACACTGTCTCGACGTGCGAAACGGCGAGGTCAACGCCGCCGCCCAGGTCGTCGGCGACTGCCACGGGCTGGCCAACCAGCGCTGGTACAAGGACGGCAACCGGCTGCGCACCGAGGTCGACAACCAGTGCCTGAGCATCCAGAACAGCGGTGACCCGAGCGAGCACGCGGGCATCAACCTCCGCAACTGCGACCCGTACGCCTGGCAGTACTGGAACCTGCCCGGCGCCTGAGCCCTGAGACACCCCTGGTCAGGAGGGGGACCGGCGGTCTAACGTCCGTCCATGGCAGCCTTCGACCCCTGGGACCCGGACTTCCTGGCCGACCCGTACCCCTCCTACGCCGAGCTCCGCGCCCGGGGCCGGGTGCAGTACTTCGAGCCCACGAACCAGTGGCTGGTTCCGCACCACGCCGACGTCTCGGCGCTGCTGCGGGACCGGCGGCTGGGGCGGACGTACCAGCACCGGTTCACGCACGAGGACTTCGGGCGGACCGCGCCGGCTCCCGAGCACGAGCCGTTCCACACGCTCAACGACCACGGCATGCTCGACCTCGAACCGCCGGACCACACCCGCATCCGCCGCCTGGTGTCGAAGGCGTTCACCCCGCGCACGGTCGACCGGCTCAAGCCGTACGTGGCCCGGCTCGCCGGAGAGCTCGTCGACGGGCTGGTGCGCAGCGGCGGCGGCGACCTGCTCACCGATGTCGCCGAGCCCCTCCCCGTCGCCGTCATCGCCGAGATGCTCGGCATCCCGGAGGCGGACCGCGCCCCGCTGCGCCCCTGGTCGGCGGACATCTGCGGGATGTACGAGCTGAGCCCCTCCGAGGACACGGCCGCGAAGGCGGTCCGGGCCTCGGTCGAGTTCTCCGACTACCTGCGGGAGCTGATCGCCGAGCGGCGCAAGGAGCCCGGCGACGACCTGATCTCCGGGCTCATCGCCGCGCACGACGAGGACGACGACCGCCTCACCGAGCAGGAGATGATCTCCACCGCCGTCCTGCTCCTCAACGCCGGCCACGAGGCGACCGTCAACGCCACGGTCAACGGCTGGTACGCCCTCTTCCGCAACCCCGCCCAGCTCGCCGCCCTCCGCGCCGACCACTCCCTGATCCCCACCGCGATCGAGGAGCTGATGCGCTACGACACCCCGCTCCAGCTCTTCGAACGCTGGGTGCTGGACGAGATCGAGATCGACGGGACCACGATCCCGCGCGGCGCGGAGGTCGCCATGCTCTTCGGCTCCGCCAACCACGACCCGGACGTGTTCCAAGCCCCCGACCGGCTCGACCTCACCCGCCGCGACAACCCGCACATCTCCTTCAGCGCCGGCATCCACTACTGCATCGGCGCACCGCTGGCCCGCATCGAACTGGCCGCCTCCATGACGGCACTGCTGGAACGCGCGCCGACCCTGACCCTGGCGGCGGAACCGGACCGGAAGCCGAACTTCGTGATCCGGGGGCTGGAGGGGTTGCGGGTGACAGTGGGCTAGCCGACCAGCCACCACCTACCCCCAGGTCGTCAAGGTCACGTCTCCGGCAGGCTCGCCGCCAGGCGCACGACTGCGTCTACCTGCGCGTTCAGCTCCACGAAATCACTCGGCCAGCCCTCGAACTTCACCCACAGCTCCCGGCCGCCCATCGCCACCGACTCCGCGTGCTGCCCCAGGCCCAGTCGGTGCATCTTCCGGTACTGGACCCGTGCGGGCGACCGCTCCTCGGTGAGGCGGACCAGGACCGTCATGGGCTGATCGGTACCCGTCTCGGGGTCCCGGTGCGTGGAGCAGCTGATGCCCACCTCGACGCCGTCCCGGTGGCCCACGGCCAGCAGCGACCCGCGAAAGTGCGGGCTCGCCGGCAGCTCCCACCCTTCCCCGTCGGTGGTGAACGCCGCCGGGTCGGTCTCGCAACGCCCCCCGTTGAGGCTTGCCCAGGCAAGCAGGATCACGCGGCTGTTCTCCCGCCGGTCCGCGGCGTGCTCCTCGTCGCCCAGCGTCGTGGCGATGAGTGAAAACCCGATCACGAATGCGGCGATGGGAAGGGGCACTTTCCACTGCCACGGCACTGGCGAGAACAACCCGACGACGAGGAAGATCACCGCCGTGAACCCTCCGACGGCCGCACCCATGAGCAGCGTGACGCGCGTATCGTCCGGAAGACGCATGTACCGAAGTAGACCACCACTTGCCGTCAACTGCCCTGTCCCGGACGGTATTTGGGCCAAACGAACAGGCGGCCGGTGTCAGGACGCGCCCAGACCGCGGGACTTGAGCCGGATCTCCTGGACCGCGCCCGGGCCGAGGTCCGGCCCCAGCCCCGGCCCCAGCCCCGGGCCCCGGCCCCCGGCTCCGCCGTCCGCGGCGTCATCCGGCAACCCCCGCCGTCCGCCGAACGTGTGTCCGTGACGGGAGGGAAGACACGTCGCGCCGTCGAACGGTTGCACCCCCGTCCGCCCCTCAGGCCGTGAGGTCACGCCTCCGCAGCCCCGCCAGCCCCGCGCCCGTCAGCACCACCGCCAGCCCGAGCAGGATCGCCACCGGCCCCCACTCCATCCCCCCGCCCGGCAGCTTCGGCAGGTGGCCGAAGGGGGAGAGGTCCAGGACGAGTTGCGGGGCGTTCAGCGCAGGGCCCACCCAGCCGATGAGGAGGACCGCCACGGCGACTCCCCAGGACGCGAGGGCGCAGAGGCCGGGGGCCAGGCCGTACAACAGCACCGCGAACCCCCCGATCACCCAGACCGCCGGTAGCTGCACCAGGCAGGCGCCCAGGACCGGGCCCACCTGCCTGCCGTAGCCGACGGCGAAGCCCGCTCCGGCGAGGAGCATGATCAGGGCCGATCCGGCGAACGCGATCGTCAGATGGCCGGCCGCCCAGCGCAGGCGGCTCACCGGGCAGGCGAGGAGGGGTTCGGCGCGGCCCGAGGTCTCTTCCCCGTTGAGGCGGAGGACGGACGCGACGACGTACAGGGCGGCGATCAGGCCCAGCATCCCGACCATCGAGGCGAGGAACGCGTCCGTCAGCCCGCTCCGGCCGCCCATCCGCTCGAAGATCTCCCGGGCGTTTTCGTTGTCGCCGACCAGGCCGGCCGCGCCCTCCGTCAGGCCGCCGTAGACCACGCCGGCCAGGAAGAAGCCGAGCGACCAGCCGAGCACACCGCCCCGCTGGAGCCGCCAGGCGAGCGCGGCGGCGGAGCCGAGGCGGCCGACGGCCGGGCCGGGGCGGGTGGGGAAGAAGCTCAAGCCGAGGTCCCGGCGCCCGGCCAGTGCATAGGCCACCGCCGCCTGCACCAGCACCGCGGCCGTGAACAGGAGCAGCACCCACCAGCGTTCGGCGGCGAAGGGGCGCAGGTTCTCCAGCCAGCCCAGGGGAGACAGCCACGTCCACACGGAGGAGCCGTCGCTGGTCGCCGAATCGCCCGCCGCGCGGAGCACGAAGGCCGCGCCCAGGACGGCGGAGGTGACGCCCCGCGCCAGCCGGGCGCTCTCCGTCAGCTGGGCCGCGATCGCCGCCGTCGTGGCGAAGACCATGCCGGTCGCACCCAGGCCGAGCCCGAAGGACAGCGCCCCTGCCGCGCCCTGCCCCGCCAGGCCGGCCGTGATCAGCAGGGCGAGGACGGCGTTGGCGACCGCCGCCGCCAGCAGGGCCGCGGTCAGGGAGGCCCGGCGACCCACCGCGCCCGAGGCCAGCAGTTCCGCGCGGCCGGTCTCCTCCTCGTCACGGGTGTGCCGTACGACGATGAGCAGGCTGGTCACGGCCGCGAGCAGACCGGCGTACAGGCCTACCCGCCAGGCCGTCAGGCCGCCGAGCGAGGTTTCGTAGAGAGGGCCGAGCAGGGCACGAAAGGAGGCGTTCGTCTCCAACTGACCGAACAGATCGGTACGTTCGGCCTCCGTGCCGTACAGGCTCTTCAGCGTGCTCGGCATGGAGAGGACCGTCAGCGCGTTCACCGCGATCCAGACCGGGGTCATGACGCGGTCGCGGCGGAGCGCGAAGCGCAGCAGGGTGCCGGTGCCGGTGAGGGTGGTCATCGTACGGCCGCCTCGTCCTGGTAGTGGCGCAGGAAGAGCTCCTCCAGGGTCGGGGGAGTGGAGGTGAGCGAGCGGACGCCGGTCTCGGAGAGCGAGCGGAGTACGGCGGTGAGCTGGTCGGTGTCGACCTGGAGGCGGACGCGGCGGCCCTGGACGTCGAGGTCGTGGACGCCGGGGAGGTGCGCCAACCCGTTGGGCGGACCGGCGAGTTCGGCGGTCACGCTGGTGCGGGTGAGATGGCGCAGGTCCGCGAGGGAACCGCTCTCGACGGTACGGCCGGCCCGGATGATGCTCACGCGGTCGCAGAGCTCCTCGACCTCGCTGAGGATGTGCGAGGAGAGCAGGACCGTACGGCCCCGGTCGCGCTCCTCCTCCACGCAGCGCTGGAAGACCTCCTCCATCAGGGGGTCGAGGCCGGAGGTCGGTTCGTCGAGGATCAGCAGGTCGACGTCGGAGGCGAAGGCGGCCACCAGGGCGACCTTCTGCCGGTTGCCCTTCGAGTAGGTGTGGCCCTTCTTCGTCGGGTCGAGTTCGAACCGGTCGAGCAGGTCGGCGCGGCGGCGGGCGTCGAGGCCCCCGCGCAGACGGCCGTAGAGGTCGATGACCTCGCCGCCGGAGAGGTTGCGCCAGAGGGTCACGTCCCCGGGGACGTAGGCGATCCGGCGGTGCACCTCCACGGCGTCCGCCCAGGGGTCGCGGCCCAGGATCTGCGCGGCGCCCGAGTCGGCGCGCAGCAGGCCGAGCAGCACCCGGATCGTGGTCGACTTCCCGGAGCCGTTGGGACCGAGGAAGCCGTGCACCTCGCCGGCCTCGACGGCCAGGTCGAGGCCGTCCAGGGCACGGGTGCGGCCGAAGGACTTGTGGAGCCCGGCGACCGTGATTGCCTTCGTCATGGTTCAGAACGTACGCTTCTTTCAGAAAATTGTGAAGTTAAGGAAACGTCTGAAGCTCGGATAGGGTGAGCCCATGACGGAAACAGCCGGTGGCCGGGACACGGAGGCCGTGTCGAAGTTCGTCGAGTCCTTCGCGGCGCAGCTCGTCGAGGCCGGGATGCAGCGGATGCCGGCCCGGGTCTTCGCCGCTCTGCTCTCCTCCGACGAGGGCGTGCTGACCTCCGCCGAACTGGGCGAACGGCTGCAGATCAGCCCCGCGGCGGTGTCCGGGGCGGTGCGCTACCTGACGATGACCCACATGATCGCGCGGGAGCGGGAGCCTGGCTCGCGCCGGGAGCGCTACCGGGTGCACGGCGACCAGTGGTACGAGGCCCTCACCAACCGCGAGGCCGTGATCAAGCGGTGGGAGGCCGCCCTGCGGGAGGGGGTCGCCAGCCTCGGCCCCGACACCCCGGCGGGGCGGCGGATGGCCGAGACACTGGCGTTCTTCGAGTTCGTCGACGAGGAGATCGCGGCGATGATGGAACGCTGGCGGACCCGCCGCGAGCAGACCTTCGGCACGGACTGAGCCTCGTCACTCCTCCTCGTACGCCCGTGCCAGGTGCTCCTTGAGCCGGGCATGCCGGAACTGGAACACGGCACCGGACTGGCGCAGCACCCCTCGTCGGTGGGCGTCCTCCAGGAAGGCGGCCAGGGCCCAGGGCAGCCGCCCGGTCAGCGGCAACCAGACGCGGGACAAGATCACCCAATGACCCCAGGCGGTCAGACTGAGCCCGAACGCGATCCCGGTTCCGAACCCGCCCACGAGGCTGTACAGGAGCCACTCCGGGTACCTGCCGGCGAACCCGTAGAAGAGTAGTCCCACCAGCCCGAACACCAACCCGTTCAGGAGCAGTTGCTGGAGCACTGCCGTGCGGTTGGTCCGCAGCAGATGAGTCGGGCCGACCACGGAGTCGACGTGGATCGGGTCGGCGAGCGCGGTCGCCAGCCCGAACGCGAGTCCGGACGCCAGTCCGACCAAAGGGCCGTACGCGAGCCCGATGCGCAGGGCGGACATCAGTAAGGACCATGGTCCGCCCTCGAATTCCGCGCCCATCGCCAGTAAGTCCAGGAGAAAGAGCACCAGCCAGGCCGCGAACCCGACGGAGAATCCGCCCGCGTACCCCGTCAGCAAGCGGGGCCCGAGCCGTTGCCGGAACTGCCTCATGCCCTCCTTGAACCGCGGGCGTTCGTCCGGTGACCCGCTCCCTCCGCCCGCGTACGCGACCCCGAGGAGCAGGCCGAACAGAAGGCCGCCCACGACTGCGCTCAGGAGCCCCCTCAGGACGTTCGGCATGGGCGCCGACCCCGACCGGAACTCCTCCGTGAGCGAGGCGACGAACCAGGTCACGGCCCCGAATCCAAATCCTCCGACGCCTCCGACCAGCAGCCGGGAGAGGTATGTCCGACGAGAACGCCTCGTTCCGCCGAAGAACCGCAGATGTACGTCCGACGGTTCACGCGCCGCGCCTCCTTCTGTGAGCACGTGCGCAAGGGCGAAGGCCAGCCCCGACAGTAATCCGAAGGCGACCCCGCTCAAGAGCCCGAACACGAACCCGTGCACCAGCCCCTGTCCCGCGAACGCGGCCACGGACCCGGCCACGAGTGTGTCCACGAGGCCGAAGGCGAGCCCGGTCACCGATCCGACCGCCAGCAGGCGCGCGGGGCGGCTCAGCGTGCTGCCCAGTTCCCACCACTTGAGGTCGTGCGAGGCGCCGAGTTGCCGAGCGAGGTACCCGTGCCACTCCCGGATTCGAGCGCGGTGTCCAGGACTCTCGTCCCGGTAGGCGAAGTCCACGAAAGCGCTCAGAAGGGCATCCTCGACCATCTCGCGGGTGCCCTGCCGTCCGATTTTCAGCAACTCCTCCGGCCCGTACGGCTTCTCGCCGGTCTCGTCCGCCCCGCGCGCCCCGCGCTCGCCGTGGACGATCGCGGCCAGGTCGACCATGAGGGGCGTGGACAGCGCCTGTGCCAGCGGGCCGTCGGGGTTGTCCTCCATCTCCTTCCGCACCTTGTCCCAGGCGGCATCGGCACCCCGGGGACTGCAGAGCCGCAGGTACGACACCGCCTTGGCCACGGTGACATCGACCAGTTCGACCACGGCGGCCCGGTGCAACCCTCTGGTGCCCGACACGGCCGCGCCGTACTCCTCGCGGCGGCTGGTGAGGACGTACGGCAGTGATGTCTCGGAGAGCTGCTGCCGGGCCCGGTCGCGCAGGCCCTCGGGGATCTCGTCGAAGCCGTCCAGGACGGGCAGGACGAGGTGCTCGCGCACCAGCGCCTCGGCCAGCGTCGTCTTCCCGTCGGCTGTGACGGTGGTCAGCCAGGGCTGGTCGCGCGCCAACTGGTGGCTCAGCCAGGCGTGCAGCGACTCCTCGACCAGGTTCCACGATCCGAGGCCGAAGATCTCCGGGACGGGTGTGCCGTCGGGACGGTTCTCCAGCCACAGCAGTATGAACTGCACGCCCAGCACGGTCTTGCCCGAACCGCCCTTGCCCAGCACGACGAGACGGCCGTTCGGGAGCAGCCGGTAGAACTCGACGATCCCCTCCAGCTGTCGGGACAGGTCCTTTGGGGCCTGCTTCTCCCAGATGAGTTCCTGGTGGTCCACTTCCACCTGCCGTTCGTCCACGGGCTTCCAGCTCACGGACAACGGCTTGGGACCCTGGAATCGGCGCCGTTCGTCCTCTGCCCTCCAGCGTCTGCCGATCGCACCGGCCAACGTGTCGGCCGCCTCGGGCAGCCCGGTCCCGGCAGGTTCGCCCTGCGGCCCGTCGTGGGGACGAGGGAGGTTCACCACGGCATCCCGGGCGACGACCATGATTCCGTCGCCGTGCTGGTGGGAGTTCATGACGAGGTGTTCTTGCTCGTCGTCGGGCCGGTCGTCGTCGAGCCTGTCGCCATCGGGTGGTTCCTCGGCCATCCTCACCACCCCCCGTCGTCCGGAGCGCGTCGCGCGCGGCCCGTCGGTGTTTCGGCCGACATGGCCGCACTTTACGGACACGGGCCGGAGGCGGTTGCCGAATCGGCGCAACCTCATGCCGATTCCACGATCCGCCTCCGGCCTGCCGCCTCCTGCTTGCGCCGGGTCGGCTGTCTCTACCGCTCCCTCGTCTCCTCCAGCACCGTCCGCCCCAGCAGCGCATACCGCTCCGGCGCCCGGTGCTTGAGGTACTGCGCGTAGCCGACGCCCGTCGCCGCGACCAGCGCCACCAGCCACGGCGTCGCCTTCAGCAACAGCGAGCCGGACTCCGTGCCGGCCGCGACGCCCATGTTGGACACCAGCAGGACGACCACGGCGAGCATCGCGATGCCGCCGATGAGCGGGGCGGCGAAGGTCTTGAACCAGTGCCGGCTCTCGGGGTGGTGCTTGCGGAAGTAGACCAGTACCGCGAACGAGCAGACCGCCTGCACGACCAGGATCGCCATGGTGCCGAGGATGGCGAGCAGGACGTAGAGGGCGTTGTACGGGTCCTTGCCCGCGATCCAGAACGCGGCGATCAGGACGGCGGAGATCACCGTCTGCACCAGGCCCGCGATGTGCGGGGAGCCGTGCCGGGCGTGGGTGCGGCCGACGGTGCGCTGCAGCGAGGGGAGGACGCCTTCCCGGCCCAGCGCGTACATGTAGCGGGCGGCGCAGTTGTGGAAGGCCATGCCGCAGGCCAGCGAGCCGGTGATCATCAGCCACTGCATGAGGACGACCGCCCAGTGGCCGACGTAGTGCTCGGTCGGGTTGAAGAAGAGGGCGAGCGGGTTCGCGGAGGAGGCGGCCTTCACGGCCTCCGTCTCGCCGTTGCCGGTGATGGCCATCCAGGAGACGAAGACGTAGAAGACGCCGACACCGAGGACCGAGATCATCGTCGCCTTGGGGATGATCTTCTTCGGGTCCCGGGACTCCTCGCCGTACATGGCCGTGGACTCGAAGCCGACCCAGGACCAGAAGGCGAAGAAGAGGCCGAGGCCGGCCGAGGTGCCCTTGAAGGCGTTGACCGGGTTGACCGGGCCGAAGGTGAAGCCGTGCGGTCCGCCGCCGTGCAGGGCGACCGAGATCGCCATCGCGGCGAGGACGGTCACCTCGGTGCCGAGGAGGACGACGAGGAGCTTCTCGGCGACGCTGACGCCGAACCAGGTGCCGGTCGCGTTGATGGCCAGCATCAGGATCGCGAACGCCCACCACGGGATGTCGAGTCCGGTCTGGTCCTTCAGGGTGGTGTTGGCGAAGACCGAGAAGATGCCGATCAGCGCCGGTTCGAAGACGACGTACGCGAAGGTGGCGAGCAGTCCCGACGCCAGGCCCGCGGTGCGGCCGAGCCCGTAGGAGATGAAGCCGTAGAAGGCGCCCGTCGAGGTGATGTGCTTCGCCATCGACGTGAAGCCGACGGAAAAGATTGCCAGGACGACCATTGCGACGAGATAGCTCGCCGGGGCCCCGATGCCGTTGCCCGACGACACCATGAAGGGCACGTTGCCGGTCATCGCGGTGATGGGCGCGGCGGTCGCGACGGCCATGAAGACCACCCCGAGCAGGCCGATCGCGTTGGGCTTGAGCCGGTGAACCGTGCCCTCGCCGTCCGCCTTCCCGTCCGCTTTCGTCGCCGGGGCGACTCCCTCGTCCACTGCCATCGGGGTGGCCCCTCTCCTGCTGTTCGCTGGCTGTACTGGACCGGAACTCTGTCGGCCGAATGAGTCGGTAGAGGGTCTCGGGGCGTTAAATGTTTGTCAACCAGACCTTTAGAAATCTGACGCAATCTGTCGGCAACACCCGGCTCGTACGGTCGCCGTCATGAGCACGTACACGGCCACCCTCGGCGGCGAACGCCACCGCTTCGACTCCCTGGCCCGCCTGCTGGCCGCCGCCAGCCCGGAACGCTCGGGCGACCGGCTGGCCGGCCTCGCCGCCGCGAGCGCCCGGGAGCGGGTCGCGGCCCGCTGGGCGCTCGCCGAGGTGCCGCTCGCGACCTTCCTGACCGAGCCGGTGATCCCGTACGAGGACGACGACGTGACCCGGCTGATCCTGGACACGCACGACGCGGCCGCCTTCGCACCCGTCGCCGGGCTGACCGTCGGCGAGTTCCGGGAGTGGCTGCTGGCGGCGGACACCGGGTCCCTGGCCGCGGTGGCGCCGGGGCTCACGCCGGAGATGACCGCCGCGGTGTCCAAGCTGATGGGGAACGCGGACCTGGTGGCCGTCGCCCGCAAGGTGCGGGTGGTCACCGCGTTCCGCTCGACGATCGGCCTGCCGGGGCGGCTCGCGACGAGGTTGCAGCCGAACCATCCGACCGACGACCCGGCCGGCGTGGCGGCCGCCCTCCTGGACGGCCTCCTCCTCGGCTCCGGCGACGCGGTCATCGGCATCAACCCGGCGACCGACAGCCCGAAGGCGGTCCGCGACCTGCTGGAGCTCCTGGACGGCGTGATCGGCGGCTACGCCATCCCCACCCAGTCCTGCGTGCTGTGCCACGTCACCACCAGCGTGGACCTGATGGAGCGCGGCGCCCCGGTCGACCTGGTCTTCCAGTCCATCGCCGGCACCCAGGCGGCGAACGCCTCCTTCGGGGTGACCCTCGGCCTGCTCGACGAGGCGTACGAGGCGGCGCGCGGGCTGCGGCGGGGCACGGTCGGCGACAACGTCATGTACTTCGAGACCGGGCAGGGCAGCGCCCTGTCGGCCGACGCGCACCACGGCGTCGACCAGCAGACCGTGGAGGCGCGGGCGTACGCGGTGGCCCGCCGCTACGACCCGCTCCTCGTCAACACCGTCGTCGGCTTCATCGGCCCGGAGTACCTCTACGACGGCCGGCAGATCCTGCGCGCCGCCCTGGAGGACCACTTCTGCGGCAAGCTGCTCGGCCTGCCCATGGGCCTGGACATCTGCTACACGAACCACGCCGACGCCGATGACGACGACATCGCCACCATGCTGACCATGCTCGCCGTCGCGGGCGCCTCCTTCGTGATCTGCACACCGGGCGGCGACGACATCATGCTCAACTACCAGTCGGCCTCCTACCACGACGCGTTGTACCTGCGGGAGGTGCTGGGCCTGCGCCCGGCGCCGGAGTTCGAGGCCTGGCTGGAGTCGGTCGGCCTGCTGGCGGAGGACGGCGGTGTGCGCGAGGTCAGCGGCCATCCGCTGACGGCGATCGGAAGGGAACTGGCCGCATGACCGAGGTGACCGACATGGCCGACCTGACCGAAGCAGCCGACGCGTCCGATGCGGCGGTGGCCGGACCCGACGAGCTGTGGCCGCTGCTGCGCCGCCACACCCAGGCGCGGATCGGTCTCGGCCGCTCCGGCTCCGCCCTCCCGACCCGGCACCGCCTGGGCCTCCAGGCCGCCCACGCGGCGGCCAGGGACGCGGTGCACTCGCCGTTCGACCCGGACGCGGTGGCTGCGGGGCTGCGGGGCCTGCCGACGGTACGGGTCCGCAGCGCGGCCGGCGACCGGCTGACCTACCTCCAGCGCCCCGACCTGGGCCGCCGGCTCGACCCCGTGGACCGGGCGCACCTGCCGGCCGGCGGTGACTGGGACGTCGTCTTCGTGGTCGCCGACGGGCTGTCCAGCCGGGCGGTGCACGAACACGCGGCGGCGGTGGTGCGGGCGACGGCGGCCCGCCTCCCCGGCTGGCGCATCGCTCCGGTGGTGCTCGCGGAACAGGCCCGGGTGGCCCTCGGCGACGACATCGCCCACACGATGGGCACGGCGCTGGTGGTCGTCCTGATCGGCGAACGGCCCGGCATGTCGGCGGCGGACTCCCTGGGCGCGTACCTGACGTACCGGCCGGTGCCGGGCGTGACCACGGACGCGGACCGGAACTGCCTGAGCAACATCCGGCCGCCCCTGGGGCTGACGTACGAGGCGGCGGCGGGGAAGCTGGCCGCGCTGCTGGGCAGGGGCCGGGAGCTGGGACGGACCGGGGTGGCCCTCAAGGACGAGACCGACGCGGACGAGACCGCTCCGGCGGTACCCACTCCGGACGTGACCGCTCCGGCGGTGACCGCTTCGGAGATGACCGCTCCGGACGTGACCGCTTCGGAGACGACCGCTCAGGGCGCGACCGCCCTCGACGCGACCGATCCGGACGGCTTGGAGGCACCCGCTACGACGCCCCCGGCACCGTAAGCCCCCAGGCCCCCTCCACCACCCGCCACGTCCGGCGTCGTACCGGCCCCGTCACGCCTCCGTCGGCCCGGTAGCGGAAGTCCGCGCCCGTCACCGTCACCGTGCGCCCGGCGGCCCGTACCGGGGTCGCCTCGGCGCCCACCGACAGCGGGCGCACCTCCACCTCGGCCAGCCCGTCGAGGCCGCCCGGGGTCACCGAGATGCCCTCCACCGGCTGGTCCAGGTCCACCACCGTCTCCCCGTCGACCTCCACCCGCAGCCGCGCGGGCCCGGGGCGGGGCACGACCGGGACCGGGCGGGTGGCCGACAGGGACCGTACGAGGTGCTGGTACGGCCGCAGCCACCCGCGCGCCGCCACCGGCCCCGGAGCCACCGCCACGGACGCCAGCGGCGGTATCCGCAGCGCGCCCAGCACCACCCCGTCGCTGTCGTCGACCAGCAGGTCCAGGCGCCGTTCCACCCCGTCCAGGACCGCCCGCGCCGCCGCCACGGCACCGGTGGGCACCCCCAGCGTGTGCGCGACGCTCAGCGCGCCCCCGACCGGGACCATGGACAGCACGCATCCGGTCAGCTCCCGCCGGCGGTGCAGCAGGGTCACCGTGCGGACCAGGGCGCGGTCGTCGCCGACGACCACCGGCCGCCGCGAGCCCCGGCGGGCCAGTACGCGGGCGAATTCCTCGGGCCCGTCCGGCATGCACACCTTCGCGGCCGCACCCGCGCTGAGCACGTCTTTCGCGATCCGGACGGACTCACCGTCCGTTTCCCGTGCCGCCGGATCGATGATCACCAGCAGCTGATCGGACGTCGCGAATGTCGCCACCTCGGTCGTGCCTCGCTTCCTCGGGTAGCATCACTGTGCAAGAGCCCCTTGCGCTATTGCGCCAGGGGCTTCGTCTATTCCGGGGCATCCGGTCCGACGGTTGTGCGGCCAACGACGGTCGCGGTGGTACGCGGCGACGAACCTTACGCGTACGCCCCTGACCTTGGACATGCCCCGCCCGGAAGGGGTGTACGCGCGTGCCCGCACTTGTGCTGCTCGGTGCTCAGTGGGGTGACGAAGGCAAGGGAAAGGCGACGGACCTGCTAGGCGGATCCGTCGACTATGTGGTGCGCTATCAGGGCGGCAACAACGCCGGCCACACGGTCGTCGTCGGCGACCAGAAGTATGCGCTGCACCTCCTCCCTTCCGGAATCCTCTCGCCTACTTGTGTTCCGGTCATCGGCAACGGAGTCGTCGTCGACCCGTCGGTCCTGCTCTCCGAGCTGAGCGGTCTGAACGAGCGTGGCGTCGACACGTCCAAGCTCATGATCAGCGGTAACGCGCACATCATCACGCCGTACCACGTGACCGTCGACAAGGTGACGGAACGCTTCCTCGGAAAGCGGAAGATCGGTACGACGGGGCGCGGTATCGGCCCGACCTACGCCGACAAGATCAACCGGGTCGGCATCCGGGTCCAGGACCTCTACGACGAGTCGATCCTGACCCAGAAGGTCGAGGCGGCCCTCGACGTCAAGAACCAGATGCTCACCAAGCTCTACAACCGGCGCGCGATCGCCGTCGAGCAGGTCGTGGAGGAGCTGCTCGGCTACGCGGAGAAGCTCGCTCCGTACGTCGCCGACACGGTCCTGGTCCTCAACCAGGCCCTGGAGGAGAACAAGGTCGTCCTCTTCGAGGGCGGCCAGGGCACGCTCCTCGACATCGACCACGGCACGTATCCGTTCGTCACGTCCTCGAACCCGACCGCGGGCGGCGCCTGCACCGGCTCAGGTGTCGGCCCGACGAAGATCAGCCGGGTCATCGGCATCCTCAAGGCGTACACGACCCGTGTCGGCGCCGGCCCGTTCCCGACCGAGCTCTTCGACGCGGACGGCGACGCGCTGCGCCGGATCGGCGGCGAGCGGGGTGTGACGACCGGACGCGACCGCCGCTGCGGCTGGTTCGACGCGGTCATCGCCCGCTACGCGACCCGCGTGAACGGCCTGACCGACTTCTTCCTCACCAAGCTCGACGTGCTGACGGGCTGGGAGGAGATCCCGGTCTGCGTGGCGTACGAGATCGACGGCAAGCGCGTCGAGGAGCTCCCGTACTCGCAGACCGACTTCCACCACGCGAAGCCGATCTACGAGACCCTGCCGGGCTGGTCCGAGGACATCACCAAGGCGAAGTCCTTCGCGGACCTGCCGAAGAACGCCCAGAACTACGTCAAGGCGCTGGAGGAGATGTCCGGCGCCCCGATCTCCGCGATCGGCGTGGGCCCGGGCCGCGACGAGACGATCGAGATCAACTCGTTCCTGTAGAGCAGCGGTTGGACGACTCACTTGGGCCGGTCTTGGGAATCCTTGACCGGCCCTTGGGCTGTCCGTGGTTACGCCGGTAACGGGGGAGGGTCAGCATCTACGCGGGTAGCCCGCCGCGCCCCGCATGCCACACCCGTCCTCTCCGCCTTCCCAGGAGCCCTGAATGCCCGTCAATCCCATGAACCGCCGTGAGTTCGTGCAGAAGTCGGCCGTCACCGGCGCTGCCGTGGCCGTCGCGGGAACCGTCGGTACCGGCAGCGCCCAGGCCGCCGAGCTCGCCTCCGCCAAGCCGCCGAAGGCGCCCAAGACCTGGTCGTTCTCGATCCTGGGCACCACCGACCTGCACAGCCACGTCTTCAACTGGGACTACTACACCAACGCCGCCCCGGTGGACTCCAGGGGCAACACGTACGGCATCGCGCGCATCGCCACCCTGGTCAAGAACCTGCGCAAGGAGAAGGGCGAGCACCGGGTGCTGCTCGTCGACGCGGGCGACATCATCCAGGGCACCTCGCTGGCGTACTACTACGCGAACGTCGACCCGATCACCGGCAAGGACGGCAAGCGCGGCCCCAAGCACCCCATGGCGGTCGCCATGAACGAGATGCGGTACGACGCGGCCGCCCTCGGCAACCACGAGTTCAACTACGGCATCGAGGTCATCCGCACCTTCGAGAAGCAGTGCGACTTCCCGCTGCTCGGCGCCAACGCCCTGGACGCCAAGACGCTGAAGCCGGCCTTCCGGCCCTACACCGTCAAGCACATCAAGGTGCCCCACGGCCCGGACATCAAGGTCGGCATCCTCGGCCTCACCAACCCGGGCATCGCCCTGTGGGACAAGGACAACGTCTCCGGGAAGATGGCCTTCACGGGCCTGGTCGAGCAGGCGAAGAAGTACGTGCCGCGGCTGCGCGCCCTCGGTTGTGACGTCGTCTTCCTCACCGACCACTCGGGTCTGGACGGCTCGACGTCGTGGGGCGACGAACTCCCCTACGTGGAGAACGCGTCGAACCTGGTCGCCGAGCAGGTCCCCGGCATCGACGCGATCCTCGTCGGCCACACCCACGTCGACGTCCCGACGTACACGGTGAAGAACGCGGAGACGGGCGAGGACGTCCTCCTCTCCGAGCCGTACTGCTACGGCTACCGCCTCTCCGTCTTCGACTTCGAGCTGGAGCACGTGCACGGCTCCTGGAAGATCACCAAGAAGACCGCCACCACCCTGAACAGCAACACGGTCGCGGAGGACCCGCGGATCACCGAACTCCTCACCGCCGACCACAACCTGGTCGTCAAGTACGTCAACACGGCGATCGGCACCTCCACGCAGAACATGCCGACGGCGGAGGCCTGCTGGAAGGACGTGCCCGCCATCGACTTCATCCACGAGGTCCAGACGGAGGCGGTGAAGGCGGGCCTGTCCGCGGCGGACGCGGCGCTCCCGCTGATCTCGGTGGCCGCGTGCTTCAGCCGTACCGCCGACATCCCGGCCGGCAACGTGACGATCCGCGACATCGCCGGTCTCTACATCTACGAGAACACGCTGTACGGCAAGAAGCTCACCGGCGCCCAGCTCAGGGACTACCTGGAGTACGCGGCGAAGTACTACCACCAGGTCCCGTCCGGCACGGCGGTGGACACCGCCACCCTCACCAACGCCAACAGCTTCTGGGACTACATGTACGACACCGCGTCCGGCGTCTCGTACGAGATCGACATCGCGGCCGCCGAGGGCTCGCGCATCAAGAACCTCACCTACAACGGTGCGGCGGTCGCCGACGACCAGGTCTTCGTCGTCGCCGTCAACAACTACCGCGCCAACGGCGGCTCCGGCTACCCGCACATCGCCGCCGCGGAGACCGCCTACAGCTCCACCAACCAGGTCCGGGACCTGATGATCGCCTACGCCACGGCCAAGGGCACCATCGACCCGTCGACCTTCGCGGCCACCAACTGGAAGCTGACGCAGGGCGGCACGCCCGTCTTCTAGCGCCTCTTCCGGCGCCTCGCCGGTTCGTCGTGTGGTGGGGGCCCCCCCCCCGGGGGGGGGCCCCACCACTTTTTCTTTTCCCCGAATAAGAGGGACCTGTCGATTTCATTTGTGGATTTCGTTGTTTCTGTGAATCCTGAAAATCTTGCACCGGCCGTAATTCGACGCTGTTATCGGATCGGGCTTTCACATTGAGTGTCAACGTTGTTGTTGGTAATGTCCGCGGCGCGTTCCCAAACTCTTCCGACCAGCCAACGGGTGCCTCCGTATGGCTAGTTCGGCATGCCGAAGGGGCAGTTAATGAGCAAAGAGAGAACCCGTCTGATCCGCTCCAGGCGGACTCGACGGGCCGTACTCGGAGCCGCCACGGCTCTGGTCCTCGCCGGTGGTGGATTCGCCGTGGCGAATGCGGCCACGCCCGCCGGTGAGAAATCGGCCGCGGGCGTCCAGCGGCCGGTCGACAAGCAGGCCAAGGGCACCGCGGCCGTCGTCAGCGCCGCCAACGCCTTCCTGAACACCCTGACCTCCGACCAGCAGGCCTCGACCCTGCTGGACTTCTCCCAGGCGAACGCGACCGCCTGGTCGAACCTCCCCTGCGGCGGGACCTGCCGTCCCGGCATCCAGTTCAGCACCCTGTCGGACGACCAGCTGGCCGCCGCCGAGGCCCTGCTGAAGACGGCCCTGGGCACCGGCAAGGACACCGGCTACGAGCACGTCCTGCAGACCCTCAAGGCCGACGACGTGCTCGCCTCGGCCGAGAGCACCAGTTCCGCCTCGGCCGCACCGACGGACGCGCCCACGGCGACCGACTCGGCCTCGGCCACGGCCACCGACTCGGCCTCCGCCGACCCCTCCGCCACGGCCACCGACTCCGCCTCCGCGGCGCCCACCGACGTCCCGACCGGCGCCCCGCCCTCCGGCGGTGCCGGCGGCGGGGGCGGCTTCTCGTACGGCAGCGGCTACTACTACCTGGCGCTCCTCGGCACCCCGTCCAAGACCGGCAGCTGGCAGCTGCACTTCGGCGGCCACCACCTCGCCGTGAACATCACGTACAAGGACGGCAAGGTCTCCGGCGCCAGCCCCTTCTTCACCGGCGTCGAGCCGACCAGCTGGACCGCGGACGACGGCACCACGTACGCGCCGCTGGCGAAGTTCCGCGACGGCCTGCTGAAGCTGACCGGCAGCCTGAGCACCTCGCAGCTGGCCGAGGCCAAGCTGTCGGAGTCGTTCAGCGACGTACTGCTCGGTCCCGGCAAGGACGGCGACTTCCCGGAGACCAAGGAGGGCATCAAGGTCAGCGAGCTGTCGCCGAAGCAGAAGAAGCTGGTCCTGGCGGCGATCCACCCCTGGATCGCGGACGTGGACGACGCCACCGCCGCCCAGCTGATGAAGACGTACGCGAAGGAGCTCGACGAGACCTACGTCTCCTACTCCGGCGGCACCGCTCTGGACACCCAGGGCGACTACGTACGCATCGACGGTCCCAGCGTGTGGGTCGAGTTCGTCGTGCAGAACGGCGTCGTGTTCCAGAACCAGGTCCACTACCACACCGTGTACCGGGACCACACCCGCGACTACGGGAACGAGTTCTCCTTCTCATGACCGGACCGCGAAACTGGCTGACCACCGTCCTGACACGCCTGGTCGCCGGGATCGCGATCGTGGTACCGGCGGCGCTCCTCCTCGGGGCGTCGCCGGCCGCCGCGCATCCGATGCCGCACTCGGTGGTGCAGTTGGACGTGTACAGGTCCTCGGTGTCCGCACGGCTGGAGCTGCCGGTCTCCGACTTCTCCCGGGCCAGCGGCATCGACCTGGACGACGTCACCGGCAAGGCCGTCCCGGCCGCGCAGACCAAGGCGATCCGCGCCTACCTCGCCCAGCACATCCACCCGACCACCACCGGTGGCAAGGCATGGCAGGTCGCCATCGGCTCGATGCACCTGAGCGCCACCCAGCAGACGTCCACCGGTACCTACCGCGAACTGACCGTCGCCGCGGTCCTCACCCCGCCCGCCGCCGCCGACGTACGCCACTTCACCTTCCACTACGACGCGATCGTCCACCAGGTCGTCACCCACGTCACCCTCGTGACCGTCCGCCAGGACTGGGCGAACGGCCAGGTCGACGGCAAGGGCACCACCCAGGTCGGCACCATCGAGCTGGACATCCGGCACATGAAGGTCCCGGCCCTGAAGGTCGACCTCGGCCCCGGCAGCGCCTGGCGCGGCTTCGTCGCCATGGTCGAACTCGGCGGCAACCACATCCTGACCGGCACGGATCATCTGTTGTTCCTGTTGATCCTCCTGCTGCCTGCCCCGCTGGCCGCGACCGGCGGCCGCTGGACCGGCCTGGTGGGCCCCCGCAAGGCGCTCGCCCGCATCGGCGGCATCACCCTCGCCTTCACGGCCGGCCACTCGGTCGCCCTGGCCGCCACCGCCCTCGGCCGCCTCCAGATCCCCTCCTGGCCGGTGGAGGCGTTCATCGCCGCGAGCATCCTGGTCGGCGCGATCCACGCGATCCGCCCGCTCTTCCCCGGGCGGGAAGCGGTCGTGGCGGGCGTCTTCGGCCTGGGCCACGGCATGGCGTTCTCCTTCGTACTGGCCGAAATGCACCTCTCCACCCGCCAGTTGGTCACCAGCCTGCTCGGCTTCAACCTGGGCATCGAACTGGTCCAGCTGCTGCTGGTCTGCCTCGCCCTGCCCTCGCTCCTGGTCCTGGCCCGGCTGCGCGCCCAGCCCGCGCTCCGCCTGACCGGCGCGGCGGTCACCGGGGTGGCGGCCCTCGGCTGGCTGGTCGACCGCCTCGGCCTGCCCAACCCGGTCGCCCGCGCCGCCGACAGCGCAGGCTCCCACACCACGCTGCTGCTGATCACGCTCACGCTGGCCGCACTCGTCAGCACCGGGTGGGCCCTGGCCACCCGCCTGCGCAGCGCACCCCGGGGCGGCGGCCTCAGGCTCCGATGGCGTGCAGACCCGGGCCGGTCATGAGCCTGCGGAAGCCGTCCTCGGCCGCCGGGTCCGCGGGGGTGACGGCGATCAGGTACTGGTCCGAGTTGTCGAGGGTGGCCAGGGTGTCGTAGCAGACGGCGAGTTCGCCGACGACGGGGTGCCTTACGCGCTTACGGCCGTGGGCGCGCTGCTTCACCGTGTGGTCCTCCCACCATGCGGTGAACTCCGCGCTCCGGTCCCGCAGTTCGGCGATCACCTCAAGCAGCCGCGGGTCGTCCGGATGGCGTGCGAGGTTCGCCCGCAGGTTGCCGACCGTCTCGCGGGCCACCCGCGCCCAGTCCAGCTGGACCTCGCGCATGCCCGGCTCCAGGAACAGCACCCGTGCGGTGTTGCCGCTGAGTTCCCCGGCTGCGCCGAAGTCCGCGCCGAGCAGAGCCGTCGCGGCCGCGTTGTGGGCCAGCACGTCGAAACGGAAGTCCACGACATAGGCCGGGATCAGCGGCATCCCCGCCAGCAGCACGCGCAGCGAGTCGCCGACCGGGACGGACAGGTGCCGGGCCACCGGGGTCTCGTCCCGCGCGATGAGATGCAGATGGTGCCGCTCGGACGGCGACAGCCGCAGCGCCTGGGCCACCGCGTCCAGCACGGCGGCGCCGGGTGTGCCGACCCGGCCCTGCTCCAGCCGGATGTACCAGTCGATGCTGACGGCGGCGAGCTGGGCCACCTCCTGCCGCCGCAGCCCCGGCGTCCGGCGCCGGCCCACGTCCGGCAGATCGACGTCCCCGGGCCGCAACCGCGCCCGCATGGCCCGCAGGAACTCACCCAGTTCCGCACGCCTCGGTGCCCGCTCGCCCGCCCTGCCCGCCCTGCCCGCCATGCCCCTCATGATCCCGACCCCGGCCGTGCGCTGTCGACCCGGGAGCCTGGTATCCCGAATGCCAGCAATCCGAGAGCCTTCCTGCCGGTGTCCCGCCTCCTTGATCGTGGTGCCACCGCAGACACCCACCCAGGAGGGCACCATGAGAACGTCGATCCGAGCCGCCGCCGCGCTGACCGCGGTCGCCGCCGCCGTCACCACCGGCGTGACCACGGCCAACGCTGACACGCACACCGGCCGTGCGGACGACGGAGGGTACGGCTACACCCAGGTCCGCAAGGTCGTCCCGGACTCCGCCGCCCGCTTCAGGGTCACCAGCCCCGACATCCGCAACGGCGGCACCATCCCGGCCGACTCCTACGCCGACTCGTTCGGCTGCTCCGGCGCCGACAAGCAGATACGGCTGTCCTGGCACGGCGCGCCGAAGGACACCCGCAGCTACGCGGTCACCATGTTCGACCCCGACGCCCCCACCGGCTCCGGCCTGTGGCACTGGCTGACCTGGGACATCCCCGCCTCGGACAGCGAGCTGGGCTCCGCCCTGCCGGCCGGCGCGGTGTCCGGCACGAACGACGCCGGCCAGACCGGCTACCTGGGCCCCTGCCCGCCGGTCGGCGACATCACCCACCACTACCGGATCACGGTCTACGCCCTGGACACCCCGAGCCTGCAACTGCCCGCGGCGACCCCGGCCGCGATCACCCGCTTCACCATGTCGACCCACGTCATCGGCACGGCGACGATCACGGCGACGGCGCGCAGGGCCCAGTAGCGCTTCGGCCTCGCCGGCAGAAGCCGCCCTCGGCGAGCGGTCACCGGGCCGCGTAGGCACCGCCGTTGACATGGATCACCTGTCCGGTCAGGTGGCCGGAACCGGGCCGGGCGAGGAAGAAGATCGCCTCCGCGATCTCGTCCGGGGTGCCTGGCCGCCGGTTGAACGCGGCGGACACCCGGGCCGCCACCCACTCCTCGGACATCGTGCCGGCGAAGAACTCGGTGTCCAGAGTGACCCCCGGTGCCACGACGTTGGCCGTGATCGCGCGGGAACCCAGCGTCCTCGCGGTCTCGACGTTCCACGCCTCCAGGGCGGCCTTGGCCGCGCCGTACGAACCGGATCCCTGCTTGGCGGCCACCGAACCGACGGTGACTATGCGTGCCCCGTCCGCCAGCCGCGGCTTGAGCGCCTCGGTGACCAGGACCGTGGTGAGCACGTTGGCCTCGTAGTTGGCCCGCCAGGCGTCGGCCACACCGGCGAGGTCGCCCGCGGCGGCGGTCGGACGGCGCCGGTCGGTGTTGCCGCCGGCGTTGTTGACCAGCACGTCGACGGTGGTCGGCAGTTGGCCGAGCGCAGTCTGAACGGCGGCCGGGTCGGCGGCGTCGAACACGGCGTGGGCCACCCCCAACCGCTCGGCGGTGGCGGCCAGCACGTCACCGCGCCGACCCGTGATCGTGACGTCGTGCCCGGCTTCGGCGAACAGCTCCGCGGTGGCGGCGCCGATGCCCGTCCCGCCACCGGTGATGACGACGTTGCGTTTCGTCGTAGAGGTCATGGGTCAGAAGTCTCGACCCTGAATCTTCGAGGTGTCAATGGATGTTCGAACATCCTGCGTCATGTCGAAGTTGTGTATCCTGCGGTCCATGTCAACCAGTGCGAAGACCCGCACGGACGAGGTGCACGCCCGGCTGCGGGCCGACATCCTCGGCGGGCGCTTCGCGCCGGGCGAGCGGCTCAAGTTCACGCCGCTGTGCCAGGACTACGACGCCAGCGTGGGGCTGATCCGGGAGGTGCTCGGCCGGCTGGCCGAGCAGGGGCTGGTGCTGGCCAACCCGCAGGTCGGTTTCCAGGTCAAGCCGATCTCCGTCGACGACCTGCTCGATCTGACCCGGACGCGGACGGACATCGAGTGCCTGGCCCTGCGGCGCGGCATAGAGCGGGGCGACACGGCCTGGCGCGCCCGGCTCGTCGCGACCCATTTCACCCTTGCCGACACGCCTCGCCGCGACGTGTCCGATCCGACCCGCGTCGCCCCGGCGTGGGAAGCCGCCCACGCGGACTTCCACGACGCCCTGCTCGCCGGGTGCGGCAGCCCCCGGCTGCACGCGATCGCGACGGCGCTGCGGGACAGCGCCTGCCTCTACCGCCGCTGGCAGGAAGCGATCGACCCGTACGACGCCGCGCGCGATCCGGCCCGGGAGCACGCCACCGTCTTCCAGCACGCGATCGACGGCGACGCCGACTCCGCCGTTGCCGCGCTGGCCGCGCACATCGAGCTGACCACCACGTTGATCGTGGCCTCGCGCACCCCGTCCTAAGCCGCCGCCGACCTCATGGTGCGGGCCATGACCACCTGCTCGTATCGTGAAAAGACAGAGCGCGGCTTGGCAAGCAGGAAGATCATGGCAAACCCGGCGGTCGACTACGCGGCGGTGTTCCAGGCCCTTCCCGGGGCCGCGGCGCTGGTGACTCCGCAGCTGATCTTCGCGGACGCCAACGCGGAGTTCGTGCGCCTCCGGGGCCTGCCCCGCGAGCAGGTGATCGGCCGCTTCCTGCCCGAGGACAACACCGAGAACCAATCCGCCGAGCCCCTCCTGCTCAGGGTTCTGGCGTCACTGCGCCGGGCGGCGGCCACCGGTCAGCGCAGTGACGTGGCGCTGCAGCGCTTCGACATCGAGGACCCCGACCAGCCCGGGGTATGGCACGAGCGGTACTTCAACGTGAGCAACATTCCCGTGTTCGGAGCCGACGGCCGGGTGACGCTGCTGCTGCACCGGCTGGAGGACGTCACCGAACTCATCCGCGCCCGTGAAGTCGCGCTGACCCTGCAGGAAGCCATGCTGCCCGCCCCTCGCCCGGTCGGCCGGCACCCGGCGGCCGTCCGCTACCGGCCCGCCGCCGAAGCCCTCAACGTGGCCGGCGACTGGTACGACCTGATCGACCTGCCCGGCGACCGCATCGCCGTCGCCGTCGGCGACGTCGTCGGCCACGGCCTGCCCGCGGCCTGCGTCATGGGACAACTGCGCAGCGCCCTCACCGCCGCCTCTCTCGTCCCCGAAGGCCCCGCCCGCGCCCTGGAAGTCCTCGGGCAGTACGCCCGCACCGTCGACGGCGCCGAGAACACCACCGTGGCCACGGCGTTCATCGACTGGGAGAGCGACACCATCACCTACAGCAGCGCCGGCCACCCCCCACCGGCACTCCTGCGGCCGGACGGGACCGTCGAGTTCCTGGACCGGGCCACCGACCCGCCGCTGGCCGCCCGCCCTCAACACGGCCCCCGGACCCAGGCCGTCGCGGCCTTCCGCGAGGACTCCGTCCTCGTGCTCTACACCGACGGCCTGATCGAACGCCGCGGCGAGGACATCGACACGGGCCTCGCCCGCCTCGCCGACTCCCTCGCCCGCCACCGGGCAGACGATCCCGAAGCCCTCGCCGACGCCGTGCTCACCGACCTGCTCCCACCCGGCGACGCCACCGACGACACGGCCCTGGTCATCGTGCGCCTGTGAACCTGGAAGCTTGCAGGAAGGCGGCCCAGGCGGCGGGGGAGAGGGCGAGGTGGGGGCCGCCGGGGGCCGTCTTGGAGTCGCGGATGTGGATGGTGTGGGGGCAGGGGGATATTTCCAGGCAGTTCCCGCCGCCGCCGTCGCTGTAGGAGGACTTGCGCCAGGTGTATGCGTAGGCGGTCTCGACGCAGTTGCCGCCGCCGCTGTCGCTGTAGCTGGACTTGAACCACCGAAGGGTGTCGGTGCCGGTCATCGCTTCTCTCCTGCCAACCGTTCGATGAGGCTGACCGAGTCGTCGGGACTCAGGGCCTGTGCGCGGATCTTCGCATAGCGGTGGGCGAGTTGGGACACTTCCTCCGGCTCGCTGACCAGGATGCCCTGGTCCTCGATCTCCATGTAGACGACGTGTTCGTGCTCCGCGGTCACCACCATCTTCATGGGGCCGCGGTCACCGGCGTACGTGCCCCGCAACCCCCGCTCCATCGGCAGCACTTGCAGGCACACATTGTCCCGCGCCGCGTCCTCGACGAGCGAGAGCAACTGCCCGCGAAGCACCTCCCAGGACCCGAACGGCCGCCGCAGCACGCTCTCTTCGAGGATCAGCTCGATCATCGGAGTCGGCTCCCGCTTGAACAGCGCTCGGCGGGCCAGCCGCGCCTCGACCAACTCCTCCCGCTTCTGCTCGGAGACCTGCGGAAAGCCGCCTCCGATCAGTGCCCGTGCGTAGTCCTCGGTCTGGAACAGGCCGTCGACCACATGCGTCTCGTACGACGAGATCGTGACCGCCCCGGCCTCCAGCTCCGAGAAGCCCCGGAACCGAGGGGGGTACTTCTCCAGCAGCATGTACTTGCGGGCCTTCTCGAAGACCCCCATGCCGCCGCCGATTGCCTCCTCGAGCTTCACCAGCATCTTGTCGCTGGCGGGCTGCGCGCACGTCTCCATGGCGCTGATCGCGGATGCCGTGTAGCCGGTCCGCTTACCCAACTCCTCCTGTGTCAGCTCCTGTTGCTCCCGCAGTGCCTTCGCCAGGGCGGCCACCATCTGTGCCGTGCCGCTCGCTTCCTCTTTGTTCTCAGCCCGCGCCATTGCGGTCACCCCCGAACTCAACCGAACTCAACCGGTCACAACCGACGCACCCCGATTTCCGACCGTATTCAGTGGTCGACTCAGAGTTATGGCGACGGTAGCCGCACCTGCCCAAACTGGTCCCATGAACACGCAAAGTGACCAGTTAAACCTCGGCTGGCTCCCGGCCTCCGGCGTTCAACTCCGCAAGGCCGGCGTCCAGTTCGACGCGGTGCGGGTGGACGACGGGGAGTGGGGGCGGCGGCTCGCCGACCGACTCGCGGAGATGACAGGGGGTGACCCGGGGCCCGTCATCGAGGTCGCCAGTGGGCGGCGGTGTGTGTACTTCCTGGTTCCGGCCGGGAGTACGGATCACCTGCCCTGGCCTGCGGAGGTGACCAGACTGACCGCCGTTCCGGCCCGGGTGTCGTACATCCCGATTCCCGCGCTGGACGACATGACGTGGCCGTTGGCCTGGCGCTATCGGCCCACCGCGCACGGGCGCTTCGTGCACACGCGATTGCTGCGGACCGCGCTTCACTCGCCGGAGTGAATTGCGTCAACACGCAGGCAGAAAAAAGGGATTGTGGCTTGCGTTCGGCTCTTTGCGAGGCCTTAAAGTCACGATCAACGAGATTGCCCCCACGGTGCGCCAACACCTGGGGGCTCGACACCGGGAGCTACCACTCCGATGCGCGTTCATCGTACGGCGCCCCTGCGCGCCTTCGCAGCCCTCGCCAACTCCCGTTTCGGGGACCGACGTCTGTCCTGGGGAGCGGTAGGCGTACTGACGTACCTCTTGGGGCTGCCGAACGGTTCCTGGATCACCGAGCGCATCCTCGCGGCACAGCGCGGCGAAGGGTGCATGTCGATCGTCGCGTCCCTGCGTGAGCTGGAGGAACGGCGGTATCTGCGGCGGGTGGTGCGGCGGGATCCCGTGACTCGGCAGTACTCGACGACCTGCGAGGTATTCGAGAGGCCGTACGAATCCGGGTCACCGGCGGGTGAATTGCAAAAAGTTCGCCTCATGGCGGCCTGAAAACCAGAGAAAGGAACGTCGATGACTGTCACACTCGTACGCCCTGAGACGGTATACCGCCAGTATACTGTCCTCATGGCTGACACCACGATCAAGGTCGACCCCGCCGTCCGCGACCGCCTCCAGGAGCTCGCCCGGGAACGCGGGATGAGCATGCGGGACCTCGTGGCGGAGCTGGCCGGGGCCACGCCCACCAAGGAGGAGCTGCGCAAGCGGTACGAGGAGACCAGGGCGTACGTCGAGGAGCACTTCCTGGGGCGGCCCTACAGCGAAGAGGACGAGAAGGCCGGCGAGCAGCTGTGGGCCGACATCGAGTCGGGTCGGATCGGGGAGGTCCAGTGACCGGGGAAGAGCGCTACCCGCTGGCGCGTGCCGTCATCTTCGACGACACGGCGGCCCTCGCACTCGGCGCCGGGAACAGCATGGCCTCGCGGCTCGTGGTCGAGGCCGAGAAGGACCCGGCTCTGCGGGTCTACATCCCCGCGGTGAGCCTGGCCGCCGCCGAGCGGGAGCGGGCCGGTGTCGCCGAGCACGTCGGTGCGCTGCCGTCCGTCAACATCGAGGGGCTCGACTTCGCGGCGGCCACCGCCGTCGGCAAGCGGCTGCGTGCCGCGAAGGGCGACTCGGAGCACGGCAAGGACGAGCCCGACTGGAGCGGCGCGCATGTGCTGCACCTCGCCCTGCCGACCGTCGAATGGCCGCGCGGCCGTGCCGTACTGACCAGGACCCCGATGCGTTACCGGGGCACGGGCATCCGCACCATCCGTATCGTCGAGAACTGATCCCGCCCGTCAGCTGAACACGATCATCGAGCCCTGGGCCAGGCTGCGCGTCGCCGCCGCGTGCAGGCCGAGCCAGACGTGGCGTTCGCGGGCGAAGGGGCTCGGGTCGTAGGGGGCCGGGACCGCCGGCTCTTCGAGGTCGGTCGGGGCGGCGGGGGGCTGCGGCGGGGCCGGGGGGTTGGCCGGGTCGATGCCGATCGACGGGGCGACGTACTCCAGCTCGCGCAGCAGGGCGTGGGAGGAGCCGAGGGGGCCGCCGCTGGCGAGGAGTTCGTCGCTGGCGAGCGGGTGCGGGAAGTCGACCGGGACGTACGCGCCCGCGTGGTCGTAGTGCCAGACCAGGTGCGACTGCTGGGCCGTCGACTCGAACATCTCCAGGAGCTGCTCGTAGTCGCCGCCCAGGTCGTCCACCGGGGAGACGGGCAGGCCGCAGACCTGGAGCAGGTACACGCGGCGGAGGAAGTGCAGGGCGTCGTAGTCGAAGCCGGCCACGGGCGCGACCTCGCCGGACAGGCCCGGCATGTACTGGTACACCGGCACCGGGGGCAGCCCGGCCTCGGCGAGCACCTTGTTGTACTGCGCGAGTTCCTCTGCGAACGGATTGTCGGGGGTGTGGCACAACACGTCGACGAGCGGTACCAGCCAGAGGTCACAGGCCAAAGAGGGCTCCTAGTATCAGCGCGTTCACAGCAAGTGCTCAGCCAGGTGGTCAGGGAAGAGTAATCCGTGCGGCGCCGGTCAGCTCCCCCCGTGCAGGTCCCATACCCAGACCCCACCGGTCCACTTACCGGGTTTTCCGGTCAGGGCCGCCACCGCCTGTCGTAGTTTCTCGTCATTGGGTTGCGGGGCGACCACCAGGACCCCCGCCTTCCAGTACGCGAAGTCCTTCTTCGCCTGCGCCTGCCAGTTCTTGCCGATCACCGGGACCTTCCCGGTGTACCGGACGTCCCGCAGCATGCTGGAGGTGTAGCGCGGGACGGCGCCGTAGATTCCGGTGCGGTCCTCGCCGTAGGGGCCGTTGAAGTATCCGCCGGGGAGCTTGAAGCCGAGCCCTGCGCTGGTCTGCCAGTGCAGGGCCTCCGCGTAGCCGGGGTCCGGCAGCGGGAGGGGGACGAGGGACTCGCCCTTGCCCACGTACGACTTCCACATCCCGCTGCTGATGAACTCCGGGACCGCCTCCCGCTGTTCCGACTTGAGCGGGGCCGGGACGATCGGGAGCAGGGCGAGGGCGACGGCGAGCAGGCCGAAGTACTGGGCGCCGATGCGGCGGGTGGCGAGGATCTTCTCCAGGGCCAGGGCGAGCAGCACGCCCAGCGCGGGTGCGCAGATCATCGCCACCCGGCCCTCGATGACGGACTCGAAGAGCGGGAACTTCCGCACCAGCGCCCAGGGGCCCGGATACACCGTCTCCGTCAGCGGGATGCGGATCTTCGGGCCCATGGACAGGACGGCCGCGGCGACAGAGGTGAACGCGAGCGCCTTGACCAGCGGCCGCTCCCACAGTCGTACGACGATCCCGAAGGCGACCAGGACCAGCGGCCAGCCGTAGAAGGCGTTCTGCTCGGTGGGGTTGAGGGAGAGCTCGTTGGCGCGGCCCGCGTTGCCGTAGAGCAGCGAGCGTTCGGCGAAGCCGAGGAGGGAGAGGGGGCTGTTTCCGGCGTTGTCGCCGTGCAGGACGCTGTGGTAGCTCTGCGGGCCCGTGAACTGCCAGTAGAGGGGGAAGGCGACCAGGGGGAGGCAGACCGCCCCGGCGATCAGCAGGCCCTTGCCGAGCGGGCGCCAGGCCTCCTTCGCCACCTGCGGCCGTACGACCGCGTACGCGACGGCGAACAGGGTCATGCCCAGCGCCGCGAGCAGGAACGGCTCCTCGCCCAGGAAGACCTGGTAGGCCGCCATCAGGCCGAGCACGATCCCGTCCCGCCGGACCCGGGCGCCGGTGGCCAGGCGCAGGGCACGGTCGATGATCAGCGGGATCATGAACAGGATCACGAAGTTGGGGTGCGCGTTGGCGTGGCTGACCATCGGCGGCGCGAAGGCCGCCAGGGCCGCGCCGACGAAGGCGGCACCCCGGTGCCGTACCACCCGCTTCACGATCAGCCAGTACCAGGCGACGGCGGTCGTGGCGAGCCCCAGCGCCATGCACACGGAGAGCGAGACGGCCGGACCGGCTATGAGGGTCAGCGGGGCGAAGGGGACGGAGACGCCCAGCATGACCGTGTTGGCCATGAGGTTCACGCCGTCGGGGAAGTTCTGGAAGTCGGAGAAGAGCGGGTTGCGGAAGTGCGCGAGGTTGTCCGCGGTCACCGCGAAGAACCACTCCCACTGGTTCTGGTCCTGGAGGGAGTCGACGAGATAGCGGTGGTCCGGGTCGAAGAAGCGGCCCGAGTAGAGGGCGATCGAGAGGGCGAGGAAGAGGACCGGGACCAGCAGGTCGGCCGGGCGCAGCCGGCGCAGCCGCAGCCGGGCCAGGTCGGCGAGGACCTTCGGGTAGTCCAGCGGGCCCACCTTGGAGCCGGGCCGGTGGCTCCAGCGGACCGGGACCTCGGCGATCGGGTGGGCGCCCCGGTGCAGGTGCTGCAGGACCTCGACGTCGATGCCCCAGCCGTCCAGCCGGGAGTCGGCGAAGGCCTCGCGGGCCAGGTCGCCGTCGAAGAGCTTGAACCCGCACTGGGTGTCCTTGATCCCCGGCACGGCGGTCGCGCGTATCAGCAGGTTCCCGGCGCGGCCGAGCAGCTCGCGCAGCCGGTGCTGGTGGTCGGCTATCTCCGCGCCCGGCACCGCACGCGAGCCGATCGCCGCCGCGCTGCCCTCGCTGAGCGCCTTGTCCAGCCGCTCCAGCTCCTCGATCGGCGCCGCCAGGTCGGCGTCGGTGACGAGCACGCGGCTGCCGCCCGTCGCGGCGACACCGAGGCGCAGGGCGTTGCCCTTGCCCCGGTTGCGGTCCGCGGTGACCAGGCGGACGTGCGGGTGCCGTAAGGCGGCCACCTCGCGGGTCCCGTCCGTCGAACCGTCGTCGGAGACGATCACTTCCCAGGAGCCGAAGCGGCTCTCGTTGTCGGCGAGGTAGCGGGTGACGGCGTCGAGGGTCGGGCCGAGCCGTTCCTCCTCGTTGTACGCCGGGATGACGACGGAAAGGTCGACGTTCCCCCTGTCCTCGTCCTCCGTGGTCTCCGTGGGCGCGGTCATCCGTTCTTCTCCGCCAGTCGCTCGATCAGGGCGAGGGAGTGCGTGTTGTACGCGGCGACGATCCCCCGGGCGGCCTCGGTGTCCCGGCGGGACAGCGCGTCGACCAACTCGGTGTGCCGGGACCACAGATACCCGCGTAGATCGGGCAGCCGGCGCAGATGCTGCACCGCGCACACCCAGGACTGCACGCGCAGCCGGTGCAGGAAGTCGGCGAGGTAGGGGTTGCCGAACAGGGCCGCCAGCTCCCGCCAGAAGCGCAGGTCGTAGCCGATGAGGATGGTCAGTTCACCGGCGGCCGCGGCGCGCTGCGCCTCCTCGCCGCGCCGCCGGACCGCGGCGAGGGCGGCGGCGACCCGCGGCTCCTCGGGGTCCTTGAAGGCCGGGTGGAGGCCGTCGGCGACAGCCTGGAACATGCCGTCGGTGACCAGGCTGCGGGCCTCGATCATGGTCCGGTAGTCGGCGAGCGTGTACTCGGGGACCCGGAAGCCGCGGTGCTGGTCGGCGTCGAGGACGCCCTGCGCGGACAGGTCGACCAGCGCCTCGCGGACCGGCGTGGCGGAGACCCCGTACTGCTCGGCGATCTCCTTGACGGTGAACTCCCGGCCCGGCTGCAGCCGCCCGGCGAGCACCTCGTCACGGAGCGCGTCCGCGATCTGCTGGCGCAGGGTACTGCGGGTCACAGCGCCGTTGCCGGGCATCGTCGGGTGCCTCTCCTCACGCGTACGGGTGACGTGCTCGCTTACAGATACATGTACGAGCACGCCACCTTACGCGTTCGGGTTCCGGGTGTACTCCTTCTGTACCCGGGAAGCTACCCGTGGGTCGGTTGTGAGGAGCGTGAGAGTCGCGCCCCCGAAGGGGCGCGGGGAACTGCGCGACCAGCCCCCACGCACCCGCAGCCGAAACGCAGCCTCACGCCACCGTGAACTCGTCGGCCACGCTCAGCGCAGCGTCCAGCGCAGCGAACCCTTCCTTCAGCTCGGCCTCACTCACATTGCACGGCGGCACGACATGCGTCCGGTTCATGTTCACGAACGGCCACAGCCCCTGCTTCTTCGCCGCAGCGCCGAAGGCGGCCATCGCCGCGTTCGCCTCCCCGGCCGCGTTGTACGGGACCAGCGGCTCCCGGGTCTCCCGGCTCTTCACCAGGTCGAGCGCCCAGAACATGCCGACCCCGCGGACCTCGCCGACGCTCGGGTGCCGCTCGGCGAGCGAGGCGAGCGCCGGCCCCACGACCTCCGCACCCAGCCGCTTCGCGTTCTCGACGACCCCTTCCTCCGCCATCACGTTGATCGTCGCGACGGCGGCGGCACAGGCCAGCGGATGCCCGGAGTAGGTCAGCCCGCCCGGGTAGGGCCGCTTGGCGAAGGTGTCGGCGATCTTCTGGCTGATGGCGACACCACCGAGCGGCACGTACCCGCTGTTCACGCCCTTGGCGAAGGTCATCAGGTCGGGTACGACCCCGAACAGGTCGGCGGCGAACCACTCGCCGGTCCGCCCGAACCCGGCCATGACCTCGTCCAGGACGAAGACGATCCCGTACCTGTCGCAGATCTCGCGGACCCCCGCCAGGTACCCGGCCGGGGGAACCATGATCCCGGCGGTCCCGGGGATGGTCTCCAGCACGATCGCCGCGACCGTCCCCGGCCCCTCGAACGCGATCGTGGTCTCCAGGTGCTCCAGCGCCCGCGCGGTCTCCTGCTCCTCGGTCTCCGCGTAGAAACGGGAGCGGTAGAGGAAGGGGGCCCAGAAGTGCACGACCCCGGCGGCGGCGCCGTCGGAGGCCCAGCGGCGCGGGTCGCCGGTGATGTTGATCGCCTGCTGGGTGCCGCCGTGGTACGAGCGGTAGGCGGACAGCACCTTCGGGCGCCCGGTGTGCAGCCGCGCCATCCGCACGGCGTGCTCGATGGCGTCGGCGCCGCCGTTGGTGAAGAAGATCTTGTCCAGGTCGCCGGGCGTGCGCTCGGCGATCAGCCGGGCCGCCTCCGACCGCGCCTCGACGGCGAAGGCGGGCGCGAAGGTCGTCATCTTCGCGGCCTGCTCCTGGATGGCGGCGACGACCTTCGGGTGCTGGTAGCCGACGTTGGTGAAGACGAGCCCGCTGGTGAAGTCCAGGTAGCGCCGGCCGTCGTAGTCCCAGAAGTACGACCCTTCGGCGCCGGCCACGGCGAGCGGGTCGATGAGGTCCTGAGCGGACCAGGAGTGGAAGACGTGCGCACGATCGGCCGCCTTCACGGCGGCTCCGGCCTGGGGATTGGGCTGAGGGGTCATGCCCGGGAGCGTAGGAGTGCCCGGCAGGTGAGCGATATCGGCGACATGTTCCGTGGTCAGGGGGATTCCGCGACAGGTTGTCCACAGCCTGGGGACACGGCTGGGCGAACGGCGCCGGTGCCTGTTACGTAACCGTAGACATAGCGCGGCGCGATCCCCGGAACGACCGCATTATTCTCGGCTCGATCACAAGTGTGAGCAAGGAGCGGATCTGCCATGGAGAAGCTGGGGCCGGGGGATCCGCAGCACATCGGGCGCTACCGGCTGCTGGCGCGGCTGGGCGCGGGCGGGATGGGGCACGTGTACCTCGCCCGGTCGGAGCGCGGTCGCACGGTCGCCGTGAAGCTGGTGCGGGCGGAACTCGCCGAGCACGAGGAGTTCCGGGAGCGCTTCCGGCAGGAGGTCCGCAACGCCCAGCGGGTCGGCGGGTTCTGGACCGCGCCCGTTCTCGACGCCGACACCGAGGCCGCCGTGCCCTGGGTGGCCACCGGCTATGTGGCCGGGCCGAGCCTCCAGCGGGTCGTCGAGCACGACCACGGGCCGCTGCCCGAGCGGTCGGTGCGCATCCTCGCCGCCGGGCTCGCGCATGCGCTCGGCAACATCCATGCGGCCGGGATCGTCCACCGTGACCTGAAGCCGTCCAATGTGATGCTCACCATAGAGGGGCCCCGGGTCATCGACTTCGGCATCGCGCGGGCGCTGGAGACGCTGCCCGGCGAACGGCTCACCCAGACCGGTTCCCTCCTCGGCTCGCCCGGCTTCATGGCCCCCGAGCAGGTGCGCGGCGACCGGATCACGCCGGCCTGCGACATCTTCTGCCTCGGCTCGGTGCTCGCCTACGCGGCCACCGGCCGGCTTCCCTTCGGCTCCACCGAGGGCGGCGCACACGCCCTGATGTTCCGGATCGCCCAGGAGGATCCCGACCTCTCCGGCCTCCCCGAGGACATCGCCGACGTGGTCCGCGACTGCCTGCGCAAGGACCCGGCGGCCCGTCCGTCGCTGGACGCGATCCTGGCCCGCATGGGAGCGGGCGACACGGTCTGGGAGGGCCGCTCCAGGGACCCCTGGCTCCCGGGCGCCCTGGTGGCCCAACTGGGCCGCCACGCCGTGGAGTTGCTGGAGGTGGAGGACCCTACGGTCTACGGGGCGCTGGTGGAGGCGCCTGTTGAGCGCCCCGAAGGGGCGCGGGGCGGTGTTGAATCTGCGGCTGCCGCCGCGGGGGCGCGACCAGCCCCCACGCACCCGCAGCCGACACTTGACCCCCCGTCCCCCGAACACGCCCCCGCCCATCCGGCCTACGGCTACCCGAACCAGCCTCACCAGCACCCGCAGCCGTACAACCCCTACGCGGCAACCGCCCCCGAACCAGCCCCCGACCCCACCCAGATCTACCCCCCCGTACCCCCACCTCCCCTCTACGACCCCCTCCCCGTGGACGAGCCCCGCCGCACCCCCCGCTCCACCGCCCTCCTCGTCACCATCACGCTGGTCGTGCTGCTGGCCGCGGGCGGCTCGGTGTACGCGCTCATGCGCAGCGGCGGCGGCGACGGCGCGGACGACAAGGCGGCCGGCAAGGTCACCCCCACCTCGTCGGCCACCGCCCCGACCACCGCCGCGGAGTCGACGCCCACGAAGTCGTCCTCCGCCTCGGCCACCCCGGGCGGCGCGGACACCGTCCCCACCGGCTTCCTCGGCACCTGGAAGACGGCCATAGACAACGACACCGGCCACAACACCCGCGAACTGACCATCCGCCAGGGCGCCGTGGGCGACACGGTCCTCACCCTGGTGGCCGACGGCCCCGGCTACCACTGCGAGTTCGCGGCGAAGCTCGCCAAGAAGCCCGGCTCGGACGGCCCGTTGGAGATCGGCGCCTCCACGGTGACGGCCGGCAAACCCCGTTCGTCGTGCAGCGCCGGCGACGCCACCGAGGTGACCCTGCTGTCGGGCGGCAAGCTGAAGCGCGTGACGAAGGACGGCGACGAGAGCCTGACATACAGCAAGGAGTGAACTGCCGCTCTGCCCGAGGCAGTTGAACGTTCGGCGAACAACAGTGCGGGCGACCGATATGTCCCTTCGTAGCCGTATCCCGCCCCTTACGGTGACCCCACCATCCGACTCCGGGGAGTTGCGGGGGCACCCACATGGAGTGGCTGAGCACGGAGAACATCGTCGCCGTGGGCACCGCGGTGCTCGGCATCGTCGCGTCCGCGGGCATCTTCTGGTACGAGCGGCGCGTCCCGCGCCGTAAACGGATCGGCTACCGCGTCCAGATGGACAACCCGATCGGCGACGACGTCCGTTCGGGCCGTATCGGCAGACGCCTGGGCCTGTTCGACGAGGCCCCGGACATGGCCGGTGCCACCCTGGTCCTGCTGCGCATCGAGAACGACGGTTCCCAGGGCATCGGCCGCGACGACTACACCAGTCCCGAACTGCACGGTCTCACCGCCGTGTTCACCGACCGGGTCATCCGGGGTGTCTCGGTCACCCAGCCGACCGACAGCGACCACCTCATGCCGCACTTCACCGCGGAGCGCGGCTTCGGCTACTCGGGCAACACCCTGCGCATCCCGCGGGTCCCGCTCAACCACGGGGAGCACTTCAAGCTCCTTGTGCTGCTGTCCGGCGGTGACGTCGGCCGGGAGATCAGGCTCGTCGGCGGGCTCCACGACGGCGAGGTGCACCCCAACCGCAGTGCCACCCCGGACGACGCCACGCCCCTGTTCAGCCGCGCCTCCCGGCTGATCACCATCATGCTGACGGTCAGCGTGCTCACCCTCGCCACGATCGTCGTGGCCCGCGACGACAACCCGCCGCCGATGGGCTGTGCGAAGGGCTCGCTGCGGGTCATCGGCTCGACCGCCTTCGCCCCGGTGATGCGGGACGCGGCGAAGAAGTACGAGAAGGACTGCGAGGGCGCGTCCATCACCGTGGACGCGCACGGCTCGACCGCCGGGATCCGGGAGCTGAACGACGCCGGGACGGACGCGAAGAAGGGCTCCCCGGCGGTGCTGGCCCTCTCCGACGGGCCCAAGCCCACCGACCTGCCCGAGCTGAAGGAGAGCCGGGTCGCCCTGGTGGTCTTCGCGCTGGTCGTGAACGACGACGTGACGCTGCGGAATCTCAGCACGGCTGACGTACGACGGCTGTACCGGGGCGAGATCACCGACTGGAAGCAGCTGGGCGGCCCCGACCTGCCGGTGCACCTGGTCAGCCGGGACGCCAACTCCGGCACCCGGCAGGTGTTCCAGCGCCGGGTGCTGAAGCGCGGCGAGATCGCCAACTCCTCCGTCGACTGCGTGCACAAGGACGACCCGACGGCCAAGGTGATCCGCTGTGAGCTGGACTCCACCGACCAGGTGCTGTCGGAGGTGGCCCAGCTGAAGGGGGCGGTGGGCTACGCCGAGCTGAACGTGGCGGAGGGGGCGAAGGGCCTGCACATCCTCTCCCTGGACGCCGACGCCCCGTCGGTGGACGCGATCGAGCACGGCGTCAGCCCGTACCCGTACCGCGAGATCGAGTACGCGTACACCTACGGCCAGCCGGCGGCCGACTCGCTGGCGTCGAGCTTCCTGTCGTACGTCGTCAAGGGGAACGGCGAGGACGTGATCCGCTCGTACGGACATGTGCCCTGCTACACCCAGGTGGGCATGAAGCTCTGCGCGTGACGCCCGCCGCCCGCCCCGGTCAGCCGAGGTCCACCCACGTCCCCTGCGCGGCCGAGCGGCTCATCGCGTCGAGGGCGGTGGCGCTGTGCACGGCGTCGTCGAGGGTCGCGCCGTAGGACGTGCCCTCGGCGACGGACCGCAGGAAGTTCCGGGCCTCGATCACCTTGAGGTCGTCGTAGCCCATGGCGTTGGCCGCGCCGGGCTGGAAGGCGCCGTACTCGCCGTGGCCGGGGCCGACGAAGACCGTGCTGACGGGCTGGTCCTGGTAGGAGGTGCCACGGCTGACGCCCAGCTCTCCCATCCGGCGGTAGTCCCAGAAGACCGCGCCCTTGGTGCCGTGCACCTCGAAGCCGTAGTTGTTCTGCTCGCCCACCGAGACCCGGCAGGCCTCCAGGACGCCCCGGGCGCCGGAGGCGAAGCGCAGCAGGCAGTTGACGTAGTCCTCGTTCTCGACCGGGCCCAGCTCGCCGCCGGTGGCCAGGGTGTGACCGGCGGTGGCGCCGGTCGGCCGGGCGCGCTCCGGGATGAACACGGCCGTGTCGGCGGCCAGCGACGCGATGTCGCCGAGCAGGAAACGGGCCAGGTCGACGCCGTGCGAGGCCAGGTCGCCGAGGACGCCCCCGCCGCCGCGTGCCCGCTCGTACCGCCAGGTCAGGGCACCGTCCGGGTGGGCCGCGTAGTCGCTGAACAGCCGGACGCGGACATGCGTCACGGTCCCCAGCTCACCCGAGGCGATCAGCTCACGGGCGTATGCGACGGCGGGCGCGTTGCGGTAGTTGAAGCCGACGGTGCCCCGCACGCCGGCCTTGGCCACCGCCTCCGACACCGCCCGCGCGTCCTCGGCGGTCAGCCCGACCGGCTTCTCGATCCAGATGTGCTTGCCGGCCTCGGCCATCGCGATGCCGATCTCGCGGTGCAGGAAGTTCGGCGCGGTGATGCTGACTGCCTGCACCCGCGGGTCGGCCGCCACGTCCCGCCAGTCCCGGGTGGTGGACGCGAACCCGAACTGGGCGGCGGCCTCCTCGGCCCGCCCCGGCACCTCCTCGGCGACGGCCACCAGCTCGGCGCGTACGGGCAGCTGCGGAAAGTGGTGGGGAACCCGCTGGTAGGCCTGGGAGTGCACCCGGCCCATCCACCCGAATCCGACGACGGCGACGCCGACCGTTCTCACGTCCATGGGCTGCCCTTCTCCACACCGTTCCAGCGACTGCGCTGCTCACGATGGGGGCCTGCCCTAATGATGTCAAGACATTCGGGCGTCCGGACAATTTCATCTGCCCCGCCGCCGTGGCTGCCCGCGCCGTTCCCCGCGCCCCTTTGGGGCGCCTCTGTGGCGCCGCCCGCTACAGCGCCCCGTCAGGGGCGCGGGGAACTGCGCGAGCAACCACGATGGCGCGGTACCGACCCACGGCGCGAAGCACTCACCCTCCAGGGGCGCGGGGAACTGCGCAAAAAGCCTCACGCAGCCGCACCGACCCCACAACCGCACCCCCTCACCGAGGCTCCGGCGGCCGCTGCCTAGGCATGTTCGGCCGAGCCCCGTTGGTGCCCGGCGGCAGCGGGAACCGCCCGTTCAGATGCCCCGCATCGGCCCGCGGCCCCGCCGCCACCGTCGCCTGCATGCCCAGCGGCGTCGGCCCCGTCCGGAACTCCACCATCCAGTCGGCCGTCTCCGTACGGACCAGCTCGGTCACGTCCTCCGAGAACCGCCGCAGCACCCCCAGGCACCGCTCGCTCGCCTCGCTCGCCGTCCCCTCCGCCGGCCCCAGCACCTCCCGCACGCTCTCCGACGCCCAGTCGAACTGCAGCACCTGCAGCCGCCGCTGCACGGCCTGCGCGGTGGCCATGTCCCTTATCCAGCCGGACGTCACCCCGAAGAACCGGTCGATGCCGACGCAGGACACCGCCAGCAGCAGCGCGAGGTACCCCCAGGGCGCGACCCCACCGACCACCCCGGTGAGGTCGAGGAGCGGCAGCGCGGCCCCCAGCACCGCTCCCACGGCCGCCCCGCACCGCAGCGCCCTCGCCCCCCGCCGTTTCCACACCCGGTCCGCCAGATACCACGCGGCCGTCTCCAGCGCCCCGCGCTCCACCCACCGGTACAGCTCGTCGAGCCGCTCGGCCGGCTCGCCCCAGTCCCCGAGCGGGAACGCCCGCCCGGTCAGATCACCCGGCCGCAGTCCGGCAGCGCCGTCGCCGCCCCGCCCGTCCTGGGGCCGTCCCTCGGGCTGCATCTCCGGCTGACCCACCCGGCACTCCTTAACTGATCCCGACCGGTCACGTTCCGTGACATCGGACCTGGCACTGGACCTGGCACTGGACCTGACAATGGATGCTGACGACGGGAACCCTTCCTACCGCCCAATGGGTGGCGAAGGCCTTGCTTTCGCCTCTTTTCCGCCCGGAAGTGGGCCTTGGTCAGGTATAGGCCCCTCGGGAATCTCACTCGAAAGAGTGGCGGGGCGATGGCTGCGTCGACCACGTAGGCTCATGCACAACAGAGAGAATCCGGACCCGACCCAGGAGCTGATCGTGATCCCCGGTGGTGGCCAGCCCAACATGCAGCAGCTGCTCCAGCAGGCTCAGAAGATGCAGCAGGACCTGGCACGGGCCCAGGAGGAACTGGCGAACACGGAGGTCGACGGACAGGCCGGCGGCGGCCTGGTGAAGGCCACCGTGACCGGCTCCGGCGAGCTGCGCGCGCTGAAGATCGACCCGAAGGCGGTGGACCCGGACGACACCGAGACCCTCGCCGACCTGATCATCGCGGCGGTGCAGGCGGCCAACGAGAACGCCCAGGCGCTCCAGCAGCAGAAGCTGGGCCCGCTGGCCCAGGGCCTGGGCGGCGGCAGCGGCATCCCGGGCCTGCCGTTCTGATGTTCGTCGCCCGCACGACACCCGTACCGCCTTCCTAGGACAGGCGGCAGCCAACTACGGTACGTACCGAAAGACTCCAGGAAGGGCAGTCCGTTGTACGAAGGCGTGGTCCAGGACCTCATCGACGAGCTGGGGCGGCTTCCCGGCGTCGGTCCCAAGAGCGCGCAGCGGATCGCCTTCCACATCCTGCAGGCGGAGCCGACGGACGTACGGCGTCTGGCGCAGGCTCTCCTGGAGGTGAAGGCGAAGGTCCGCTTCTGCGCGACCTGCGGCAACGTGGCACAGGAGGAACTGTGCAACATCTGCCGTGACGCCCGCCGCGACCCGACGGTGATCTGCGTCGTGGAGGAGCCGAAGGACGTCGTCGCGGTCGAGCGCACGCGGGAGTTCCGCGGCCGTTACCACGTGCTCGGCGGCGCGATCAGCCCGATCGAGGGCGTCGGCCCCGACGACCTGCGGATAAGAGAACTCCTCGCGCGTCTGGCCGACGGCACGGTCACCGAGCTGATCCTGGCCACGGACCCGAACCTGGAGGGCGAGGCGACGGCCACCTACCTCGCCCGCATGATCAAACCCATGGGCCTGAAGGTCACCCGCCTGGCCAGCGGCCTCCCGGTGGGTGGCGACCTGGAATACGCGGACGAGGTCACGCTCGGCCGCGCCTTCGAGGGGAGACGACTCCTAGATGTCTGACGCCACGCTGCACGCGACTGCGCAGGATCCTGACGACTTCGCGGTCCAGATCGCCGACCAGGTGGAGAGTTTCCTGGTGGCCGTGACGGAGGTGTCGAAGGGCGACGAGCCGGACTCGGCGGTCCCCTTCCTCCTCCTGGAGGTCTCCCAGCTCCTGCTGGCCGGCGGCCGCCTCGGCGCGCACGAGGACATGGTCCCCGACGAGCGCTACGAGCCGGACCTGGGCCCGGAGCCGGACGTCGACCAGCTCCGCGAGAACTTCGCGCGCCTGCTCGACCCCATCGACGTCTACTCCGAGGTCTTCGACCCCTACGCGCCCCGCAAGGCGCCCGTCCCGGCCCGTATCTCGGACGACCTGGCCGACATCATCACCGACCTCCGCCACGGCATGGCCCACTACCGTTCGGGCCGCATCACGGAGGCCCTGTGGTGGTGGCAGTTCTCCTACTTCTCCAACTGGGGCCCCACGGCCTCCGCGGTCCTCCGAGCCCTCCAGTCCGTCCTCATCCACGTCCGCCTGAACCAGCCCCTGGAGGAACTGGACGGCCTGGACACCGACCAGGACACGATGGGCGACGAGACCCTGGAGTTCGAGGCGGGCCAGGTCATGGAGCAGGAGATCGGCGGGGCACTGGGGGCACGCTCCTCCTCCAAGTAGGACAGCCTCCGTCCCAAGCGGTCCCTACGGTCACCGGTGACATTCCGACACCGGCGAGAGGATCGCGATGCCCGAGCAGCCCGGAAACGCCGCACCGGACGGGTACACCACAGTCGCGCCCTGGGTCGTCACCGACGACACCGGGGCGTTCCTGGACTTCGTCACCCAGGCGTTCGGGGGTACGGAGCTGGGGCGGGTGCCGACCGAGGACGGCCTGATCGGACACGCCGAGATCCGGATCGGCGACACCGTCGTCCTGGCCTTCGACCGGCACCCGGACTGGCCCGGCCTGCCGAGTCTGCTGCGCGTGTTCGTCGCCGACGCGGACGACACGTTCGACCGGGCCGTCGCGGCTGGTGCCGAAGTCGTCACGTCTCCGGCGGACGACGCCTTCGGGCAGCGCGGCGGGCGCGTCAAGGACCCCTTCGGCAACATCTGGTGGGTGGTCGCCCACGTCGAGGACGTGTCCGAGGAGGAAATGTGGCGTCGGCTGCGCGAGCCGGTGTACGCCGAGGCCATGCGGGTCGCCCAGGAGACCCTCGACGCCGAACTCGGCGGCCGTGGGCAGGGCCGCAGCAGCGCTCCCGTGCAGGTCGATTGAGCCGCTCACGATCACAAGAAGGTGATGCACCATCACATTCGGTAGTGGAGATGGGTCCCGTGTTTCCGCAGTTCGGCCCGGGGCTTGAGCCTCGGGTTTCGAGCTCTTCCCTGGGGTTTTGGGCCGGCATGAACCGACCCAACCAGCCATGTCTATAGGTGAGTTGAAGCCGCCTACCTCGAAAGAGTGACGTTCCGTGATCGGCTTGCGCCGGAACGTAATGTCGCTCTAGGTTCGCGGCAAATAGATCGGCCCCGGTCGGTGCTGGAACACCGGCCCCGGGGCCTGGACCTACGTATCGAGGGACCTCGATACCTACGCGAACGAGGAGCCTCGACAGTGGCTTACGCCCACCCTAGCTCCGCCCTGCCGTCCCCGTCGCACCCCGTGGCCAAATCGGGTTACGGCAAGCGCTCCACGGGTGACGAAGACCCGCACGCCGACCCGGACTTCGCACACCTGAGTCCCCGCGACCGCGACCTCGCCGTGTTCATCGACCATCTCCACGACGGTCACGCGATGGGCTACAAGGCGATCGCAGCCGAGCATCCCCGCTATGGCCAGCAGGTCGGCCGAGTGGTGGGCGGAGTTCGCGCGGAAGCTGAACCGCAAGGACGTCACCGAGGACTACCTGCCGGGGCTGGCCCGCGTCGAGGAAGTTCAGCCGGCCGAGGACATCGATGTCGCGGACGTCGAGCCGGAAGACGGCACTGCTCTTCAGGTCCTCGGTGAAGTGCGCGCCTCCGACTCCCGTATGGCCCTGTCCGACGCCGACTGCCGTTCCCTCGCGTCCCTGGCCGAGGAGTGGCTGTCCCGTGGCGCGACCCCGAACGACATCACCAGGGCCCTGACGGACGGGCTTCCCTCCGCCGTCGCCAACCCGGGCGGACTCGCCCGCAACCGATTGGAGAGCAGGATGCCCCCGAAGAAGTCCAAGGCGAAGGTCCGGCAGAAGGCCGCCCGCCGGGCTCACGTCACCCGCGTGATCATGGCCTGTGGTCTGTGCGACGCGGACGAGCGGACCGAGCGCGTCGAGGCCCTGCGGTGCGCGGCGGGGCTGCGGTGAGCGTGCAGGAGGTGCCGGTCGGGGCAGTATGGAGTCGAGGAGGCGACGCCATGACCCCCGGGACCGAGTACCAGCCACAGATGTCAGTAGAGGAGTTCGAGGAACTCGAACGCCATGCCCCGGAGACCGTGCGGCTGGAGTTCATCAACGGAAGGGTCCAGACGAAGGCCGTGACGGATGGCAACCACGACCAGATCATTGCTTGGTTGCAGCGGTTGTGCATGCAGCACCGTCCCGAGCTCTGGCTCTACGGTGACCGTGGGATGAAGGTCGAGCGCTATCGCAAGGGTAGGGCCCGGCCGGACGGGGTACTCGCGCCCTTCGGGTTCCCGGTCGGTCATGGGGACTGGTCCGAAGCGACGGGCGTGCTCATGGCAGTGGAAGTCACGTCCCACGACTCCGACACCCACCAGCGCGATCGCGTCGAGAAGCCCGACGGCTACGCGGCAGCAGGCATCCCCGTCTACCTCCTCATCGACCGTGACGACTGCTCGGTCGTCGTCTTCAACCAGCCGGAGGACGGTCGCTACCGGCACGAGGAGAAGCTGCCAATCGGAGCGTCGGTCAGGCTACCGGACCCCGTGAACATCACCCTCGACACCGAGCCTCTGAAGGAGTTCGCGGACTGAGTCGCCGCACGACGACGGTCACAGCGTCCATATCCCCTTCGCCACCGCCGTCACCCCGCCCGTCAGGGCGAGGAGGAGGACCAGGCGGCGGGCGTGGTGTTCGGGCATGCGGTCGCCCACCGCTCTGCCGAGCAGCCCGCCCGTGAGCATGGCGCAGCCCACCGCCGCCCACTCCGCGCCGCTCAGCCCCGGCACCCCGTTCGCCGTCACCGAGAAGGCGTTCACGACCACGCCGTAGAACTGGGCGTTCGGGACGAACTCGCGTACCGTCCAGCCCGCGTTGAGGGCGTAGAGGGAGACCGGGGGGCCGCCCACGCCCGCCGCCGAGTTCATGAAGCCGCCGACCGCGCCGGCCGTCAACGCGCCCGCCCGGCCGCGGAGTACGGGGACCCGGGCGCCCCGCATGACCAGGAGCACCGCCGCCGTCACCAGGGCGCCCATGGTCAGGAGGAGGAACGGCGGCGGGAGCCGGTGGGTCAGCCAGGTGCCCGCGGGCACGGTGCAGGCCGCCGCCGCGCACAGCGGGACCATGGCCGCCGGACGGACCCGGCGCCAGCCGCCCGCCAGGCCCACCACACTGATCGCGCCCGCCGCGCAGTTGGCGAGCGCGACGCCCTCGGCGGGGCCGAGAAGAAGGATCAGGGCCGGTACGGCGACCAGCGCGAAGCCCATGCCGGTCAGCCACTGCACACTCGCGCCCAGCAGCACGATGCCCGAGAGAAGGATCAACGCCGTCGTCATGGTGTACCTGCCTACACCAACGGTTCGGGAGCGCACTCCCTCGTTGCGGTCCCCGGGAGACGGAATCGTTGATCTCGCCAGGTCAACTGCTCCCGGACAAGGACATCTCCCATGAAGTCGCTGCTCGCCTCCCGGCCCGTCCTGTGGTTCCTCTTCCTCTTCAACCTCGTCGTCGCCGCCGTCGCGCCCTTCGTCGTCGACGGCGCGCAGGGCGTGCTGACCGCCGTCGGGATGGGGGTGGTGTCGCTCGGTGCCGGCGTCAGTCTCCTGCGCAGCTGAGGGAATTGGCTCAGCCCTGCACCTGCGCTGTACGTCGGCTGCACGGGCGTTAACCAGCGGAAAGCGAGTCTTGGGCCATGACCCGAAAGACACGTATACGCGCCGCCGCCGTCACCTTCACCGCCCTTGTCACCGCCGCCACGGTGAGCGCCGGGGTGAGCCAGGCCGGTGGCTCCAAGCCGCCGCACGAGCCGAGCAAGAAGCAGATCGCGGCCCTCTTCGACCGGTGGAACGCCGCCCTGCGGACCGGTGACCCGGAGCAGGTGGCCGACCTGTACGCCAAGGACGCGGTGCTCCTCCCGACCGTCAGCAACAAGATCCGCACCAACCACGCCGAGATCGTCGACTACTTCGAGCACTTCCTGCAGAACAAGCCGGTGGGCGAGAAGAAGCGGACCATCGTGAACGTCCTCGACCCGAACTCCGCCATCGACACGGGCGTCTACGAGTTCACCCTCACCGACCCCAAGACCGGTGCCCAGCGGGTCGTCGAGGCCCGCTACACCTACGAGTACGAGAAGCGCGGCGGCAAGTGGCTCATCGTCAACCACCACTCCTCGGCGATGCCCGAAGGGTGATCCGCACCCACAGCCCGCCGCCCGGCGCGTCCCGCAGGGTCACCGTGCCGCCGTCGTCCGTCAGCAGCTGGCGTACGACGGACAGCCCGAGGCCCGAGCCCGAGCGGCCGGTCAGGCCCTGGCCGCGCCAGAAGCGGTCGAAGGCGCGGGACTTCTCCGCGTCCGTCATACCGGGGCCCTCGTCCAGGACGGAGAGCGTCACCTCGTCGGCGTCGGTCTCGATCCGCACGGTGATGGTGGCGCCGTCCGGGGACACCTCCAGGGCGTTGGAGAGCACGTTGTCCAGCACCTGGTCCAGGTGACCGGGACCGGCCAGCACGGACGGCCGGCCGTCGGCGGTTCCCCTGAGCGCGATGTCGACTCCGCGCTCGTCGGCGGCCGGTCTCCAGACGGAGAGGCGCTCGTTCACGATGTCCAGCAGCTGCAACGGCTCGGGCGCCGTCACCTTCGCCTCCGCGCGCGCCAGCACCAGCAGGCCGTTCACCAGGCGGCTCATCCGGACCACCTCCGCCGTCGCCTGTTCCACGTCCTCGCGGACGAACTCGTCGTCGACCCCGTCCGCGATGTTGTCCAGGGACAGGCGCAACGCCGTCAGCGGGGTGCGCAGTTGGTGGGAGGCGTCGGCGACGAAGATGCGCTGCGAGGCGACCAGCGTGTCCAGGCGTTCCGCGCCCTGGTTCAGGGTGCGGGCCAGGGTCTGGGTCTCGGCCGGGCCGGTCACGGGGGAGCGGGCGGTGAGGTCGCCGTCGCCGAACCTGCTGGCCATGGAGTTGAGTTCGCGCAGGGGGCGGGTGATCCGGCGGGCGGCGACCGCCCCGATCGCGGCGGCCGCCGCCAGCACGAGCACGGCCAGGCCGGCCCGGAAGCCCCAGATCTGCCAGAGCCGGGTGGTCATGTCCGACGTCGAGTAGACGATCCGGACGGCCGCGTCCCCCTCGGCGGGGACGGTGACCGTCAGGTGGCTGCCCCAGATGAGGTCGGAACCCCAGTCGGTGGTCGGGGTGTTGTCCGTCACGGCGCGGGTCAGCGCCCGGTCGGCGGTGGGCCTCGGCAGGTCCGGGGCGCAGCTGCTGCCGGGGGCCGCCTGGACCGTGCCGGGGGTCTCACGGTCGTACGCCTTGGCCACCTCGGTCAGGGCCTCGCAGGAGACGCCGTCGGCGCCGCCCAGCAGCAGCGCCATCGTCTTCGCCTCGCGCAGGACGGAGAGTTCCGTGTCGTCGCGGAGCTGCTTGGTGAGGGTGAAGGCGACCGGGACGGTGAACAGGAGGATGGCGACCGCCACGAGCAGGATGTAGCTGCGGATGAGCTGGCGGTTCATGAGGTGTCCGCGCCGTGGGTGTCGCCGTGGGTGTCGCCGTGGGTGTCGCCGTGGGTGTCGCCGTGAGTGTGCCCGGCTATCTCCAGGCGGAAGCCGACGCCCCGGACGGCCTCGATGGTGATCGCGCCGGCGAGCTTGCGGCGCAGGGCCGCCACATGCACGTCCAGGGTCTTGGTCGGGCCGAACCAGTTCGCGTCCCAGACGGCCTCCATGATCTGCTCGCGCGACATCAACGCGCCCGGCTCCTCGGTGAGGAAGGCCAGCAGGTCGTACTCCTTGGGGGCCAGCACCACTTCCGCGCCGTCCAGGCGGACGCGCGCGGCCTTGCGGTCCACGGTCAGACGTGGTCCGTAGCGGTCGGGTCCACTGCCCGCCTGGGCAGGCGGCCGGGTGCGGCGCAGCACCGCCCTTATCCGGGCGATCACCTCACGGACCCCGAACGGCTTGGAGACGTAGTCGTCGGCGCCCAGCTCCAAGCCGACCACCCGGTCCGTCTCGTCGCTGCGCGCGCTGATCACGATGATCGGCAGGTCGCCGCGGAGCCGGAGCGCCCTGCAGACGTCCAGGCCGTCGGTGTCGGGCAGGCCGAGGTCGAGGAGTACGACGTCACAGGGACCGGTGTGGGCGAGCGCGGCGGCGCCCGTGGTGACCCACTCGACCTCGAAGCCGTACCGCTTCAGGCCGCGTCGGAGGGACTCCGCGACCGGCTCGTCGTCTTCCACCAGGAGTACGCGCACGCCCCGTACCTTAAATCTTGAAACTTCATTCATGGAGTTCGCTGTGAGGCAGGGCACTTTCCGCGTGGTGTGCCGTTCGCTGGGCAGGTTCCGGTGGCGAGTGCCGCCGTCTCACCATGCGGGAGCGCGCTGGTGGAATTCGGACGCTCGTTAAACTGAGCCGACACAAACAGACCGAGCGAGGAGCGCACGTGGGCCTTGTCGTGCAGAAGTACGGAGGCTCCTCCGTTGCCGATGCCGAGGGCATCAAGCGCGTCGCCAAGCGAATCGTGGAAGCGAAGAAGAACGGCAACCAGGTGGTTGTCGTCGTTTCCGCGATGGGCGACACGACGGACGAGCTGATCGATCTCGCCGAGCAGGTATCCCCGATGCCTGCCGGGCGTGAGTTCGACATGCTGCTGACCGCCGGAGAGCGTATCTCCATGGCACTGCTGGCCATGGCGATCAAAAACCTGGGCCACGAGGCCCAGTCGTTCACCGGCAGCCAGGCAGGCGTCATCACCGACTCGGTCCACAACAAAGCCCGGATCATCGACGTCACGCCGGGGCGGATCAGGACGGCGCTCGACGAGGGCAACATCGCGATCGTCGCCGGGTTCCAGGGCGTCAGCGCGGACAAGAAGGACATCACCACGCTGGGGCGCGGCGGGTCCGACACGACGGCCGTGGCGCTGGCCGCCGCGCTGGACGCCGAGGTCTGCGAGATCTACACCGACGTCGACGGTGTGTTCACCGCCGACCCGCGCGTGGTGAAGAAGGCGCAGAAGATCGACTGGATCTCCTTCGAGGACATGCTGGAGCTCGCCGCCTCCGGTTCCAAGGTGCTGCTCCACCGCTGTGTGGAGTACGCGCGCCGCTACAACATCCCGATCCACGTCCGGTCCAGCTTCAGCGGACTGCAGGGCACGTGGGTCAGCAGTCAGCCGATTGGGGACCAGAAGGTGGAGCAGGCCATCATCTCCGGTGTCGCGCACGACACCTCCGAGGCCAAGATCACGGTCGTCGGTGTGCCGGACAAGCCCGGCGAGGCCGCCGCCATCTTCCGGACCATCGCCGATGCCGCCATCAACATCGACATGGTCGTGCAGAACGTGTCCGCCGCCGCCACCGGCCTGACGGACATCTCCTTCACGCTCCCGAAGACCGAGGGCCGCAAGGCCATCGACGCGCTGGAGCGCAACCGGTCGGGCATCGGCTTCGACTCGCTGCGCTACGACGACCAGATCGGCAAGATCTCGCTGGTCGGCGCGGGCATGAAGACCAACCCTGGCGTCACCGCCTCCTTCTTCGAGGCCCTGTCCGACGCCGGTGTGAACATCGAGCTGATCTCGACCTCCGAGATCCGCATCTCGGTCGTCACCCGCGCCGACGACGTGCCGGAGGCCGTGCGCGCCGTGCACACCGCCTTCGGTCTCGACTCCGACACCGATGAGGCCGTGGTCTACGGAGGCACCGGCCGATGACCGCCAAGCCGGCGCTCGCGGTCGTGGGGGCGACCGGGGCCGTCGGTACGGTCATGCTCCAGATCCTGTCCCAGCGGGCGGACGTCTGGGGCGAGATCCGCCTGATCGCCACCCCGCGCTCGGCCGGCCGCAAGCTGACCGTGCGCGGGGCCGAGGTCGAGGTCGTCGCGCTGTCGGAGGAGGCCTTCGACGGGATCGACGTCGCGATGTTCGACGTGCCCGACGAGGTGTCCGCACGCTGGGCGCCGGTCGCCGCGGCCAGGGGCGTGGTCGTCGTGGACAACTCCGGGGCCTTCCGGATGGACCCCGAGGTGCCGCTCGTCGTCCCCGAGGTCAATCCGCACTGCGCCCGCAACCGGCCGCGCGGGATCATCGCCAACCCCAACTGCACCACCCTGTCGATGATCGTCGCCCTGGGCGCGCTGCACGCCGAGTTCGGGCTGCGCGAGCTGGTGGTGTCGTCGTACCAGGCGGTGAGCGGGGCCGGGCGGGCCGGCGTGGAGACGCTGCGGGCCCAGCTGTCGCTGGTCGCCGGTACGGAGCTGGGCACCAAGCCCGGTGACGTGCGGCGGGCGGTCGGGGAGCACACCGGGCCCTTCCCGGAGCCGGTGGCGCTCAACGTCGTCCCGTGGGCCGGGTCGCTGCGGGAGGACGGCTGGTCGTCGGAGGAGATGAAGGTACGGGACGAGTCCCGCAAGATCCTCGGCCTGCCGAAGCTGCCGGTCGCGGTGACCTGCGTACGGGTCCCGGTGGTCACCACCCACTCCCTGACGGTGCACGCCAGGTTCCAGGGCCCGGTCACGGTCGACGGGGCCCGGGAGATCCTGGACACGGCCCCGGGCGTCGTCCTCTTCGACAACCCGGCCGCCGGCGAGTTCCCGACACCCGCCGACGTGGTGGGCACGGATCCGACATGGGTCGGACGGGTTCGGCGGGCGCTCGACGACCCGACCGCGCTGGAACTCTTCGTGTGCGGGGACAATCTTCGCAAAGGGGCCGCTCTGAACACCGCTCAGATCGCCGAGTTGGTGGCGGCGGAACTGACTGGCCGTTCAGGTATGGCGGATGTTGTGTGAACAGCCGGTGACCATGGCAAACGCCCTGTAGGCGCGCTGGGTGGGAGCGGGCCCATGGGTAGGATCCGCGTAAGAAATGTGTCCCGGAGCATGGTCCAAACCTCTTGAACCCGAACCCCTCCGCGTTCGAAGATTTTCCTCCCCGTCCTCCGCAACCATGCGGGCGGCGGGGAGCGTCTTTGCGGTCGCCTGCTTACCAGGCACTTACGCAAACCGGGCCTTCGGGCCGCGGGGACGCATGATCCTGGCGTGGGGACGCCGTGATCGGGGCGTGGGGACGCCCGTTCATAATGGGACATAAGGGAAGAGCGGGTCGCATGACGGCAATTGAGGCACCGTCGGGTGTGCTGCCGGACGCGCGCGGAGCGGTGCCGACCGTACCGGCCGGCCCACCCGGCCCACCCGGCGGATCCGGCATGCGTGTTACCGGCGGGCCCGGCGTGTGCCCGTCCGACGGGCTCGGTGTGCGCTCGTCCGACATGCCCGACGTAAAAGTGATGCCCGGCACGTACAACCCCGGCGGGGGTAGGCGTGTCCAACTGGCGTGGCAGAGGTTCTCGAACTCAGTGCGCCCCGCGGCGCGACGGCACTACGGCCGCCCCGCGCCGGCCTGCGCCCCCGCATGCCCGGTGCGCCCGGCGGCATGCCGGTGATCGCGCCCATGCCCGCAGCGCGGCCCACCCGCATACCCAGCCAGCGCGACGGCGCCGACGAGACGCCGGCCGCGGCCGGTACCACCGTCGACCACCTCACCGAGACCTACCGGGCGCACTACCGCTCGCTTCTCGGCCTCGCCGCGCTCCTCCTCGACGACACCGCCTCCTGCGAGGACGTCGTCCAGGAGGCGTTCATCCGCGTCCACTCCGCCCGCAAACGCGTCCGGGACCCGGAGAAGACCCTGGCCTACCTGCGCCAGACGGTCGTCAACCTGTCCCGCTCCGCGCTGCGCCGCCGCATCCTCGGCCTCAAGCTCCTCTCGAAGCCGATGCCGGACGCGGCCAGCGCCGAGGAAGGCGCCTACGACCAGCTGGAGCGGCGCGACCTGATCAAGGCGATGAAGGGCCTCCAGCGCCGCCAGCGCGAGGTCCTCGTACTGCGCTACTTCGCCGACATGACCGAGGCCCAGGTCGCCGAGACGCTCGGCATCTCGCTGGGCTCGGTGAAGGCGTACGGTTCGCGCGGTATCGCGGCCCTGCGGGTGGCGATGGAGTCGACGGTATGACGGACAGCCCCGAGGGAGGCGACTCACATGATCGCCACGAGCCCTACGCCTGGCACGAGCCGACGCATGATCATGAGCCCGGTTCGGGGCCCGGTTCGAGGCACGGTTCGGGGGAGCCGGCGCCACGACAGCACGACGAGCAAGAGCACACGCAATCGCACGCTGGGAACGGAACTGTGAACCACGGCCCCGACGAAAAGGGCCCCGAGGGCCTGGGACCGGGCCCTGAAGGGCTCCGGAGCGGGCTCGGCCCCGGCGTCAGGGCCGGTGCCGACGGCCCCGACGCCCTGGACGGGTTCGACGCCGACGAGCTGGCCCTGCGCCGGCTGCTGCACTCCGCGGTCGACGACCTCGCGCCGCGCGACGGCTCCCTCGACCACCTGCGCCGCGCGGTGCCCGCCCGCCGGGCCCGCAAGCGCCAGGCCGTCGTCGGCATGGCGGCCGCGGCCCTGTTCATCGGCACCGCGGTCCCCGCCCTCATACACGTATCCAACTCCGGTGGCACCGACCCCAACACCTCCATGGCCGGCCAGGCCTCCCAGGCACAGGGCGGCTCCACCGGAGGCAAGAACCCGGACGGCGGCGCCAGCACCGCGGGCGGCAACAGCGGCCAGACCACCGGCGAGCGCCCCGGCGGCGCCAAGGACGGCGGCAAGAGCGAGAACACCGGCGCCGGCGACGGCACCAAGGTCGTCCCCACCGCCAGCGCCGCCAGCAGCGCCCCGGTCTGCACCTCCGCGCAGCTCGGCACCCCGACGTCCACCGTCGACGCCGCCGACTCGACGGGCGTCGTCTACGGCACCTTCCACATCCTCAACGTCTCGACGACGAGCTGCACCGTCGGCGGCCCCGGCAGCGTGGCCTTCCTCGCGCAGGGCGCGGCCGACGCCACCAAGATCCAGGTGGTGCGGCACACCTCCGGCGACGCGGCGGCCGGACTGCCCGACCCGACCACCGAGCTCACCGGCCTGATCCTGGCGCCCGGCGCGGCCTACGACGAGAGGTTCGGCTTCGTCCCCTCGGAGACCTGCCCGACCACCGGCACCAGCACCGGCGGCTCCACCGACACCGGCGGCACCGACGGCGGCACGGCCTCCCCGAGCCCCTCCGAGGGCGCCAGCAGCAGCGCAGGTACGACCACGTCCGGGTCGGACGGCACCACCACCCAGCTGCTCACCGAGGACGGCACGGCCGACGGGAGCATCGCGGTCTCGTACACCCCGCAGGCCGGATCTCCGACCGGCTCGGCGACGGTGACGAACGCGTGCGCCGGGACGGTCTACTGGACCGGGGTCCTGTCGGCGGTGTGACGGGCGGCCGGGGGTCGCGCCCGGACCTGGGTCAGACGGTGGCGGTCGGCTGCCGGGCTTCCTCGTCCGGGTCCGGGACCAGGCCGAGCTCCGCGTCCCGGGCGAACTCCACCTCGCGGCGAAGCAACCGGAACCACATGAACACCACGAACCCCGCGAACACGAACCACTCACCGGTGTAGCCGAGGTTCTGGAACGCCTTCAGGTCGAGCCCCGAGTTGTCCGGCGCGGTCGCCGGTACGGCCGTCATCCCCGGGTCGGCCTTGTCCAGGGTGATCCACGCGTCGTACACGGGGTACGACACCAGGTTCACGAGTGAGGCCGCGCTGATCGCCGCCGTCTGCCCCGACGGCAGCCCGCCCTGGTTGCTGACGCCGTTGTCCCCCGGCGTCTCGGAGGCCTGCAGCGCGCCGGTCACGGTGACCTCGCCGGTGGGCGGGGCGGGTGCCTTGGCGGCGTCGGCCTTGCCGGGCAGCCAGCCGCGTACGACGGGCAGGGCCTTGCCGGAGTCGGTGCGCAGCAGGGCCAGGACGTAGAAGCCGTTCTTCCCGTCGACCTGACGGTCGGGCACGAGCAGCTGCTTGGCGTACCGGCCGGTGACGGTGGCCCGCTGACCGGAGGTCGACTGGTCGACGGGCAGCAGCTCGGCGAGCGGCCGGGCCGCCTCCGTCTTCGCCGTCTCGACCTGCTTGTCGGCGCTGCGATGCGCCTCGACCCGCGCCTCGAAGCGGCTCAGCTGCCACGACCCCATGAAGATGCAGAACGGGATGGCGAGCAGCACGAAGACGTTGATGCCCCACCAGCGGGGTGTCAGCAGGAAGCGGTACACGCCGTCCACGGTACGGGGCGGTTCATGGCGGTTTACGGGCGGGGTGGGCGCGCGTCGGGGCCACCGCCGACCTTGGGGTTCGCAAAGTTATCCACAGGCTGCGGATGCTCCTCGACGCATTGTGGGCGGGGACGGGCACTATGGGGCCATGACTGCGGCCATGAGTGAGAGCGACATGCCGGACTGGGAGAAGCGCTTCCGCGCCCCTCGGGTCTCCCTGCCGGACTGGGCGGAGGACGCCCCCGACCGTTCCCTGTTCGTGTCGAACGCGACGGGGACGTACGAGCTGTACGCCTGGGACCGCGCGAGCGGGGAGCAGCGCCAGGCGACGAACCGGCCGAACGGCACGACGGACGGGCTGCTCTCCCCGGACGGCGCGTGGATCTGGTGGTTCGACGACAAGGACGGCGACGAGTTCGGCGTCTGGCGCCGCCAGCCCTTCGGCGGCGGCGCCGACGAGGAGGCGACGCCGGGCCTGGACCCGTCGTACCCCTCGGGCCTGGCGCTGGGCCGGGACGGCCGTACGGCGGTCGTGGGCCGCTCGACGGACGACGAAGGTACGACGATCTTCCTGGCCAGAACGGGCGAGGAGCCGCTGGAGATCTACCGGCACGCCGAGTCGGCGGGGGTCGGCGACCTCTCCCACGACGGCTCGCTGATCGCGATCGAGCACACCGAGCACGGTGACGCCATGCACTCGGCGCTGCGCGTGGTCCGTCCGGACGGTACGACGGTCGCCGAGCTCGACGACACCGCCGGCGGCACGGAGGAGCTGGGCCTGGAGGTGCTGGGCTTCGCCCCGGTCGACGGCGACCCGCGCCTGCTCATCGGCCACCAGCGGCGCGGCCGTTGGGAGCCCCTGGTCTGGGACGTCGTCTCCGGCGAGCAGACGGACCTGACCCTCGACCTGCCGGGCGACGTGAGCGCGGAGTGGTACCCGGACGGTGGCGCGCTGCTCGTCGTGCACAGCCACAAGGCCCGCAGCGACCTGTTCCGCTACGACCTGGCCACGGGCGCGCTGGAGCGCATCCCGACCCCGGCGGGCTCCGTCTCCGGGGCCACGGCCCGCCCCGACCGCACCGTCGAGTACCTCTGGTCGTCGGCCGCCGAGCCGCCGGTGGTCCGCTCGACGACCGGCGAGGTGGTCCTGGACCCGCCCGGGATGAAGTGCCCGCCGTCGGTCCCGGTCTCGGACGCGTGGGTGGAGGGCCCCGGCGGCCCCGTCCACGCCCTGATCCAGAAGCCGGCCGGAGCCGTCGGCCCCCTGCCCACCGTCTTCGACCTGCACGGCGGCCCGACCTGGCACGACAGTGACAGCTTCGCGGCGGGCCCGGCGGCCTGGGTGGACCACGGGTACGCGGTGGTCCGCATCAACTACCGCGGCTCCACGGGTTACGGCCGGGCCTGGACGGACGCGCTGAAGCACCGGGTGGGCCTGATCGAGCTGGAGGACGTGGCGGCGGTCCGGGACTGGGCGGTGGAGTCCGGCCTCGCCGACCCCGACCGTCTCGTCCTGACGGGCGGCTCCTGGGGCGGCTACCTCACGCTCCTGGGCCTGGGCACCCAGCCCGCCTCCTGGGCGGTGGGCATCGCGGTCGTCCCGGTCGCCGACTACGTCACGGCGTACCACGACGAGATGGAGTCACTGAAGGCGATGGACCGCACGCTGCTGGGCGGCACCCCGGAGGAGGTCCCCGACCGCTTCGCCGCCTCCTCCCCCCTCACCTACGTGGACGACGTCAAGGCCCCCGTCTACATCTCGGCCGGCCTCAACGACCCCCGCTGCCCGATCCGCCAGATCGACAACTACGTCAACCGCCTGGCAGCCCGCTCGGCCCTGCACGAGGTCTACCGCTACGACGCGGGCCACGGTTCCCTGGTGGTGGACGAACGCATCAAGCAACTCCGCCTGGAAATGGAGTTCGCCGAACGCCACCTCACGCCTACGGCGGCGGCGCCGACAGACTGACCCCGCTTTCCCACCCACCCACCCGACTCGGTCCATGAAGAAGCGAGGCCCTCACCCCCGCTGGGGCACGCCAGGGGGCGCGGGGTACTGCCGAGCAGGCAGCGCTCAGGCGCCCCGTCGGGGGCGCGGGGCTCTATCCGATATACGGCTCCGCCGCGTGGGCGCGAGCGACCACGACGGCGCGGCACCGAACCACGGTGCGGCACCGAACCACGGCGCGGATTCCCGAAAGGGGTGCAGGGCGCTGCTGAGCGCGCGGCCCTGAAGCGCCCCGTCAGGGGCGCGAGGAACTGCGCGACCAGCCACGACGTACCCGCAGGGACTCACGCCACCGCAACCCACCCACCCCCACCCCTCAACTGGGCGAGTCGGGTGGGTGGGTGGGCAGAACCCGGCGTCCGGACAGCTCGGCCAGCCCCCTCCGGGTCGCGACCACCACCACCCGATCCCCACCCCGCAGCACATACTCCCCCGCCGCAACCCCCGGCCGCCCCTCAAGCGCCAGCACCCGCCAGGCCCCCGCCCGAAACGCCCCCTCCACGGTCCGCCCCTCCAAGTGCGGATGCCCGCCCACCTCCACCACCGCCACCAGCAACACCTTCCGCTCCACCGGAATCGCCCCGAGGATCTGCCGCCCCAGCATCGCCCCCGCGAAGGACGGCGCCGCCAGATAGGACACGCTCCGGCTCCGGGTGACGGCTTGCGGATGCGCCGCCCGCAGCGTCCGGTACACGGCGGTCGCGAAGTCGTCGTCGTACAGCCGCAGCACGGCCGTCAGATCGGGCCGCACGGACCGCGCGTACAGCACGGCCTCCAGATTCGTCGTGTCGGCGCTGGTCACCGCGAGCAGCGCCTGCGCCCGATGGATCTTGGCGGCCTCCAGGACCCCTTCCTGGGTCACGTCCCCGAACACCACCGGCACCCGCAGCCGCCGCGCCACCGCCAGCCCGCGCGCCTCGGGATCCGACTCGACGCACACCACGGGAACGTGCAGCTCCCGCAACCGCGTCAGCACGCGGGTACCGATCTTCCCCAGCCCGAGGAGCACCACATGCCCACTCAGCCCCCGAGGCGGCTTGCGCAGCGCGGAAGCCGTCCGGAAGGTCCCGAGCGCCTCCAGGACCGCCGCCAGCAGCACCGGCAGCAGCAGCAACCCGACCAGCCCCGACAGCAACTGCAGGATCTGCCGGCCGAGCGACGCCCCGATCGCGGGATTGTCGATGGCGAACAGGTCGAGGAGCGTGTAGTAGAAGGCCCGCACCGGATGCATGTGCGTCACCACCGACAACGCGACCGCGAGCGCGACCACGCACGCCACGCTCCCGGCCAGCGACCACCTGAGCCGCCGCGAGAAGAGCGAGGCGAGCGGCGGTACGACCCCGACCCCGCGCCCGGCCGGCTCCGCCGCCCCCGCGGACGACGACACGTGCTCCAGCACCATCACGCCACGCTCACCGACGTCCGCAGCCGCCCGTACCTGCTCCCCGTCCGGCAGCATCAGCGGCCCTCGCGCCCGGCCGCCCTCGGCCGGCTCGGGCCCGGTGCTGTTCGGCGAGAGCAACGCCAGTGGGAACAGCCCCCGTTCGGCGGCGTCCTGTCCCGCGACGGCACCCGGCGGCAGGTCCACCGCCCGCAGCACCAGGCCCTCCGTGTGGATGACCTTGCCGCGCCCGGCGAGGGCGGTGGCGGCGAGCGCGGGTGCGGCGGTGTCGGCGTCGGACAGCACGATCGTGGAGGCGTCCCCCACCGCGCCGCCCCCGGTGCCGTCCGCGTCCCCGATCGCCAGCGCGGCCGCCTGGTCGAGGAGTTCCTCGATGTGCTGCCCCAACCGCCGGTTGTACAGGCGCAGTACGAGCCGCAGCCGTGGATTCAGCCGGCGGGCGGTGAGGGCGGCCCGGATGTTGGTCTCGTCGTCGTCGTACACGAGCGCGAGCGCGGCGGCCCGTTCCACACCCGCCTCGGCGAGCACCGCCTCACTGGCCTCGACGGCCTCCAGCACCCGTTCTCCGCGCGGCCCTTCAGTGGCACCGGCGACCGGAGCGGCACCGCCGGCACTGCTCCCGTTCCCGCCGCCGTTGCCGCCGTTGCCGCCCGTCCGTCCCACGGTCGCGCTGACCACCCGGTCGAACAGCGCGGCCGAGGCTGCCCGGGCGCGTCCGACGACCGGCGGCCGCGCGATGCGCACGTTCGGCGGTACGACAAGGGTGACCTGTTCGCCGTAGACCGTGCGCAACTCGGCGGCCAGCCGGTGCGCGAGTCCGTCGTCCCCGCACACCACCATCTGGGCCGGACCGCCACCACCTTGATAAGGAACGCTCGCCACAAGGGAAAAGACTGCCTCAACGGGACGCATGGTTCCAGCAACGAGGTGAACAGCCGCCCCTGACCGCCCGTAGGGAAGGTGAGGGAGCATAATCCCTGATCTGACCGAAGTGCCGGAGGTATCCGACCCGTGGCCATCACCGAGAAAGCCGCCCCGCCCGGGGTTGCGCCCGAGGACGGGACCCCCGGCGCCGACGGCCCCCGCACCCCGCCCGACCAGGAGGGCTGGCACCTCAACTCCCCGCTGGCCCTGACCCTGCTCCTCCTCGTGGTCGTGGTGTTCCAGGGGCCGGTGCGCGGCGCGCTGTCGAAGCCGGTGATGCAGAGCTGGATGACGGTGTTCGTGGCGGTGGTCGTCCAGGCGCTCCCGTTCCTCGTCCTCGGTGTGCTCCTCTCCGCCGCTATCGCGGTCTTCGTCCCGCCCTCCTTCTTCGCCCGCGCCCTGCCCGGCCACCCCGCCCTGGCGGTGCCGGTCGCGGGCCTGGCCGGGGTGATCCTCCCGGGCTGCGAGTGCGCGTCGGTCCCGGTGGCCGGCGCCCTGGTCCGCCGGGGCGTCACTCCCGCCGCGGCCATCGCCTTCCTCCTCTCCGCCCCCGCGATCAACCCGATCGTGCTGACCGCGACGGCGGTGGCGTTCCCGCGCAACCCCGAGATGGTCGTGGGCCGCTTCGCCGGCAGCCTGCTGGTGGCCTGCGCGATGGGCTGGCTGTGGCAGCGGCTCGGCCGTACCGACTGGCTACGGCTGCCGGCGCACGCGCACCACGAGGGCGAGACCAAGGGGGAGGCGTTCTGGTCCTCGGTCCGGCACGACACCATGCAGGCGGGCGGCTTCCTGGTGCTCGGCGCGATGGCGGCGGCGACGCTGAAGGCGGTGGCCCCGGCGGAGTGGCTGCGTACGGCGGCCGCCAACCCGGTGGTCGCGATCCTCGCCCTGTCGATCCTGGCCGTACTCCTGTCCATCTGCTCGGAGGCGGACGCGTTCGTGGCGGCTTCCCTGACCCAGTTCTCGCTCACCGCGAAGCTGGCGTTCCTGATCGTGGGCCCGATGATCGACCTCAAGCTCTTCGCGATGCAGGCGGGCACCTTCGGCCGCGGCTTCGCCCTGCGCTTCGCCCCGGCCACCTTCGTGGCGGCGATCGCGGGCGCGGTCCTGACCGGGGCGGTGCTGCTGTGAACCGGCAGGCACAGGCGGCCGTGATGTTCCTGGTCGGCGCGGCCCTGCTGCACGCGGGCGGGACCAACCTCTACCTGCGCTACGTCAAGGCGGGCCTGCAGCCGCTGGTGCTGGCCGCGGGCGCCGTCCTGATCGTCTCGGCGCTGGCGACGGCGTGGTACGAGTGGAAGCGCGCCCGCGCCCGGAAGGAGGCCACGTCCGAGGCACAGTCCCAGGCCCAGCACGAGGCACAGTCCCAGGCCCAGCACGAGACGCAGCCCGAGGCGCAACACGAAGCACATGCGCACCCGGAACCCCGGATCTCCTGGCTGCTGGTCCTCCCCCTCCTCGCCCTGATCCTCGTCGCCCCGCCCGCGCTCGGCTCCTACAGCGCGCTGCGCACCGGCACGGCCCTGCAACAGCCGTACGGCTACCTGAAGTTGCCCAAGTCCGACCCGATACCGCTCAACCTGGTCGACTACGCGGGCCGCGCGGCCTACGACCACGGCCGTTCGCTGGCCGGCCGCCAGGTCCGGATCGCCGGTTTCGTGGCCGTCGACTCGGCCGGCACCCCGTATCTCGTCCGCATGGCCCTCAACTGCTGCGCGGCGGACGCCCAGCCCGTGAAGGTGGGCCTGACCGGCAAGATCCCCCCGGTCCTGCAGCCGGACGCCTGGCTCCAGGTGACGGGCACCTACACCACCAAGCAGACCCGCGACCCGGTGAACAACGGCCCGATCCCGTTCCTCCAGGTCACCGACGCCAAGCCGATCCCGACACCGGCCGACCCGTACGACGAGACCTGGAACAACTGACGAGCCTGTCACGGCCTGTGGTCGCGTCCGTCCCGTGGGGCGAAGGCCGCGAGGGCGTCGGCGTCGGTCGCGCGTGCGTGCAGGAAGTAGTCGGCCCATTCGGTGATATCGGGGTAGGACGAGTCCTGGCTGAGTCGGGTGACTGCGCTCTGGATATCGAAGTTCGTGGTGCGAAGTTCGACTCCCGGGCCCAGGAGGGCCCAGTGTGCTCCGGTTCGTCCGTAGGGCATTCCGATGCTGCCTGGGTTGATCACAAGTCTGCCGTGGGCGAGACGGACGAACGGCATGTGGGTATGGCCGCAGACCACGGTGCGGATGTCGGTGTCGAGCCCGTCGAAGACTTCCCTCCAGCGGTCGAGGCGGGAGTCGACAAGGACGACCTCTTCGTCGTCGCGAGGGGTGGCATGGCAGAACAGCACCATTCCCAAGCCGTTCACGGGCAGAGAGAGTGATCGTGGCAACGAGCCGAGAAGGTCGAGATGGTCCTCACGGAGCTGCGAGGCTGCCCAGGGGGCAATGGGATCGGGGATGGTGTCGCGTTGCCCCCGTCGGAATTCGAGGAGTTCGCGGTCGGCGTTGCCGCTGATCCAGATGACGCGGTCGCCGAGGCTGGTCAACAGGTCGAGAACCTGGGTCGGTTGCGGGCCGGCGGTGATGTCGCCGGTGAGCACGATGTGATCGGCGGTGCTGACGTCCGGTTCGGCGAGTACGGCCTCCAAGGCCGGCAGTACGCCGTGAATGTCGGACAGGACGGCTACTCGGTTCAGCATGGTCACCACCGTGGGGTGAAGGCAGCCGCGCGGTGTGGTCTTTCGCCCGGCGCGTAGCTCGGCCTGATCAGTGGGTCGAGGCCCTCACGGCCAGGTGCGCTCGATACGGTCGTGGCGCACGGCGTACGCCGCCGGACCGCCCTTCTCAAGGGCCCGATGGATCGCATCGACGCGTGCGACGAGCCGTTCGACCATCTCGCTGCTGCGAAGCTGCTGGTTGTCGAGGTAGAACAGCACTGCTTCACGCTCCAGGACAGGCTGGATCTCCAGGTCCCGGGCCTTGATCCGTCCGTCCTTCGAGAGCGGGACCCAGGATCGGTCGAGACCGTAGGTGATCCACTTCTCGTCGGGAACGTCCTGCCCGTCGTCAGGGAAGACGTCTCCGATCCGGTGAACCGTCCACCCGCAGGTCCTCAGCCCCTCGGCGACACGACGACCGGGATTCCGGTCGAGGAAGAACTCAGGCGGCAAGGTGCACCACTGCCTGGCAGAGGGCATCCACCTGCTCAGGCGTCATGTCGTAGTCGTAAGCGATGTCTTCGACCGTTTCCCCGGCCTCCCAGAGGTCGGTGATCGCCTTCACCGTGACTCGGTTGGCGGCCACCACAGGAAGACCGTGGCCGAACCGCGGATCGATCACGACGGGGACGGACTCCGGATACTGTCGCAGTCGCAGGCTGGAGGGGAAGTCCTCGCCGGGCTCCCAGGTGAGGTAACGGAGGTAGTCGGAGACCACCTCCTTGATGGGAACTTGGCCGTCCCGGGCTCTTCGGAGATCCCCCCACCCGTGCTCGACGAAGATGTCCACACCGTCCGTGGCGATCCGCTTGGACACAAGACCGTACGGGGTGTCGAAGGCGTCCCGTACCGTGGCGGCCGCCTCCCTGATCTCGCTCATGCGGAGACCCAGCGAACGCAGAGAACGAAGGACGTGTGCCTCGGCCACTGCGATGAACGGAACGGAAGGCTGCCCCCTCCGCACCGGCTCCACCTGGTGGACCAGCGGCGCTCCGGCGGCCTGACCCTTCAGCCACGTGGCGAGAGTCGACTGCGGAATCTCAAGGTAGGAGGTCGTTTCCCTGGGTGTCAGAAGTCCGTCCGTGAATCTGTCGACCATGCCCCACCTCCTCCTGATGCCGGGTTTCGCATCGTTGCGCATCAAGCCGCCCACCTGCGGGTGGACCGCACACCCGGCCACCAGCTCAACCGGCCGCACGGAGATCGTTCCCGGCCCGGCAGTCCCGGCAACGTCCGCGTTCCGGCGCGCGGAACGCCCGGTCGCAGCCGTCGCAGGTCTGGAAGGGCGGGACGGTCGGGCGGTCCGCGAGACGCTTCGACGGGAGTGGGGGCGGGGCGGGAAGGGGCGTCTCGCGCAGGCGGAAGGCGAGGATGCCTGCCGGGCGGGCTCGGAAACGGTCGGGCAGCCTTGCGGTGAGGAACTCGGTGAGCCGGGGCGCGTCGACGCCGGCCGCGAGCCATTCGGAGACCGCCGGTGCGAGTCGTGCGGCCTCCTGCCCGGAAAGGATCAGTCGCGGATCGACGCGGCGCAGTGCCGTGAGTACGGCGATGGCCCGCGGGTCGGCATCGGCGAGCGAAGCCGACGTCTCCGTCTCCGGCCCCGCCTCGGACGGTTGGGGTGTGTGCGCCGCTGGTTGCGCGGTTACCGGGCCGCTCGCGGGCGTTGTCCTACGGGGGCGGGGCGGCTTCGGCGGCTCGGGAGGCTCCGGGGCGGGGGAGCCGCCGGGGACGTCGTAGAAGTACGTCCGGGTACGGATCTGCCCGGAGGGCAGGCGCTCGCGGCGGCGCTCCAGGTACCCGGCCTCTTCCAATTCCCTGAGCGCTCGCGAGATGAGGATCTCGCCCTCGTCGAAGTGCTCGCACAGGGCGGTGATGCTCACGGCGGTGCCGTCGGGCAGGGAGAGGATGTACGTCGCCACTCCGACCGTGACCGCGCTCCCGCGCCGTTGAGCGAGGGCGTTGGAGATCACGGTGAAGTCGGCCGTGAGGCGGGTGCGGACGTGGATCACGCCGGAGGTCGGTGCTCCGGCGTCGGCGCGCAGGCGCGCGTTAGACTGCGGCTCAGCCATCGGGAAGTTCTGCTCTTCCTGATCGGTCAGGCCCTCGTTCGGGACGGCAATCCCGGCCGGGGGCCGTATCTGCTTGCGGTTGTCGCGGTGAACGTAACCGCCCGTATCCCGCCCCTGCAAGCCGGTCACTCGGACGGGTGACGCGGGCTTCGGCGCGCGGGAGGGTGGGCGGGCGGGCAGTTCTTTCCCCCGGTTCTCTGGGGAGGTCAGCGGCCCGCCGGATCCTCGCGATCCAGGATCCGGCGGACCGGGAAGGCGGGCCGTGACCGGCACCCGGCAGGCTCAGACGCGGTGGCGCCGGCCCGCCTTCAACTCGCCTATGAACAGGGCCCAGGAGCGGGCCTCGAAGGTCAGGGACGGACCGGCCGGGACCTTGCTGTCACGGACGGGGACGGCGCCGGGGAACCCGTCGGCCACCTCCACGCAGTCGCCCCCCTCCTGATTGCTGTAGCTGCTCCTGCGCCAGGCGGCGCCGTTCGGATCGGGACGGGACCTTCGCTCCACGGTGGTTGTCCTCCCTCACGGATCGGATCATGTCGACTCCGCGGTCGGTCTGGTCCGTGTCGAGGTCGCGGACGCCGACTCCGTGCGGAGGCCGCCTGCCGCTGCGCCCTCGTGCGTTCCTGACGGGGAGTCGGGGCGCGGCCTGCTCCTGGTGGACGTCCTGGCCCTGCGGTGGGGGTGCACGCCGCGTCACCCCGTGGGCAAGACGGTGTGGGCGGAGGTGCTCATCGCCTCGCCGTGACCGGGGTTGCCGCTGAGCCCGGTCACGTCCGGCCCACCGCGTCCTGGCCGGGCACCGTGGTCTCCGGGACCGGGGCGTCGGTCGGCAGGGGCTCCGCTGTCGGGGACCGGCCGGTGAGGCGGCGGGCCAGGGGTTCGGTGTAGCGGGCGGTGAGGGGGCCCACGATGACGAGGATGAGGACGTAGGCCGTGGCCAGGGGGCCCAGGGAGGGTTCGATGCCGGCGGTGACGGCGAGGCCCGCGATGACGATGGAGAACTCGCCGCGGGCGACCAGCGTGCCGCCGGCCCGCCAGCGGCCCTTGGCCGGGATCCCGGCGCGTTTCGCGGCCCAGTAACCGGTGGCGATCTTCGTCAGCGTGGTGACGGTCGCCAGGGCGAGCGCGGGCAGCAGCACCGGCGGGATGCTCGACGGGTCGGTGTGCAGGCCGAAGAAGACGAAGAAGACCGCGGCGAACAGGTCACGGAGGGGCGCCAGGAGGTGGTGGGCGCCCTCCGCCACCTCGCCGGAGAGCGCTATGCCGACGAGGAACGCGCCCACCGCGGCGGAGACTTGGAGTTTCTGTGCGATGCCCGCGACCAGCAGGGTCAGGCCCAGGACCACCAGGAGCAGCTTCTCCGAGTCGTCGCTGGAGACGAACCGCGAGATGTGCCTGCCGTAGCGGACGGCGATCAGCAGGACCAGCCCCGCGACCCCGAGGGCGACCGCCAGCGTGAGGCTGCCCGCCGCGAGACCGACGCCGGCCAGCAGCGCGGTGATGATCGGCAGGTAGACGGCCATGGAGAGGTCCTCCAGGACCAGGATGCTCAGTATCACCGGGGTCTCCCGGTTGCCGAGCCGCCCCAGGTCGCCGAGGACCTTGGCTATGACTCCGGAGGAGGAGATCCAGGTGACGCCGGCCAGCACCACGGCCGCCACCGGGCCCCAGCCCAGCAGCAGGGCCATCGCGGCACCGGGCAGCGCGTTCAGCGCGGCGTCGACCAGGCCCGCCGGGTACTGCGTCCTGAGGTTGGAGACGAGATCGCTGGCCGTGTACTCCAGGCCGAGCATGAGGAGAAGGAGTACTACGCCTATCTCGGCGCCGATCGCGACGAACTCCTCGCTGGTGCCGAGCGGGTAGAGCCCGCCCTCGCCGAAGGCGAGCCCGGCCAGCAGGTAGAGGGGGATGGGCGAGAAGCGGAGGCGTCCGGCGAGCCGGCCGAGCAGGCCGAGACCGAGGATGATCGCACCGAACTCGATCAGGAACACGGAGGAGTCGTGCACGCGGACTCACTCCCGCCCGAGTATCGCGGCGGCCGCGTCGACGCCCTCACGGGTGCCGATCACGATGAGCGTGTCCCCGCCGGCGAGCCGGAAGCCGGGGGTGGGGGAGGGGACCGCCTCTGCGCGGCGCAGCACGGCGACGATGGAGACGCCGGTGTCGGTCCGCATCCGGGTCTCGGCAAGGAGCCGGCCGTTCCAGTACGAGGTGGCGGAGAGTTCGATCCGCTCGGCCACCAGCCCCAGGTCGGTGGTGGACAGCAGGTTCGGGCTGTGGTGCATCGGCATCAGCGCGTCGATGAGGGCCGCCGTCTCGCCCGAGGACAGCCGCAGCGACAGGGCGCAGGCGTCGGGGTCGTCCCGGTGGTAGGCGCTCAGAGTCCGTGAACCGTCCCGGTGCGCGACCACGGACACCTTGTCCTGCTCCCGCGTGGTGAGGTCGTAACGAACCCCGATTCCCGGCAACGGCGTCCTGCTCAGGCGTGGAGCCCCCAAGGCTGTCTCCCCTGTCTCGTCGTCTCGCCCCGCTGGTTCTTTGCACTTTCTTTAACAACACCCTAACGGGGAAGGCGGGAGACACGGGCCGGGGGCGGTTCAGGACGGGGATCAGGACGGAGATCAGCGTGGGTATCAGCGTGGGGATCAGGACGGGTAGGGGACGTAGCAGTCCAGGGCCGGGTGGTACAGCACGTGCCAGGTGCGGCCCTCGACGACTCCGCTGGCCGGCAGGCCGTGGCAGGTCTGGATCCACTCGATCTTCTGCTGCATGACCGTGCCGTAGAACCCGTCGGGGGCGACTTTGGGCGGCTGCCCGCCCCACGCGTTGCTGAGGCACTGCGCCTGTCTGACCGCCGCTCCGGTGGCGCCGTACGTCAGCGTCGGCCGGTAGCCCGATGCCACGTAGGAACAGCTCTGGCCGGGGGCGGCCGAGGCGGTGTGGGGCGCCGCAGGGCCCAGGGCGACGGCCGCGCCCAGTACCGCGGCCGAGGTGAGCAGTCGGTTTCGTCTCATGCCCGCTCCTTCGGGGGGCGACTCGACTTCTGCCCATGGTCGCGCGGGAGCGGTGGCACCCGCGAGTCGGGAGCCCCCCGGTCACCGGGAGCCGGGGACGCCCGCCATCTCCGCTGCTGCCGACGTCTCCGACGTCTCCGACGCCCCGGGGCGCGCCGAGCGCCGGTCGCGTACGGCGGCGAGCGCGCCGAGCAGGGCCATGGTCAGGCACCCGAGCAGCACGACGGTGGACGACGCCTTCAGCATCGCAAGACCGGACCCGGTGAGCAGCACGACCAGGGCCCAGCGCACCGTGGATCCGGCGACCCGGCTGGAGACGAGGGAGCCGAGCAGCACCCCGGGGATGGCGCCGATCAGGAGCGTCGCCGCGAGCCCCAGGTCGGCGTCGCCGACGAGCAGGTGGCCCAGGGCGGCCGCGGCCACCATGGGGATGGCCTGCACCAGGTCCGTACCGACGAGGTGGTTGGCCTTGAGCCGCGGGTGGGCCAGCATCAGCATCACGATGATCAGGGAGCCCGAGCCGACCGAGGTCATCCCGACGATCACCCCGCCCACCAGTCCGATGAGCAGCGTGGCCGCGGGCCGTACGGGGACCCGGGCGTCCTCCCCGTCCTCCCCGCCCTCCCCGTCCGTGGCGTCCGCGGCGGTGCGGCGGCGGTCGAGCCACATGCGGGCGAGCATGCCCACGACGGCGAGCATCAGCGCCGTACCGACGACGTACTTGACGCGCTGCTGCAGGTCGTCGCCGTCGCCGAGCGCGCGGAGCAGGAACACGCCGCCGAAGGCGGCCGGGACGGCGGTCGGCAGCAGCCAGCGCACGATGTCCCAGCGCACGGTGCCGGCCCGCTGGTGGATCAGCGCGCCGAACGGCTTCATGAACACGGAGGCGGCCAGGTCGCTGCCGATGGCCGCGGTGGGATTCACCCCGAACACCATCACCATGATCGGCGTCATGAGCGCTCCGCCGCCCATGCCGGTGAGCCCTACGGCGAAACCGACCAGGGCTCCCGCGATGACGATCGGAACAGTGGAATCCATGGTGGGGGACCTTAACCACCATTCCTATGGGAAATGTATGGAACGCCGCCGGTTTCAGTGCTCCGAGGCCGTCCCGCCCGGCTGAAACCGGGCTGAAGCCGGGCTGAACCGCCGCGGCGGCACGCTCTGCGGCATGACGACGAACGAACACGAACTCGCGATCGCGGCCACCGGGCTGCGCAAGGCCTACGGGGACAAGACCGTCCTCGACGGCATCGACATCCGGGTGCCCGCCGGCACGATCTTCTCCCTCCTCGGGCCGAACGGCGCGGGCAAGACCACGGTGGTCAACATCCTGTCCACCCTGATCTCCGCCGACGGCGGCGAGGCCCGGATCGCCGGGCACGGCCTCACCGCCGAGGCCCAGGCGGTACGGGCCGCCATCGGGGTCACCGGCCAGTTCTCCGCCGTGGACGGACTGATCACCGGCGAGGAGAACATGCTCCTCATGGCCGACCTGCACCACCTCTCCAAGCAGGAGGGACGGCAGGTCACCGCCGAACTGCTGGAGCGGTTCGACCTCACCGAGGCCGCGAAGAAGCCCGCCTCCACCTACTCCGGCGGCATGAAGCGCCGGCTCGACATCGCCATGACCCTGGTCGGCAGCCCGCGGATCATCTTCCTCGACGAGCCGACCACCGGCCTCGACCCGCGCTCCCGGCACACCATGTGGCAGATCATCCGCGAGCTGGTCTCCGGCGGCACCACCGTCTTCCTCACCACCCAGTACCTGGAGGAGGCCGACCAGCTCGCCGACCGCATCGCGGTGCTCAACGGCGGCAGGCTCGTCGCCGAGGGCAGCGCCGAGGAGCTGAAGCGGCTGGTGCCCGGCGGTCACGTACGGCTGCGGTTCTCCGACCCGGTGGCCTACGAGCAGGCGGCCACCGCGCTCCGCGAGACCACCCGCGACGACGAGGCCCTCACCCTGCAGATCCCCAGCGGCGGCAGCCAGCGCGAGCTGCGCGCCATCCTCGACTGGCTCGACGCCGCCGGTATCGAGGCCGACGAGCTCTCCGTGCACACCCCCGACCTGGACGACGTGTTCTTCGCCCTGACGGGCAGCACCGACGACACCGCCAGCAACGCCGGCACCGCCGACAAGGAGACCGTCCGATGAGCACCGCTTCCTACGCCCTCCGCGACAACCTCACCATGCTGCGGCGCAACCTCCTGCACGCCCGCCGCTACCCCTCCCTCACCCTGAACCTCCTGCTCACCCCGGTCATCCTGCTGCTGCTCTTCGTCTACGTCTTCGGCAACGTGATGAGCGCCGGCATCACCGGCGGCCACGCCGACCGGTCCGAGTACGTCGCCTACCTCGTCCCCGGCATCCTCTTCCTGACCGCGGCCATGACCTCGCTCGGCACCGCGGTGGCCGTGGCCACCGACATGACCGAGGGCATCATGGCCCGCTTCCGCACCATGGCGATCTCCCGCGCCTCGGTGCTGATCGGCCACGTGGTCGGCAGCGTGATCCAGACGATGATGGCGCTGGTCCTGGTCCTGGGCATCGGGCTCGCCATCGGGTTCCGGCCCGACGCGTCGCCGGTGGAGTGGCTCGCGGCGGCCGGCCTGATGGCCCTGGTCAGCCTGGCGCTGACCTGGCTCGCCGTCGGCATCGGCCTGATCAGCCCCAACGCCGAGGGCGCCAGCAACATCGGGACGCCGCTGGTGATGCTGCCCTTCCTGTCCAGCGCGTTCGTCCCGGTGGACGCCATGCCGGGCTGGTTCCGCTGGTTCGCCGAGTACCAGCCCTTCTCGCCCTTCATCGAGACCCTGCGCGGTCTGCTGCTGGGCAGCGAGATCGGCACGAAGAACGCGGTGCTCGCCCTCGCCTGGGGCCTGGGCCTGACCGTGCTGGGCTACCTGTGGTCCAAGGCGCGGTTCAACCGTGAGCCCCGGCAGTGAGCCCGTGCAGCGCCTGGCGGGCCGCCGCCCGCAGCTGATCCGGCTCCAGGGCCGCGTACCCCGACCTCGCGTCGGCGTACGCGGCCCTGTCCGCGTTCTCGGCCGCCTCCCGGGACCGGGCCGAGGAGAGCGTGGGCAGGTCCCGCATCACCGGCAGCACCTCCGCCAGCGCCAGCAGCCGTACCGCCGTCGTGTCGCCACTGGCCAGCCCCGCGTGGCCGAGCGCGAGCAACACCGCGCCGTAGACCGGCAGTTCCAGCAGGTCCCCGGCGCCGGAAGCGTTGCCGGACAGCATCCCGAGCAGCCGTTCGCGCAGCTGCCCGGCCAGCTCGGCGACCGGTTCCAGCCGGCCGTGCTGCGCGTGCGCGGCGAGCGCGGCCGCCTGCAGGTGGAGAGACCACGAGTCCAGGAAGGGATCGTCCGCGGCCTGCGCACTGGCCTCCCGGATCCCGAGTGCCGCCTGCCGCCAGAGGCCGAGGCCGACCTCGGTCAGCCCCCGGGCCAGCGCGATCTCCGCCCGGGCCTGGAGCAGTTCGGGGGTGAAGGCCTCGGGAGAGCCCGGCTGCCGGTCCGGGGCGGCGCGGCCCAGCCAGTACTCCGCCTCCTCGATCTCCCCGCGCTGCAGGCAGGCGGAGACCAGCGCGAAGCGGACGCCGATCGCGTCCGACCAGGTACCGGCGTCACCGAGCGCGTCCGCGGCCCGGAGATGGTCGTACGCCTCCGCCCCGCGTTCCGTCTTGAGGCACAGCTCGCCGATCCGCCCGTGGCTGAGCAGCATCATGATCGGGTTGCCGAGCGGCCCCACCGCTGTGGCCATCCGGCGGGCGTAGTGGAGGGCGCGCTCCGTCTCGTACGCGGACTCCCACAGGTAGCTGGCGACGCCCGCCGCGATGCCCGCCAGCAGCGGCTCGCCGGCGTCGCACAGCTCCTCCAGCCGCTCGTACCGAGGCGGGCGCATGTCGGGGGCCGCGCACAGCACGGCGGCCAGGGCCCGCGGCACGGTGTCCGCCGGGACGGGCGGCAGGCGGCGCAGCGTGACGAGCTGCCGTGCGGCGTGCGGGCCGTAGCCCATGAAGAGACCGGCCGCGCAGACCGCCGCCGCGCTCCGGGCCGTCTCCACGTCCTCGGGGTGCTCCGGTCCCGGGCGGAAGTGGGACAGCGGCCCGCCGGTCTCGGCGGCGAGGGTGACGAACCGGGTGTAGCTGTTGCCGACGGACCACAGGGAGGCCAGTACGGCGGTGACGGCGGCGGTGGCCGGCCCGTCGGAGCGGGCCAGGGCGTGCCGCAGCGCGAGGACGAGGTTGTCCTGCTCGGCGCGGACGCGGTCGAAGGAGGACAGCGCGTCGGCGCTGTACATCCCGGCGTGGTGGGCCCGGCCGAAGTCCCGGGCCCAGGCGAGGAACCGGCCCGTCACGGCCTCGTCCTCACCCGCCTCGGCCCGCCGGGCGGCGCCGAACTCCCGCAGCGTCTCCAGCATGTGGAAGCGCACCCCGGCCGGACCCTCACCCACCTTGATCAGCGACTGCCCGGCCAACTGCTCCAGCAGCTCCATCGAGTCCAGGCCGTCGCCGTCGCCGTCGCCGTCGCCTTCGCCGTCGGTGGCCGTGACCACGTACTCCGCCGCGGCCGCGTCGAAGCCGCCGGGGAACACCGACAGTGCGCGGAGCGCCGCCCGTCCCCCGGGCTCCAGCAGGTTCCAGCTCCACTCGACCACGGCCCGTAGCGTGCGGTGCCGCTCGGGCGCGTCCCGGGCGCCGCCGCGCAGCAGCGCGAAACGGTCCCGCAGCCGGTGCGCGATGTCGGCCACGGAGAGCACCCGCACCCGGGCCGCGGCCAGCTCCACGGCCAGCGGCAGCCCGTCCAGATGACGGCAGATCTCGGCGACCCGGTCGGCGGGCAGGTCCACGCCGGGCCGGGCGGCCCGCGCCCGCTGCCCGAAGAGCTCGACGGAGGTCGCCAGGGACAGCTCCGGCAGTGCGTACACCGACTCCGAGGTCAGGCCGAGCGGGGCCCGGCTGGTGGCGAGCACCCGCAGCTCCTTCGACCGTGATATCAGCGCCTGTACGAGAGCGGACGCGCCGGCGATCACGTGCTCGCAGTTGTCGAGCACCAGCAGCGCCGGTCGGGGACCCAGCGCGGCGACGATCCCGCTCACCGTGTCCTTGCCGCCGCCCGGGAGCTGGCGGCCCTCCCCGCCGCCGACGGCAGAGGCGACCTCGTCCGCCACGTCGTCGTCGGTGACACCGGCCAGCGTGACGAAGTGGACGACGGGCTGTTCGGCCGCCCGGCTCACCGCGTGCGAGAGACGGGTCTTGCCCAGCCCGCCCGGCCCGACGACGGTGACCACCCGGGCGCCCCGCAGCAGCCCGGCCACGGCGGCGACGTCGGCGTCCCGGCCCAGCAGCGGGTTCGGCTCGTGCGGCACCCCGTGCCGGACCGGCGCCGCGTCCGCGCTCAGCAACTCCTGGTGCACGGCCCGGAGTTGCGGCCCCGGGTCAGTCCCCAGCTCGTCCCGCAACCGGCGCCGGTAGCCGTCGTACCGGGTCAGCGCCGCGGCCCGGCCCGCGCCGGCGGCCTCGCAGCGCAGCAGTTCCGCCAGCACCTCCTCGTCCCGCGGCAGTTCCCGGTTCAGCTCGGCCAGCGGTGCGCTGGCCTCCGCCCGCCGTCCCAGCCGGGCCAGCGCGAGGGCATGGGAGCGCACCAGCGCCCGGTGCGCCCGCACCCGCTCGGCCCGCAGCGCCACCACCGGGTCGTGCAGTTCCTCGTCCGCCCCGGCGCCCACGCTCCCGTCCCACAGCGCCAGCCCCGCGACGGCCCGCGCCAGGGATCCTTCGTGGTCCCCGGTCCGGGCGCGCTCGCCGGCGGCCGCCTCGTGCACGAGGAGCGCGGAACTGTCGACCCCCATCTCGTCCAGCCCCAGCCGGTACCCCGTCGGCGTGCTCAGGACCAGCTCGGCACCCAGCTGCGACCTGAGCCGGGACACCAGGATCTGCACCGCCTTGCCCGGCCGCTCCGGCAGCTCGTCCGGCCACAGCCCCTCCACCAGCCGCCCGGTGCTGCAGCCGGTGCGCAGGTCCGCCGCGAGCAGCGCCAGCAGCCCGCGCAGCCGGGGCGCGGTGATCTCCCGTCCACGGCAGGCGACTCGGGGCAGGAGAGTGAGCTCGGGGGTCTCGGTGGTGGTCACCAGTGCAGACTAGGCGGGTCCGGCAGCGCCCTGAAGGGGCGCGGGGAACTGCGCGACCAGCCACGACGGCGCCGCAGTCGACACACGGCCTATCGCGGCACTTTCAATGTCGTGACGCGGCCCGGCCGAAGGTCCGCTCGAACGACACCGACGCGGCCTCCTCACGCCACTGCACCGCAGCCTTCGCGCTCGCGTCGAGCAGGGCCCGGCACTCCGGCCCCGGCACACGCCCGCTGCCGGGCAGCTGCCCGGCGCACGCGGCGACCGGACGGTAGCCGTCACGCGTGGGGTTGCCCCGCCACAGGCTGCCGCCGGGCAGGAAGGCGTACTCCAGGGAGGCGCGGGCCAGGTCCTTGAGCTCCGGGTACGTCAGGCCGTAGGTCTCGGCGGCGTACTGGTACTCGTGGCTGATGTCGGTGCGGGAGACGCCGGGGTCGTCGGTGGCCAGGACGACCGGCACCCCGTACGACCGGTAGGTGTCGAAGGGGTGCGCGGCGCCGCGCACACCGAGGATCTGCGCGTTGCTGGTGAAGGGCACCTCGACGGCGATCTGCCGGGCGGCCATCGTGCGGGCCGTCCGCTGCCAGTCGTCCTCGTGGCGGAGGTCCACGCCGTGGCCGACGCGCTCGGCGCCGGCGATGTCCACGGCCTCCCGGATGTGGAACCGCAGGTCCTCCGGCGGCACCAGTCCGGGCCGCAACTCGCCCGCGTGCAGGGTGACATGCGCCCTCGGGTAGACCGTGTGCAGGTACCTCACCATGCGCATCTGCAGGGTGTAGTCGGCGAGCGCGACGGGCCCGTCCTCGGGTTGCACGAGGTTGACGGCGAGGAAACGGGGATCGCGTTCGGCGAGCCGCATGCCGAGGGCCAGTTCGGTGAAGACGCGTTCCCGTGACTCGCCGCGGAAGGCCTGGTAGACGAAGCGCACGGTGAGCTTGCAGCCGGGGCGGGGACGGTCGGTGCCGCAGCGGGCGGCGGCCTGGAACTCGGCGTCGGCGTCGTCCGTCGCCCGGCGCGCGTCGGCGACCACCTCGTCGAGCCGGCCGCTTCCGACGAGCCTCGCGTGCAGGGCGGCGAGGTCGGGGTCCCAGCCGACCTCGTCGGCGAGCTGCTCGGCGCGGTCGGAGGCCGGGTTGACCATGGTCTCCAGATAGAACTGGTGCTGCGCCGCGACCGAGTCGGCGACCTCGGCGAGCACCTTGCCCGGATGGAGCGAGGGCACCAGCCCGAACTTGTCGAACGTGGCGAAGAAATGGTCGTGGCCGCTCTGGTCCGGCGGGAAGCCGTACATGGACCAGGCCCGCAGGATCGCCTCGCGGAAGTCACGGTCCTCACGGGCGTCGGCGGCCGGCCGGGTGCCGGGGCCGCAGGGCGGTACGACGGCGGTCAGCGTCGCGGTGTCGATGCACAGCCCGTCCTCGGCGGCGAGCGCGATCAGGTACTCGGTCCTGACCGCACCGAAGAGGTGGTTGTGCAGGTCGCCGCCCTTGGGCAGCTTGCGGAAGAACCTGCGCAGGGCGCCGGGGTCCTGGGCCGTCCGCAGCGACGTCAGGTAGGCGTCGGTGCGGGCTTCGGCATCCGTCGGCGGGCGTGCTGCCGACCGGGCCCCGGTTTGTGCGGCCGCGGGTGGTGCGGCCGACAGGCCGGTCAGCAGGGAGCAGCAGAGCAGAGTCAGGGCCGCGGCGAGAGCACGGGCACGGGCACGGGCCAGGGCCGGGTGCCGGGAGGCGGCTGCGACGGCGGGCGCCGTGCGGCGTGGGTGGCCGGCAGTGCGAGTGCCGTCGTAGGTCGTCACGGACCGATGATCATCAAGTCGGCCCGGCCGGGACGGGACAGCCACGCGGCACGCACCGCGGAGCCACCCGAGCGGGCGCAGCGGTGCGTGCGGTGCGTGCGGCGTGGGTGGCCGTCCCGCGGGTCAGGCGTCGGCCGGCGGGCGGTCCGCCGTGACGACGTAGTAGTCCAGCAGGCCGTCGCGGTACGCCGGCAGGAAGTTGCGCGGCCACTGCACGGGCATGTCGACGCCGGCGAGGAAACGGTCCAGGCCCGGCCAGACATGGGTGCCGATCGACTCGGCCCGTACGCCGGTCAGGCCTGCGGTGCCGAGGGCGTCGAGCAGGGACACCAGCGGGTGGGCCACGTCCAGGCCGGACGCGAAGCTCTCCAGCCGCGCGGCCAGTTCCCCGCCCGCGTTCTCGGCACCGGCCGGCAGGAAGAAGCTGGTGACGGCCAGCCGGCCGCCGGGGCGCAGGACGCGCGCCGCCTCGCGGACGAACGCGGGCAGGTCGCGGAAGTGCTGGGCGGCCTCCACCGAGTACAGCCGGTCGAACCGGCCGTCCTCGAACGGCATCCGCTCCGCCGCCCCGTGCGCGAAGCCGAGCCGCTCCGGCGCGCGGGCGAGCAGACCGGCGTTGGCCCGGCGGGCCCGCTCCAGTTGCTCGGGGTGGATGTCCAGACCGGTCACGGCGGCGAACCCGAACTCCTCCAGCGCGAGCGCCGCGCCGATCCCCAGCCCGCAGCCGACCTCGACCGCGCGGGCGCCCGCCCCGTCGAGGGTGCCGAGCACGTGACGGTAGAGGTTGCGCTGGCTGCGGACCCGGTCCTCGGCGGTCAGCGGGCGGTCCAGCGGGATCCCGTCCCAGTGGCCGAAGTTGATGAACCCGCCCGCGAACGCCGGTGCGGAGCTGAGGTCCTGGGGCCCGTAGACGGCCCGCACGGCGGGCGCGACGGCGAGGTCGCGGGTGGGGTCCACGTGATCTCCTCTTCCACGAATTCCACGATGTCTCCCCGGCGAACGGGTCGGACCCGGACGTTCTCCCCCGATGGGCGCCCACTCAGTCCGCGTCGTGCATGTGTCCGTGTTCGTGCCCGGGTGCCTCCCCCTGCTCCCCGCCCTCCGGCGAGCCCCCCATCATCCGCAGCATCGCCGGGCCGCCGCTGCGCAGGAACCGTACGACCAGCGCGGCGGCCAGCAGCAGGAAGGCGATGTTGAGGTACGTGGTGTAGTTCCAGCTGATCCCCTCGTCGGGGATCTTCGCGTCGGCCTGGTCGGGGACCAGCCCCAGACCGCCGAAGACGAGCTCCACGACGTAGCCGGCCACCGCCATCGAGACGAAGAAGGTGCCCAGCAGGAAGGCGGCCATCCGGGCGCCGTAGTACTTCCGGTAGATGTTGAGGATCGGCAGGATCAGCAGGTCGGCGTAGATGAAGGCGATGACGCCGCCGAAGCTGATGCCGCCCTTCCAGAGCACCACGGCCAGCGGCACGTTGCCGATCGAGCAGACGAACGACACGATGGCCACCACCGGACCGATCAGCGGCCCGGTCAGCTTGGCCGCGAGCGGATGGCCGGCCAGGAAGAAGCTCTGCCAGAAGTCGTCCGGCACCCAGGCGGCGATCGCCCCGGCGATCAGCAGGCCCGCCACCAGGTCGCGCAGGATCGCCGCCCACTCCATGACGAAGATGTGGGAGACGGACGTGAACCCGTCCCGGGAGAGGAGCCGGCGGACGAAACCGCCCTCGCCGCCCACGGACATGTCCATCGCCGCGTGCCCCTCCATGGAGCCCGCCAGCCCGCGCTCGGCCTGTTCCCGCGCCCGGCGCAGCAGCCGCTCCCGCAGCAGGACCCGGAACAGCACGGCGAGGACGACGATCATGATCGGGCCGCCGACGAACTCCGCGGCGGTGAACTGCCACCCCATCAGCAGGGCCAGGATCACGCCCAGTTCGATCACGAGGTTGGTGGAGGCGATCTCGAAGGCCATGGCCGCGGTGAAGTCCGCGCCCTTGCGGAAGAGGGAGCGGGCGAGGGCGACGGCGGCATAGGAACAGGACGAGGAGGCGGCGCCGAACCCCGCGGACAGCGCGAGCGTACGGGGCCGGTCGTCCCCGAGCAGCCGTACGACCGTCTCCCGGCGCACCACGGCCTGCACGACCGCGGAGAGCGTGAAGCCGAGGATCAGCGCCCAGGTGATCTCCCAGGTCATCGACCCCGCGATGGAGAGCGCGTGCCCGATCGCATGCATGGTGTCCGCCCTTCGCAGCCGATCGCGACCATCCGGTTATATACCCCTGGAGGGTATACTGGCCAGTGGTACCACGGCATCCGGGTGGTGGCGTCGGTGGCAGTAGACTCCGCCACGGTCGCGAGGGGCCCAGGGGGGAGCCGCATGGTCTGGTCACGGTTGCGCCGCGGGCGGACGGCTCCCAGGCTCCCGCTGCCCGGCCCGTGCTGGCACCGGCGGCACACCCTGCGCACGGACCGCCTCCTGCTCTACACGCCGGAGACGACACTGGACCTCGCCGCCGCCGCGGCCGCCGCCTCGGACCCCGAGGCCCAGCGATGGCTCGGCTGGGGCGACCGCGTCGTCGCCGACGTGGACGTCCGCGAAGGCCTGCTCCGGCTGCTTCCCGGCGACACCGAGACCCTGCGGAGGTCCCGGTTCCTCAGGAACCTGCTGGCCCAGCCCTATGAACTCCACTCCGGCGAGGAGGAGGTGCTGGTCGGCGTACGCCTGGACGACGGCAGGTACGCCGGGTGCACGGTGCTGCACCTCGGCACCGGGGAGATCGGCGGATGGCTGGCGCCCGAGGCGCGCGGTCTGGGGCTCGGCACGGAACTGTTCCGGGCCGCCGCGGTCCTCGGCCACACCCACCTGGGACTGCGGACGCTGCGGGCGGGACACGAACCGGCGAACACCGCGAGCGGCCGGGCCCTGGCGAAGGCCGGCTTCGTGGCGGCCGACGGACCGCCACGCCACACCCTCCCCGACGGCCGCGAGATCGACGCCCGCTGGCTCCAGCGCACGACGACGGCCCCGCTCACCCGCTGCCGGGGTGCCGCCCCGCTACCTGCGTGAACCGCACCCCGGGCAGAAGGCCGCTCCGTCCGGCACCACCGCGGAACAGGAGGAACACTGTTCGGACCGGGCCAGTTGGTAGCCGCAGCCGGAGCAGAAGGCGGCGCCGTGCGTCTCGGTGCGGCACTGCGGGCAGACCAACTGGCGGGGCGTGCTGGGGTCGTAGCCCTGCCCGGTCTGCTGCCCCGCGGCGTACGCGCGTTGCGAGGCCATGTCGTTGAGGCCGCGCTGCTGGGCTGCCATGGCCTCGGCCGCCGTGTCCGGAGCGCAGCGCAGACACAGCCCCTGGGCCGCGTTCCAGCAGCGGCCGCACACGTAGTCGGTGCAGCGCGCGCAGCGGTTGAAGTGCCCCTGCGCATTGTCGATCGCCCGCTGGAACGCCTCGTCGCGGGCGCGCCCGTAACCGGCCCCCGCCAGCCCTTCGGCCGCCGATGACAGCCCGGTACCGGTACGGCCGAGCAGCCCCCACGCCACGTCGGCCCCCTTCCGCACCCAGGTCGCGGCCCGCTCTCCGGTGTACGGCTCGAACGGCGAGCGCCAGGTGTCGTAACAGCGGGAGCAGGAGAACTCGAACTGGAACCCGGCACCGGTCCCGTTGCGCTCGCACAGATCCCGGTAGTTGTTGCTGAAGTAGATCTCGGCGCTCATGTGGTCCCCCCACAGGTCAGGCCATCGGCACACATGCCGTACGACGCTGGGGAAACGGTACTGGTTCTGGCCAAAGCCGCCGAGTTCAGGACATGGCCTCGCCATGACCTCACCATGACCTCAGGGCGTGCCCCAGGCCCGGTCCGCGAGCAGGCGCAGGCCGTTGAGGCCGACGAGCACGGTGGAGCCCTCGTGCCCGGCGACGCCCAGGGGCAGGGGCAGGTCGCCGGTGAGGTCCCAGACGACCAGCCCGGCGATGAACAGCCCGGCGACGACGAGGTTCTGCACGACCAGGCGCCGGGCCCGGCGGGAGAGCGCGACCACGGCCGGGATCGTCGCCAGCTCGTCGCGTACGACGACGGCGTCGGCGGTCTCCAGGGCCAGGTCGGAACCGGCGCGGCCCATGGCGATGCCGGTGTGGGCGGCGGCGAGCGCGGGGGCGTCGTTGACGCCGTCCCCGACGACGAGCACCTTCCGCCCGGCGCGCGCCAGTTCCCGCACCGCGGTGACCTTGTCCTGCGGCAGGAGACCGGCACGGACGTCCGTGATGCCGGCCTCGCCGGCCAGCCGGGCCGCCGCTCGCGGGTTGTCACCGGTGACCAGTACCGGAGCGCTGCCGGTCAGCCGGCCCAGCGCGGCGACGGTGGCCGCCGCCTCCGCGCGCAGCCGGTCGGCGATGCCGAGCACGCCGACCGGCGTACCGTCGGCCATGACCAGCACGGCGGTGCGGCCCTGCTCCTCCAGTCCGGCGGCGACCGCGGTGACGGCGGCGACGGTGGCCGGCGGATGCGCGCTGCCGTCGGCCGGCAGCCGGGCGGGGCTGCCGACCTCGATCCTGCGGCCGGCCACCACGGCGGTGACACCGGTACCGGGCGCGGAGGCGAACCCCGCCGCGGCCGGGATGTCCAGGCCTCGGCTGCGGGCCGCGTCCACGACGGCGCGGGCCAGCGGGTGCTCGCTCGGGTGCTCGGCCGCCGCCGCGAGCCGCAGCAGCTCCTGCTCGTCCGGCCCGGACCCGGTCAGCGGACGGATGTCGGTGACGCGCGGGGTGCCCTCGGTCAGGGTGCCGGTCTTGTCCAGGGCGACGGCGTCCACCTGGCCCAGGCGTTCCATGACGACGGCCGACTTGACCAGCACACCGTGCCGGCCGGCGTTGGCGATCGCCGACAGCAGCGGCGGCATGGTCGCCAGGACCACGGCACACGGGGAGGCCACGATCATGAAGGTCATGGCCCGCAGCAGGGTGGACTGCAGCCCGGCGCCGAACAGCAGGGGCAGCGCGAACAGGACCACGGTGGCGGCGACCATCCCGATCGAGTAGCGCTGTTCGACCTTCTCGATGAAGAGCTGGGTGGGCGCCTTGGTCCCGGCGGCCTCCTCGACCATGGCGACGATCCGGGCGATGACCGAGTCGGACGGGTCGCGTTCGACCTTCACCCGCAGGGCGCCGGTGCCGTTGAGGGTGCCGGCGAACACCTCGTCCCCGGCCGCCTTGGCCACCGGCAGCGGCTCGCCGGTGACGGTGGCCTGGTCGACGTCGCTCGCGCCGTCCAGGACCCGGCCGTCGGCGCCGACCCGTTCGCCGGGCCGTACCAGGAGGGTGTCGCCCACGCACAGTTCCCCGGTGGGCACGGTCTCCTCGGTGCCGTCGTCCGCGAGCCGGGTGGCGGTGGTGGGGGCGAGGTCGAGCAGGCCGCGCACGGAGTCGGCGGTGCGGGCGGTGGCGATCGCCTCCAGCGCTCCTGAGGTGGCGAAGATGACGATCAGCAGGGCGCCGTCCAGCACCTGCCCGATCGCCGCCGCACCGAGCGCGGCGACCACCATGAGCAGGTCCACGTCCAGGGTCCGCGCACGCAGGGCCCGCAGGCCGGCCCAGCCGGGCTCCCAGCCGCCGGTGACGTAGACGGCCGTGAACAGCGGGCCCCACGACCAGGCCGGTGCCGAGGCCAGGTGAAGCGGCAGCGCGGCCAGGAACAGCAGCAGCGCGGCCGCCGCCCAGCGGGCCTCGGGCAGCGCCAGGATCCGGGTACGGGTGGAAGACATCCCGCCACCATACAGGAACATATGAATAGCAATTCATTCGTTCATGGGTGGCGTCTGTACGATGGGCGCATGGGTCATGGAGCCGCACAACCGGCCGGAAACGTTCCGCGCGCCCGCCTCACCGCGGCCAACGCGGCCAAGGTCGCCACCACGCTCCAGGCCCTGGCGACCCCGTCCCGGCTGCTCATCCTGGCCCGCCTGCGCGAAGGCCCGCTGCCCGCGACCGAACTCGCGGCGGAGGTCGGCATGGAGCAGTCCGCCTGCTCCCACCAACTGCGCCTGCTGCGCAACCTGGACCTGGTCGTGGGCACCCGCAAAGGCCGCTCGGTGGTCTACTCCCTCTACGACAACCACGTCGCCGAACTCCTCGACCAGGCCCTCTACCACGTCGAACACCTCAGGCTCGGCCTGAACGACGCCGCCGCCGTGGACGCGGAGCCCGGGACGGTCGGCGCCCCCACGGCCTGACGAACGGGGCCGGACCCCCGGCCCGGCCCCGTTCCGCCGGGCCGGCTACCAGCCGACGGCGACCAGGAGCCACTGCGGGTTGGCGTGGGAGATGAAGGAGGACTGGCCCGCCACGTCGTCGTAGGGGAAGCCGTAGGCGAGGTGGTTGATGGCGTTGTCGTGCCAGAACTTGGCGTAGTAGTTCGCCGGTGCCGCCGTGTAGAACTGCGCGGGGTCGGACTGCTGGGAGGCCGGCAGGGTGGCGACGTGCCGGTTGAGCGCGGCGCACGTGTTCGGGTCGGCCGCCAGTGAGGCCGCGCAGCCGAAGATGTCGGAGGTGGCCGCGGTGACGCCCACCGACTGGGCGTACGAGGTGAAGTAGTTCGCGTTGGCGCCGCCCGCCCGGAAGCTCGGGTCGCTGCCGGGCGCGATGATCCGGTACGGGGCCTGGGTCTGGGCCAGCACCTTGAACTGGCTCGGAACGGCGTCCGTGAAGCGCTGGAAGGTGGTGGCGCGGTCCTCGGCGAAGGTCTGCCGGTTCTCGCCGACCTCGGTGTCGTAACCGTCCTTGGTGTGCAGGCGCATGGCCAGCTTCAGGCCGAAGGCGTCGACCCGGGTGGTGTTGCCGTTGAAGACGTTGTTGCCGACCGTGAACTCGATGAAGTCGTAGTACGAGCTGGTGGGCGAGCCCAGGTAGAAGTACATGCGGCCCGCGGAGTTGGCCGGCATGTCGAGGTAGGGCTGCTCGGCGATGGAGTGCGTCTGGCCGTTGAAGCTCCAGTACACCTGGCTGTCCGGGTACTTGCCGTTGGTGCGGTTGAGGATCTTCACCTCGACGGCGTTGTTGGCCGCGGGGATGTCGCTGGTGCTGCCCCAGAAGTCGTCCGGCGGGGTGGTGGACCCGGGGCCGTAGACCTGGAACTCCCAGAGCGAGTAGCCGTACGGGGTGCCCCGCGCGGTGCCGTAGAGGCGGACGTAGCGGCCGCTGCCGGTGACGGTCAGGTTCTGGGTGCCGCCGGTGGCGGTGGTGGTGGAGTAGACGGTGGTCCAGGTGGTGGCGTCGGTGGAGGTCTGGATCTGGAAGGCCTTCGCGTAGGCGGCCTCCCAGTTCAGGGTGACGCTGCTGAGCTGCTGGACGGACCCGAGGTCGACCTGCAGCCACTGCGGGTCGGAGAAGGCCGAGGACCAGCGGGTGCCGGTGTTGCCGTCGACCGCCGCGCTCGCGGGGAAGGACGCGTTCTCGGTCGAGGAGGCGGTGGCCGGCCTGCCCTGGGACAGCAACTGGTCGGCGGCGTGCGCGGGCGACGGTGCGAGGACCGCGAAGAAGGCGGCGATCAGGACGACGACCAGTCCGAGAGCCGCGCGTGGGCGTACGGCGGCGGCCGGTGGTCTGCGGGTGGGTGCGCCGGCGGAACTCTGCATGCGGGTCTCCTCAAGCCGGTACGGCGTGCGTGGGGATGGAGCAACAGCAGACATGAGAGCGCTCCCTCGGGTTGTAGACCCGCCACTGCCCGCCGTCAACAACTGAAGCCGAAATCAATCGGGTTGAGCCCGCACGGACGACACGGCGCAGATCCCGGCCCCGCCACGGCGCGCAACGCGCCCGCCGGATTCAGCTTCCGACTGCTTGGACGGCCCCAAGCCGCCGCCTTTTTACAACCCTTGACGCAACCGGTACGGACCTTTCCGCGCCGCCACGCTGCCGCTCAGGGCGGCAGGGCAGCACGGAGGCGGAGAGACAGCGGGGGACTGGATCAGTCCTTGTCGTCCCCGCCGCGCTTGTTCTTCCCCTTCTTGGGGGCCTGCTGTTGGTCCGGGCCGTTGTCGCCGCCGGTCGGCGGGGGGTTCAGGGCCGAGGGCGTGGCCGGGGCCGGGTTCGTGGCGCTGGGCCGGCCGGTCGGTGGTGTGTCCGCGGAGCTGTGGTCGGGGGAGAACCACGCGATGCCGATCAGCAGCGCCGCGAGGAAGACCACCACGGCGGCGATGGCACCCACGGTCCTCGATCGCGGTACGCCGCCCAAGGCCCGGCCTCCCGTGCGCTGACGACGCCGCCCCCGGTGGGCCGGCGCGCTGCCGGTGGCGGTGGACGGGAAGGCGTAGGTGGTGACGGAGCCAGGGGGCACGTTCGTTCCGGGCCATGCCCCCGAGGGCGCCCCGGAGGGGGTCGTACGCGGCTCCGGGGCGGGGCGCGGGGCGGCTGCCGGGAGGGGCTCGGGACGTCCCCGCCAGGAGCCCGCGGCGAACCATTCGGCCGTCTGACGCGCCGAGGGGCGGTCCTCGGGCCGCTTGGCGAGGAGACCGAGCAGGTAGTTCTCGAAAGCGGGCGGCAGCGCGACGCCCAGCTGCCGCGGCGGCACGGGGGGCGTGTCGAGGTGGTGGTGGAGGACGGCGATGGGGCTGTCGGCGTTGAACGGCGTCCGGCCGGTGAGCAGTTGGTAGAGCACGCAGCCGAGCGAGTAGACGTCGGACGGCGGTCCTGCGGGCTTGCCGAGGGCGCGTTCGGGGGCGATGTACAGGCTGGTCCCGACGATCTGACCGGTCGCGGTGAGCGCGCCCCCCGGGTCGTCCATGAAGCGCGCTATACCGAAGTCACCGATCTTCACGGATCCGACGGCGTCCAGGAGGAGGTTGCCGGGTTTGATGTCCCGGTGCACGATGCCCTGCTCGTGTGCGTCGGCGAGCCCGGCGGCCGCCTGGGCGGCGATGCGGGCGACCTCCTCGGCCGGCAGGGACCCCGCCTGGGCGAGCACGCGGTGCAGACTGTCGCCCTCGACCAGCTCCATCACCAGGAACAGACGGCCCTCCTGCTCGCCGAAGTCGACGACGCCGACGACATGGGGGTGCTGGAGCCGGCCCGCTGTCTGGGCCTCCAGACGGAAGCGGGCGGCGGCGGTGGGATCGGAGTTCTGGGCGATCAGGAGCTTGACCGCCACCGGTCTGCCGAGCATTTCGTCGTACGCCCGCCAGACCTCTCCCATCGCACCTCGCCCGATGGCGGTCTTCAGCCGGTACCGGCCCGCTATCAGCACCTTTTGCTTCATCCTCACACAGTGAGACGACTCGACCGCTGTCGGCCATGTCCCTGTGAGAGGACGGATGTTGGTGGGTTGCCGCAGCTTCCCCACTCTACTGGCGGGCCGACGGCGACCGACCACGAACGGGACTTGCTCCCCCGCGATCAGCTGTTGCCCGACACCTCGACCGGCCGCACCCGCACCCGCACCCGTGTCCGTTCCGGTGTGTGAGCTGATCCGGGACGTGAAAGGGCCGCCGAGACTTCCGGGATCATGCACTGCGCCGTCGTTGTCGCGGTGTCACCCTTGCGCCTGCGGCACACGAAGCGTGGCCGTCGGGGGATCTGCAGAGGCGGGCGAGTGCAGTGGGGGACTTTCTGGGGGCGGTCACGGCGTTTCCGACCGTGGTCTTCACCTTCGCGCTCGGCGTGGTTGCGGTCTACTGGCTGCTGGTGCTCCTGGGGGGCGCCCACTTCCATGGGGCGCGCGGAGGACATCACGGCCACGGGCACGGCCACGGGCATGGCGGGGGACGCCATGGCCACGGGGGACTGCAGAAGGTGCTGGGCCTGGGCGGGGTGCCGATCACCGTGGCGGTGTCGCTGGTGATCGCCTTCGCCTGGTTCAGCGCGCTCAGCGGCCGGGTCGTGGCCGGCAGCGGACACGGGGGAGTCCTGCTGCCGGTCGCCCTGGTCGGCGGTTGGGCGGGAGCGCGGGTGCTGGCGTGGCCGCTGCGGCGGCTGATGCCGGCGCCCGCCCCGCCGCCGTCCCGCCGGGACTTCGTCGGCCTCGGCTGCGTGATCCGCACCGGACGGGTCGGCCCCGACTTCGGACAGGCCGAGGTCCGTGCGGCCGACGGCTCCTCCGCGGTCGTACAGGTCCGGCAGAGCCTCGACGACGCGGCGGGGCCGGGCGGCGTGCTCCGCACCGGGGCGTCGGCACTCATCTACGACTACGACGACGCGGGCGAGTACTTCTGGGTCATGCCCGCCGTGCCGGCCTCCGGCTGACGCGACAACCCCCGTCGTTCGTCCGGGCGCTCCGCACGCCCTTCGTTCTCACATCTCGTTCTCTCATCCATCCACGGCAAGGTCGTCCAAGGGAACAGCCATGTCTGTCGTCACTATCGGAATCGGCGTACTCGTCGCCGTCCTGCTGCTCATCGGCCTGGGCACGCTGCTGCTCTTCGGCCGGCTGTTCCGCAAGGTCGTCCAGGGCGAGGCCCTGATCGTCTCCCGGCCCAAGAGCGTCGACGTCACCTTCACCGGCGCCCTGGTGCTGCCGATGCTGCACCGGGCGGAGGTCATGGACATCTCGGTGAAGACCATCGAGATCTCCCGCACCGGCCGCGAGGGCATGATCTGCAAGGACAACATCCGCGCCGACATCCAGATCACGTTCTTCGTCCGGGTCAACAAGACGGTGGAGGACGTCGTCAAGGTCGCCCAGGCGATCGGCACGGAGCGGGCCAGCCATCAGGAGACCCTGCAGAACCTGTTCAGCGCGAAGTTCGCCGAGGCGCTGCGGACCGTCGGCAAGCAGCTCGACTTCGCCGACCTCTACACCAAGCGCGAGGAGTTCAGGGACCGCATCGTCGCGGCCATCGGCACCGACCTGAACGGCTACCACCTCGAGGACGCCGCGATCGACCACCTCGAACAGACTCCGCTGGGACAGCTCGACGCGTCCAACATCCTGGACGCCCAGGGCATCCGGAAGATCACCGAACTGACGGCGCTGGAGCACATCCGCACCAACGACTTCCAGCGCAACGAGGAGATGGAGATCACGCGCCAGAACGTGGACGCGCGCGAGGCCGTGCTTGAGCTGGAACGGCGGCGCGCGGAGGCGGAGATCCGGCAGCGCAAGGGGATCGAGACCCTGCGCGCCCAGGAGGAGGCCACCACCGCGCAGGTCCAGGAGGAGGAGCGGCTCAAGGCGCACAGTGCGCTGCTGCGGACCGAGGAACTGCTCGGCGTCCAGCGGGAGAACCAGGTGCGGGAGATCGCGGTCGCCGAGAAGAACCGGGAGCGGGTCCTCGCGGTGGAGAGCGAGCGCATCGAGAAGGACCGGCTGCTGGAGGTCGTCAACCGGGAGCGGGAGGTCGAGCTCGCCAGGGCGGAGAAGGACAAGCAGGTCGAGGTGGAGCGCCGGACCGTGGCCGACGTGGTCCGCGAGCGCATCGCGGTGGACCGCACGGTCGCGGAGCAGGAAGAGGAGATCAAGCGGGTCCGGGTCGTCCAGGAGGCCGAGCGCACCCGGCAGACCGTGATCATCGCCGCCGAGGCGGAGGCGCAGGAGCAGCTGGTCAAGGACATCAAGGCGGCCGAGGCCGCCGAGCAGGCCGCGCACCTGCGGGCCAAGGAGCAGCTGGTGCTGGCCGAGGCCGGGCAGAAGAGCGCGGAGCTGGAGGCCGCCGCCAACGTGCGCCGGGCGGAGGGCGAGCGCGCCCTGGCCGGGGCGGCCGGCCTGGCCCAGGCCGAGGTGGCCGAGCGGCAGGCGATGGCCGAGGCGGCCGGCGTGCGGGCCCGGCTTGAGGGCGAGGCCGCGGGTCTGAAGGAGAAGGCGGAGGCCGTCGAGAAGGTCGGGCTCGCCGAGGCCGCGGTCGCGGAGAGCAAGGCGAACGCGGAGGCGGCGGGCATCCGGGAGCGGCTGCTCGGCGAGGCCGCGGGTCTCAAGGAGAAGGCGGCGGCGATGGCCGCGCTGGACGAGGTGTCCCGGACCCACGAGGAGTTCCGGCTGCGCCTGGCCGCGGACAAGGAGGTCCGGATGGCCGCGCTGGAGGTCCAGAGCAAGGTGGCCGAGGCCCAGGCGGCGGTACTGGCCGCCGGGCTGGAGAGCGCGGACATCGACATCGTCGGCGGCGACAGCGTGTTCCTGGAGCGGCTGGTCGGCGCGGTGTCCTTCGGCAAGGCCATCGACGGCGCGGTGCAGGGCTCGGAGACGGTGCAGGCCCTCGGGGCGGACTGGCTGAACGGCGAGAAGAGCTTCAGCGGCGACGCGACGGAGGTGCTGCGCTCGCTGGCGGCCGGCGGCCCGTGGAACCTGGCCCTCCTGATGAAGCTGCTCGCCGGCCAGACGCCCGACGGCACCACGCCAGCCGACCCCGTACAACTCGCCAACGGTTCAACCAAATAGCGCGACCACGACAGTGCCCCGTAAGGGGCGCGGGGAACTGCGCGACCAGCCACGATGGCGCCGCAGACGATCGACGGCGCATCGCGGCAACGGTACGACGAAGTAGCGCGAGGACGAAGGCGCCCCCGAGGGGGGCGCCTCGAAGGGGCGCGGGGCTGTATTGATGTGCGGCTGCCGCCGCGCGGGCGCGACCAGCCACGACGAAGCCGCAGACGATCGACGGCGCAACGCGGCCAGGAGGAACGGAAAGCAACCATGGGCGTCGAGGACGGCACCTACCAGATCCTGCGGGCAAGGCTCGCCGACCGCGCCGCGGAACTCGGCCGGCGGGCCGCCTCGCTGAACTCCCGTCGGCAGGAGGCCTTCGGCTCCCGCCCACTGGAGCTGGCGGGCTCGGCCCGGCCGCGCACCGGCGGCGAGGGCACCGCATGCGGCGTGGTCGCCGTACGGCCCGACGTCCTCCTCCTGGGGACCTCGGCGCCCGGCCTGGACGCGGGCCTGCTGTCGCTGCACACCCCGGACGGCTCGGCCCTGGGGCCCGAGAAGGTCCCCGGCCTGCTCGACGACGAGCGGTTCCACCGCGACCTGGCCGAACTGCTGCGCTACTACCGGGACGCGCGCCTCACCGACCTGCGGCGTACGGCGTCGGGGCGGCTGCTCGCCGTGTTCCGCACCGGTGAGAACGAGGGCGATCTACGGGTCCTGAGCTGGCAGTTGGCGGCGGACCGGGTCGAGTACCTGGGCAACCACGGTGAACGCGACCTGCCGCAGCCGCCCGTCTCCGAGCTGCCGTGGACGACGACCGGACGCGAGCACCACGCGGACGGCAGGATCCTGATCGAAGGCGGCGAGGGCGCGGTCTCGGTCGCCACCACCGGCGGCAGCCTCACGGTCCGGGCGCACCCCGGCGACCGGCCGTTGTTCCAGGAGGCGGTGGACGAGCCGCTGCAGAGCCTGGCCGACGCCACGGTCGCCTACGCGGCGACCGGCCCCCTGCTGCTCCTGCGGGTCCGCCCCTACAACGAACCGGCGGACCGCTACCTGGTCGTCAACACCCGTACCGGTTCGGTGCGTCGCCAGGACTCCCTCGGCCGCGGTGCCAGGCTGCTGCCCGCCGAACAGGGCCTGATCTTCCCCGGCGGCTACGAGCTGGCGGACGGCAGCCACCGGGCCTTCCGGATCGGCAGCGGTGCGGCCGGTGCGGCCGGTGCGGCCGGCTCGTCGGGCGCGGGCGGGGCGGGTGCCGGCTCCGCGGCCGACGGGCCCGCCGCGGACGAACTGCGCTTCGACGCGGTGCTCCCCTCGCCCAACGGCGAGGACCTGCTCTACGTCCTGCGCCGGCCGGGCCGTGCCCAGGTCCTGCTGCTGCCGTGGAACACCGTTCGCCGCGAGGCCGCGAGCGCTCTGCACGGCGCGGCGTACGCCCTGCTGCCGGACGGCACCCTCGTCCTGCTCAGGCCGGACCACGAGCCTGTGCGCACGCACGAACTCCAGCTCTGGAACACCCCTTTCCAGTCCGCCGAGCACGCCGCCGCCCAGCCGGTCGGGGACGGCCCGCTGGCGCGGATCGGCAACGCCGACCTGGTCGCGGGCATCGCCGACTGCCTCGACGTGGTCCGCAGCGCGACCGCCGCGGTACAGGAGAAACAGACGTCGGCGTCCCCGGAGCTGATCCTCGACGCCTGTGCCAAGGCAGCGGACCGCCACTACTGGCTGGCCGACACCGGCCTGCTCGAACCGCTCACCGAACTGCGGGCCGCAGCAGAGCAGTTGGCTGCCGAGCAGGCCAGGGTCCGGCAACTCGCCGCCCGCGCCGCGCAGGCGCTGGACGAGGCGCGTACGGAGGCCGCCGCGCTGGTCCGCCGTTCCCACGGCGAACCGCCCGCCGACGCGGACGCCTGGACCGTACTCCTCGCCGAACTGCGCCGGGCCCAGGGCCGTACCCGCACCCTGCGCGAACTGCCCCAGCTCGACCTGGCCGCACTGGACCGGGTCGAGGCGGACCTGGCCGCCGAACTCGCGGCGGCGACCGAGCGCGCCTTCGCCTTCTTCGCCGGTCCCGACGCCTTCGCCGCTCCTCTCGCCGCCGCGCGGCTGGCCGCCGAGGAAGCCGCCTCGATCGCCACCGCCGCCGAGGCCGCCCGGCTCGCCGACCGTCTCACCGAGCAGGCGGACGCCCTGGCCACCGTCACCGACCTGGTCACCGGCGCGGCCGATGCCGACCCGAGCGCGGGAACGGCCGTACTGCTGGCCATCGGCGAGGTCCTGGCAGCCGTCAACCGTGCCCGGGCGGTGCTGACCATCCGCCGCCGCACCCTGATGGACGCCGAGCACCGCGCCGCGCACGCCGCCGAGTCCGCGCTGCTCGCCCAGGCGACGACCGCCGCGCTGTCCGCCGCCGACAGCCCGGCCGCCTGCGACGACCAACTCGCCCGTCTGCTGCTGCGGGTGGACGCGCTGGAGGCCCGCTTCGCCGAGGCCGAGGACCTCGCCGCCGACCTGGCCCTGCGCCGGGAGGAGATCCGGCAGGCGTTCGCTGCCCGCCGCCAGACCCTGCTGGACGAGGCCGCCGCCCGCGCCGACCGGGTCGCCGCCTCCGCCCGGCGGGCCCTGGAGGCGCTGAGCCGCAGGCTCGCCGGGCTCGGCTCGGCGGCCGACGTGCACGCCGCGCAGGCCGCCGACCCGATGGCGCTGCGCATCCGCGCCGCCGCCGGGGAACTGCGCGACCTCGACGACCAGGTACGCGCCCAGGAACTGGAGGACGGCCTGCTCGGCGCCGTCCGCACCGCCCTGCGCGAACTGCGCGACCGGGCCGACCTGTCCGAGGACGGCGGCGCCGCCGTCCGCCTTGGCCGCCACCGCTTCGCCGTGCGCCGCGAACCGGTGGAACTCACCCTCCAGCCGGACGGCGACGACGGTCTGGCCTTCGTCGTCACCGGAACCGGCTACCGCCGGTCCGCCGCTCTCCCCGAGCTGCTGGCCGGCCGCGAGTTCTGGACGCAGCCCCTGGTGAGCGAGTCACCGACGCTCTACCGCGCCGAGTACCTGGCCGCCTCGCTGCTGTCCACGGCCACCGGTGAACCGGGTGAACCGCTGCTCGACCAGGTCCGCCGCGCGGCCGAGCGCGGCTACGACGAGGGGTACGAGCGCGGCGTCCACGACCACGACGCCGCCGCCGTCCTCGGCGCGCTGCTGCGACTCCGGGCCGGCGCGGGGCTGCTGCAGCACCCCGCCGAGGTACGCGCCACCGCCCAGCTGTTCTGGGCCCACGGCGCGACCGACGCCCAGCGGACCGCCTGGCAGCGCCGCGCCCGCTCCCTGGCACTGGCCCGCGTCCACTTCGGCCCGGACGGCGTGGCGACCGCCTCCTCCGACCTGGCGGCCGAACTCGCGGACGCGGTGGGAGAGTTCACCACCGCCCTCGGACTCCCCCCGGCGCCACGGGCGGGCGACTACCTCCAGGAGGAACTCGCCGACCCGCACGACGGATTCGCCACCGGCGTCGCCGCCCGCACCCTCCTGGACGGCTTCCGCCACACCGCCGCCGCCCCCGCCCTCACCGCGGACCTGGACGCGCTCGACACCGACCTGCCCGCACGGCACCAACTCGCCGCCGCCTGGCTGGGCTCGTACGCCGCCGCCCACGCGGACGGCGCGGACGAATCCGACGGCGAGGGCGTGCCGGAGGCCGTGGCGCACCTGTGCGCACCCGACCTGCCGCGCTACGAGATCACCGCGCCCGTCGGCGCGACCGTCGACGGCCTCCTCGGCACCCACCCCCGCGTCCACGAGGGCCGGCTGACCGTACGCATCGACGAACTCCCGCACCGTGCAAGGGTGTTCCGAGAAGAGCGAGCCCCGGCCTTCCGGGCCTTCCAGCGACAGCGCGCGGACGTCCTGGCCGCCGAGCGGGCCCGGCTGCGCCTGGACGACCACCGCCCCCGCCCGCTGGCCGGCTTCGTCCGCAACCAGCTCATCGACCAGGTCTATCTCCCGCTGGTCGGCGACAACCTGGCCAAGCAACTCGGCACGCTCAACACCACCGGCACCACCGGCACCACCGACCGCAGCGGCTTGCTGCTGCTCCTCTCCCCGCCCGGCTACGGCAAGACAACCCTGCTGGAATACGTCGCCGACCGCCTCGGTCTGCTCATGGTCCGCGTCGACGGCCCCGCGCTCGGCACCGGCACCACCTCGCTCGACCCGGACCGCGCCCCCGACGCGGCCGCCCGCCGCGAGGTCGAGAAGATCGTCTTTGCCCTGGAGGCAGGCAGCAACGTCCTCCTCCACCTCGACGACATCCAGCATGTCTCGGCCGAACTGCTCCAGAAGTTCATCCCGCTGTGCGACACGCAGCGCCGCGTCGAGGCCGTCAGCGACGGCGTCGCCCGCAGCTTCGACCTGCGCGGGCGCCGTTTCGCCGTCTGCCTCGCGGGAAACCCCCACACCGCGAACGGGCACCGGTTCCAGATCCCCGACATGCTCGCCAACCGCGCCGACGTCTGGAACCTCGGCGAGGTGCTCACCGGCCATCAGGACCTGTTCGCCCTCTCCTTCCTGGAGAACGCCCTCGCCGCCAACCCGGTGCTGGCCCCTCTCGCCGGAACCGACCCGGCCGACCTCGGCCTGCTGGCCGCCCTCGCCGCCGGCGACCCGGGCGCCCAGGCCGACCAGCTCACCCACCCGGTGCAGGACCTGGACCGCGTGCTGGCGACGCTCACCCGGCTGCGTCGCATCCAGCAGACCGTCCTGGCCGTCAACGGCGCCTACATCGCCTCCGCCGCCCAGGAGGACACCGACCGCCGCGAACCGCCGTTCCTGCTCCAGGGCTCCTACCGCACCATGGCCCAGCTCGCCGCCCGGGTCGACCCGGTCCAGAGCGACACCGAGGTCGAGGCCCTGCTCGACGACCACTATCTCGCCGAGGCACGGACCCTGGGCAGCGCCGCCGAGGCCAACCTCCTCAAACTCGCCCGGCTCCGCGGCCGGTCCACCCCGGAACAGACAGCCCGCTGGCACGCACTGTGCGCCGCCTACCCGTCCGCTGTCTCTCCGTCCGCCGCCTACCCGTCCGCCGACTGATCCGGCCACCCCAGCAGCCGCGCACCGAACACGGCCGTCTCCAGGGTGTAGCGCTGCAGCGCGTCGTCGGGATCCAGTCCCGTGAGCCTTACGACGTGCGCGATGCGGTACGCCAGCGCGCGCACACTCAGCCCGAGCCGCCGCGCCGCCTCCGCCGCGACGTAGCGCGACTCCGCGTAGGCGGTCAGGGTCTCCAGCAGCAGCTGAGCCCCGCCCCGCGACTTCCGCAACGGGCCCAGCACCCCGCGCACCAGGTCCTCCAGGGCCTCCCGGTCCCGCAGCAGCACCGGCAGGACCAGCAGGTCGGCCGCGTTCAGCAACTTCCCGTCCAGCCCCAGCTGGGCCGCCTGCTCCAGGGCGTTGCGCGCCTCCTCGTAGGAGTGCACGACACCGCCGGGCCCGCTGTGCGGACGGCCCACCACGACCCGCCGCCCCTGCGTCAGCTCCGCGAACGCCTTGATCGCCGCAGGCTCACCCGCGCCGGCGGGCACGATGCACACCAGCCGCCCGTGCTTCACCGCCAGCAGGACCTCCTCCTCGCCGAAGCGGCCGAGCAACTGCCGTTCCAGCGCCCGCACCTGGGGGTCCTCCAGGTCGTAGCCGTCGCCCTCGGCGACCGCGACGACATGCGCGCAGGCCAGATTGAGCCCGAACCGCTCGGCGTGCTCGGCCAGCCGCCCCAGATCACTGCGACTGCTCAGCAGGTCCGCCACGAACTCCCGCCGCCCGGCCTCCTCCTGGCGCAGCCGCTCCCGGTAGGCACGGCCGTGCCCCGCTGCGAGCGCGGCCACCGCCGCTCGCAGCGCCGCCATCGACGCCGCGTCCACCGGCTGCCCCTCCCAGACCCTGCCGGTCGCGGCCAGCCGCTCGTCGACCAGCTCGGCAAGCCCCCGCCCCTCCTCGGCAGCCCGGTCGCCGTACTCCCGAAGCGACTCCAGCTCCGCACGTCGCAACCGCCGCCCGCTCCTGGCCACATCCTCCAGCAACCGCGTCCACGAACCGTCCTCGGCCGCAGCGGACACACCGGAACCCGCTCTGTCCGTAGCCAACTCCCGCTTCCTCCCCCGCACCCTGCGACAGCGACCTGCCAGCGTACGCCGCACCGCAGCCACACAACACCTGAGGTGGCGTTCTCGCGTGCGGCACCCGGCTCTGCTGCTCGGCGCGGGCGGCGTCGGCCTATCCGTGTGTGACGGTCTTGCCGAGGCCGAGCCACGGCCGCAGGCCTCGCTGCGCTTCCCGCAGCACCTCACTCCGGGGCAGCTCGTCAGCTCGTTCGATCACGACGAGGCCCCAGTCCTTCCGCCGGACTGCGCCAAGTGTCACTGCTCGCTCCCGCAGCAGGTACGTCACCGCCGAAGCCGGGTCGGCCACCGGAGGACTCACCCCATAGCCGGCGAGTTTCCCGACGTACCGGTCCAGCCACTGCTCGCCTTCCCTCGTCGCGGCTCGGGACAACGCGGACTCGGCATTCCCGTCGAGGAAGACCATGACCGGCCGGACCCGCGCGAGGACCTCGGTGAGGTCGGTCATGAAGGCGTCGATCGTCTCCTCGCCGTGCCCCATGGCCAGCAGCGTCGGCACGAACGGCATCAGCGCGTCCGCGACCACCACGTCGTCGCCGCTCGTCACGGCCGCATCGACGAAATCCGCAGTCGCCGCGATCAGTGTCCCCGGCTCGACCCTGCCTGTTGCCCCGAACTCCTCGGCCACCGCGGCGAACTGAGGTCGGGTCAGGATCTCCTCCTCGCGGAAGTGGTCCACCCGCAGCCCCGCATCAGCCAGCCATTGGGACAGCCCGGCACACAGCGTCGACTTGCCCACGCCGGGAGACGCTCCCCACACAGCGACCAGAACTGTCATGACTGCCGAGCCTAGGAGCGGCAGCCTGGACCGCCAACTCCACGGCCGGGGGTTCGAACGCGCGAATCACGGCTCGCGGGTCCACGGGTTCTGCAGGGTCCGCGGGGCGGCCGGGTCGTGGTCGTAGCCGTTGAGGCTGCGCACCAGAGCTTCGCTGTAGACACCCTTGACCCGGAAGTTCTCCAGATCATCCGCGCGTACGACCATGTTGACGTACCGGCGGCCGTTGCCCCGGTGCCGGCCCACCGCAGGCCGGCGACCCCAGCCGGGGTCCCGGCGGACGGGCGGGAGCCACAGCAGGGTGCCTGCGCGGAAGTGCCTCGTGGGAGTGGCCCGGTCAGGTGGCCCCGGGGCGTGGGGAGCCTCGGAAGACCTGGCCGGTGTGCCAGGAGCGGTGGGTCTCCGCGATGGGCCGGATGCCGGGTTGAGGGCCGATGAGCGGGCGGCCGGCGAGGGCGGTGACATGCTCGCGGGCGGCGGGGCTGCGGCCGACGAAGCGCTGCGAGACCAGGATGCGTTGACCGTCGCCTATACCGAGGACGCCCTTGTCGAACAGCTTGTGGTGCAGTGAGCACAGGCACAGGCCGTTGTCGACGTCGTCCGGGCCGTCGTACGCCCACCAGCGCACATGGGCGGCCTCCAGCCCAACGGGCACGGTATCGATCATGCCGTCGTAGCCGCAGAAGGCGCACTGGTACTCGTAGGCGGTCAGCACCATCTCACGCATCCGCCGGTCCCGTCGGCGCTGTTCGGCCGCTGCCAGGGTGCCGGTCTCCGCCAGCTCCAGTTCCAGGCCCACCGCCTCGCACAGATCCTGGTGCAGCGACGGAGGGAAGTGCAGATCCAGCAGCACCCTCGCCATCCGGCCCAGCAGCGACGGCTCCCGGCGCAGCGCCACCCGCAGGTCCGGGGCCAGCCGCCCGGCGGCGCCGCCGGCCCGCAGTTCCCGGACTCCTGTGCCCGGGCTGCCGACGCCGCGGTCGGTCCGTACCTCCCACACCTCGTCGCTGACCAGGTGATGGAAGGGATAGGCGGGCGTGGTCCCGTGCGCCGGGCCGTACTCGGCCAGCAGCTGCTTCAGATCGGCCTCCACCGCGGTGTAGCGCAACTCGCCCTCGGCGTCCGCCTGGAAACGTGCCAGCGCGTACAGCAGCAGCAACGGCTTGTGCGGCGCCCGCACCCCGTCCCGACTCCACTGCCTCAGACCCGCGGCACGCTCCAGCCAATCCATGACCGTGATCGTAATGGCGCCTCGCCGCACCTCACGTCGTCCGGGGTGCGCCTGCTCCCGCGCTCCCCGCAAGCGCACCGGCCTCTGCCACGTGTCTGCCGGCCCGCCACTCCAACGCCTGCGGTTCCTCGGTGAACTCGATCAGATGCTGTCCGGCGAACCGCTGCAGTGCGTCCCGCACTTCCGTCGGGGTGGCGTAGAAGAACTCCTTCCGGCTGTTCACCTGGTTGACCCGCTGTGCGGCGAACTGCCGGTGCAGTTCGGTCTCCAGGCCGACCGCGTCCTTGCTGAAGATCAGCGCGTGGACGTCGAAGCGGAACGGGACCGCGGCACCGCTCAACTCATAGATGCGTTCCAGCGGTTCGAGTCGGCGAGTCATGCCGATCTTCACCATGCGATCGCCGAAGGCGCCGATGTTCGAGATGACGTACACGTAGCCGGTGCGGACGTTCGCCGCGCGGGACTCGACGTCCTGCAGGGCGTTCTCGATCTCGGCCAGCTTGGCCTCCATCTCCGCCGCACCCGCCTCGTCACCGCGCTCGCGCAGGCGGTCGAGCGCCGCCTGATAGTGGCCGAGTTCCTTGTTCAGTTTCTCCCGCTGCCGGTCGAGTTCCCGCTGGACCGCGGCCTCCTCACGCTCCCGGGCGCGCGCCTCACGCTGGGCCTCCTTCTCCTCCTCCTTCTTCTGCAGATAGTCGGCTGTGAGCTCCAACTCCCGCACCCTCGCGTTGTGGTACTCGTCGGAGATCCGGATGTGCATGGTCGCGCCGAGCCGGGCGATCGTCTCGCGGCTCTTGTAGAGCCGGTCGACAAGGGAACTCAGCCGGTGCGGCCGCATGGAGCGCACCGCGTAGTCGGCCTCGGCGTTGTAGGCGCGCAGCATGAGCTTGGAGAAGTCGCGGACCATCTTCTGGCCCTCGCGCTTGGAACCGTTGACCGTCCAGTCCGTGGCCGCATGGACGGCGCGGCCCGCGCGGGCAAGCGTCTTGATCTCGTTCTGGAGGGAGTCGAGCCGGCTGCGGTAGGCGATCGCGTCGTGCAGCGCATGCCGATACGAGTAGACCCCGGCCTCCTGCAGCATCGCGATCTCATCGGTGCTGACGATCTGGGCCTGCAACTCAGCCAGCCGCCGCTCGGCGGCGGACACGTCCATGCGGTGGCGTTCGGCGTCCTTGCGGACCCGCTCGGTCTCCTTCGCGGTCCGGCGCGCGTCGCCGAGAATCTCCTTCGCTGTCTCACGAGCGTCCTTGAGGATCCCCGCGGCCTCCTCAGCGGCTTCGGCAGTCGCTCTCTCACGCAGCGCGGCGGCCTCCGCCTCGACCTGCCGTACGAGGCCGGCGACCTGCGTGGCATCCAGCCCCTGCGTCCTGGTGATCCACGCACGCAGCTCGTCGGCCTCGGAGACGGCACTCGCACGACGCCGCCCGAACAGCCCGCCTTTCCGCGGCGACGGCACCGCGGAGGCTCCCGCGGCAACGTCAGCAGTGAGGGCATCAGCGGTGGAGTCGACGTCCGGAACCCACAGTTGCCATCCCGCCGGCATCGGAGGCCACGACGGATCGGGCCGCCAGTCCGGTGGCGGCATCCATCCCGCAGGTGGCACCGGCCAACCCGGCGGCGCATTGAAGCGATAAGTACTCATGTCCCAGCCCCCCTCGCCCCTGGGGCGTCCCACAGCCCACAGTCCACCGGATAATTCCGGCAAAAAACGGAGAATAACATTCTGTACTCGATCCATCACTCGGCGCCGGAAGACTGCATCTCGTGACGATCTTTTGACTATGAGTGAAAGGCGGTGATGTCACCGGCGCAGTCACAAGGCGGGGATACGCGCCCCCGGATGCCCAGGACGGGCGGGGGAGAGGATGCGACGCTGGAGTGAGGGGCCCGCCCGCGAGTGGAGGTCCGAGTGCGTCTCATCCGGTCCGGGGCCCTCTCCTTCGGCCTGGCGACCATGTCCCGGTGCGGCTCAATGGATGCGACATGGATGCGGCATCGATGCGGCATCGATGCGACGCAGAATCGTGCGGTCAGTCTGATCGTGCGGCCAGTCTGTGAGCCGGCCGGCCAGGGCACCACTCACCGAGCGTCGCCAGGCGGCCTTACCGCGTGGATCCGGCCCGCCGGGACCAGGACCGCGCGACCAATCCGGAAGGCAGGTGCGTCCCATGCGCACGTCGACCCGTATCGCCGGTGCCCTCACCGGCCTGACCCTCACCCTCGGTGGTGCGGTCCTCGCCGCTCCCGCGGCCCGGGCGGACATCCCCGCCTGCACACGGATGGCCGAACTGGCCGGTGCCACCGCTTCCGACTCCGTCACAGCGGCCTGCAGCCGTGGCGTGGTCGGAGACCTGCAGAGTTGTGTGACCGGGCTGACCGGGGCCGGAGTGGCGGGCGGCGCCGCGACCGGTGCCTGCCGGGCGGCGGCCCACGAACCGCGTTAGAGGACCGCGCGCGGCAGCCGCCTGCCACTCCGGCCCCGTTCGGAGGCAGGCACGGCTCGATGCGCACGCGGCGTACCGATGCGGCCGGTCGAGGTGGGTGACGTCATGCCTCTCCGGGGCCGGGCGGCCACCGCCCGGGCGCGGCGCCCAGCCCAGCCAGCCCAGCCTCGCCTCGCGGGCCTCATGCGGAGCGCCCATGCTGAGCAAGAGGGCGCCGTCGGCCTGAGACTTGTCCTTCCCGAAGGCCGAACGAAGGCGCCTGAGAGGAGGAGGGCATGCGCATGCGAAGAATCCTGGGCCTCGCCCTGGCCGCGGCAACCCTTGCCGGCGTGAGCGCCGTCGGCGCTGTCAGCGCCGGGGCCGCCTCGTCTCCGAACATCTCCAGAGACGACTGCACGGCCGCCGGCGGACAGATCGTCGCACGCGCCTACGCCGGCTACGCCTGCGCGCTGCCTGACGGGACCACGCAGGCGATCACTTGACCGGTCGGCGCACGGCTGGGCAACCAGTCCGGCCGGTGCACCCGGCGCGGTGGGTATGGAGTGACGGCACCCGGTCCACCGTCGCGTGGATCGCCCGCGCCCGTCTCGACACCGCGGCACTCGCAGTCCCGCCGGCCTCGAGTCTGGATGTGCCGACGGTGACGGAGTCTTCCTACTGGCGCGGGCGATGATCGCGCCGCTGTCCGCGTTGAGGTGCCGGCATCGCCGACCGGCACGCGGCCCACGGCCCTCTCCGGGGACCTACGAGACGGCGCCGTAACAGCACGACCAAGGAGCCGACCGGCACGCTGCACCCGCCGGTCGGCTCCGCCGTGCTCCTCGACGACCCCGGGGACGACCCCGGGGACGACTCCGTCGTTCGGCCCATCAAGGGCACCGGCTGCAACGCCGAAAAGGACCAGGCGGAGTCGCCCCACCCTCGCGTTCCGGTACGCCTCCGCGCCCCAGGCCGCCCCGATGACGGCGGTCCCGTACCCCGGCCGACAGGCCCGGAGGAAATCCCGCATGCGCGTCTTCCTGCCCCTGACCGCCGTCACCACCGCCGCGCTCCTGCTCGTCACGGTCACCGGCGCGACTCCCGCCGCAGCAGCAGACCGGAACCCCGACGGCACACCACTGGTCAAGGTGTCCCACGGCGACCCGTACGCGAAGTGCACCATCGGAGCGAGGTCCCCCGACAGCGTCGTCTACCCGGCCACCGAGGTCGAGCCGTACCTGTCCGTCGATCCGCGCGACCCCAAGCACGTGGTCACCGTGTTCCAGCAGGACCGCTGGAACGACGGCGGCGCCCGTGGTCTGGCGGCCGGCTGGACCACGGACGGCCGCACCTTCCACCAGAGCACGCTGCCGTTCAGCCTGTGCGCCCCCGGCGGCGCGGACTACGAACGGGCCACCGACCCCTGGGTGAGCACCGGACCGGACGGCACCGTCTACGCCGGCGGGGAGGGCGTCGACTTCACGAAGAGCACGCGCACCGCCCTCCTGACCGTCACGTCCCGCGACGGCGGCCGCACTTGGCAGAACCTCACCACCACGCACGTCGACGAGCAGCCGTTCTTCAACGACAAGCCCTCACTCACCGCCGACCCGATCCGCAAGGGCACCGCCTACCAGGTCTGGAACCGCCTCGACAACGACCCACCCGGCCCCAGCTCCCTCGACGGTCCCGGCTACATCTCCCTCACCCGCGACGGCGGCCGCACCTGGAGCAGGGCCCGGCCGTTCGTCGACACCAGCACCGTGCCCAACACCCAGACCATCGGCCATCTGATCGTCGCCGACCGGCGCACCGGCACCCTGTACGACTTCTTCGACCGGATCACCTTCTCCGACGACCTGAGCACCGTCGTCGAAGCCCGCTACGAGGTGGTCACCTCGACCGACGCCGGAGAGACCTGGAGCGCCCCGGTCACCGTGGCCCGGGACACGTCCGTACCGGAGGTCGACCCGAACGACCCCACCAAACTGCTGCGCGCCGGGTCCACCCTGCCGAGCCCGGCCGTCGACCCCGCGACAGGCACGCTGTACATGGCCTACGAGGGCTCGGACTTCTCCGGTGGAAAGTTCGACTCCGTCCAGCTTGTGCGGTCCACCGACGGCGGACGCACCTGGGGGACCCCGGAGCTGATCAGCCCCGAGGGCGTTCCGGCCTTCTCACCGTCGATCGCGGTCGCCGAGCGGGGCACGGTCGCGCTCACCTACTACGACCTGCGCTTCCTCAAGCCCGGCAACACCACCACCCTGCCCACCGCCTACCAACTGGCCACACTGCAGTACGGAAACCCGAAGCTCCCGACCGAACGACGGATCTCGCGGGTCTTCGACTGGCTGCAGGCGCCGTTCGCCGGGGGCTACTTCCTCGGCGACTACCAAGGCCTGGTGGCAGACGGCAAGGGAGTACGGGCGGTGCTCACCGAGACCCACTCCGGCGCACCACAGAACCGTACGGACGTGTACACCGGCAGTCTCCGCACCCGCGCTCCCGCCCGCCGCGTGCTTCCGGGCCGACTCGGACCTGGCGTGCCCGACGGGTCGGCACAGTCCCCGCGACTCCCCCGGCCGCGCTCGCGCGAGAGCGCCCCGCGGCGCGTGGCTGCGGGGCGCCTCGCGGGGTTTAGTCGACCTGCTCCCCGTCGTGCGTACCGCCCTTGCAGAGGTTGCCCGGTTCGTTGATCGCGGGAATTCCGCCGCCCTGCCTGCACTCAGAAGGGGTGACGGAGGATGGGGCACCCTGTGCGGTGGCGGTGGCGGCGCCTGTGAGGCCGAGTCCGGCGAGGGCTGCCGTGGCGATGACGGTGGCGAGGATTCGTCGAATGCGCATTTGGTTCGCCTTTCACGGATTGCCTCGGTTGGGGCACTAGTCAGCTTGATCTTCACCCATGTGGGTGGCACGTCATGTTGGGCCATTCGGGTGACAGTGCTGTCGCGTGCAGGGTCGGTGACGCGAGCCGTCGGACAGGCCCTGGTCGACGGAGTGTTCCCGGAACTCCCGGAGGACATCAGCGACCGGCCGGCGGACGTGCGGGAGCCCCTGCTCGTCGTGGCCGACGCAGCGGGCGGCACGTGGCCGGAGAGGGCTCGCGCCGCGTGGCAGCGCCATTGCCCGCCCCCGGCGGAAATGGCGGACCCGACAGGAACGGGGCCACCGCCCCCGGAACCCTGCCGAGGAGGCACCGCCGCATGACCACCGCTGCTCCACCTGCCGAACAGCTCCTCTACCGGTCCGAAGAAGCGGTCAAGGCACTCCCATCGGGTGCTGGACGGCCTACGAGGAGATACGCCTCGGGCGACTTCAGACCGTCCGTATCTGCCGCCGCCGGCTCCTACCGCCGGAGTGCATCGCGCAGCACGTCGAACTCCTCAAGCGCGAGGCAGAAGCCACCGCCTGAGATTCACCCCGATTCCACAGGGCCGCGCCACGGAAGCGGTCTACCGGAAGCAGCTCCGGCCCGTGATCACGGAGGGGGCCGAAGCAATGGACGTGATCTTCGCAAACCAGGATGACGAACATGAGGCGCTTGGCGCCTGAGTCCCGGGCCAGGCGCTTGGGGGGCAGGTTCGGAGAGATACGAGAGTGGTCCTCCCACCGCGTGTGGGGGCAGCACGCCGCCACACGGAGCCGCTCCTTGCCGCCCGCCCGCGACTCGGTCAGGGAGCCGGGCGTCTGGGGTCGATCGGATCGTCCGAGACCACGATGGCGGGATCCTTGACTCCGAGCTGGCGACGCGCGGCCACGAACAATCTGCGCATCGAGTCTCTCAGCCTGTCCTCCACCGCACGGCCGCCGTAGTGGTCCATGAGTTCGTCCGGACGGCCCTCGTGCACGGCGCGCACCCACCAGGCGTGGTGCTCGACTTCCCTAGCCGCTTGCTGGAGCTCCGCCGTTCCCAGGATGCGCAGCTGCTGCACCACGGACCGGAGCCGGGCGTGTTCGCTGTCGATCTTGTCAGTCTGCTCGTTCCGATCCGCGACTCGGTCAAGGCGACGGACAAGATGAACGAGCTGCCGCGCCGAGGCGGCACACTCCTTGCACAGGTCGTAGAGCGGCGCGTCCCAACGCACTGCCAGGGCGTGCCGCTCCCTTCTCCTCTCCATCAGATACGTGGGGATGACACCTACGGCGGCACCAACTACCACCAGCAATACGCTCGTTGCTGTCGCGGAAGCATTCATGCCGGACATCCAACCGAGTGCGGGCCCACAGACACCAACCCGGCGAAACTATCTGGTCACAGCACCAGCGGATCACGGACCCACTCGAATCTTGATCGAAAGCCTTTGGCCCCCTGTTTGGCCCCTGAGCACGACAGAGGGCCAATCGCGATCACACGATTGGCCCTCTGCCCAGCGTCGGGGTGGCGGGATTTGAACCCACGACCTCTTCGTCCCGAATGAGGCTCGGACACGATCGCCACCGGTCGATTTGCTGTTTTGCCTGGTCAGGGTGTTGGGGTGGGGCAGTGCCGGTTGGCGCCGAGGGGACTTGGGGAGCGGGTCGGCTCCCAGATGGCTCCCAGCGGGTGGAGTTCCGGTCTCGTGCTGGGCCGGGACCCGGCGCGGATCGTGCCACAGCGGCCATCGCCACGACGACTGCAGTCACCACAGTGGTGAGTACGCCGGGTTGCCCAAGGCCAAGGCTCGCTTCACCCATGTTCTTCGGGATGTCCAAGTGCTTCGCCATCGCTCGGATCGGAACTGCTCGGCCTGGAGTGGACATGAGGGCACCTTCGTGGCGGCTAAAACCATGCAGTGCCGGCCAACGTCGCGTGAGGTGCCTGCAGAAATGGCGTGGAGTTACCGCTTACCGACTTGATCGCTGGCAGGATTCGGTGCGTCTGAGCAGCGCACGCATGTGCGATCCGAAATGGCGATGAGGTGGGGGCGGTATGGCCAGAGGGCCGGAGGTCAGTGAGAGTGTTCGCCGGGAGCTCTGGAGGCTGGCAAACGGCATGTGCCAGATGTGTCGGCGGGAGCTGGACCCCGGGACTGCTGGACGCACTGCAACGGCTCAGACCGCACACAACGTGGCGCTCAGCGATCACGGGCCCCGAGCGGACCCCGCCCTGCCGATCGAGGCTAGGAACGCCGTAACGAACCTCTTGTTGCTGTGCTCGACCTGCCACGACATCGTCGACAAGAACAACGGGAAGGCGTACACCGTTGAGGAATTGTCCAGGCGCAAGGCGGAACATGAGACGTGGACTGCCGCGCTGAGGAAAGCCGGACAGTCGTGGAGGATGAGCTACAGCAGCATCGACTACCTCAACGTGCCGAGGGTCGCGATGCTTCCGGGCGGGGATGTCGTGAGCCAGGCGGCTCAACGTGCTGGTCTTGACCCCACGCGGCCGTTCTCTGGGCAGGGGTTCGCCCCCGGGGTGTTCGTCGGGACGGTACGTCCTGTCTTCGAGTCGTGGCGGGATCATGCCGTTCCTCTCGACGAAGGGCGTCTGGGCACGATCCAGCAGGGGATGTACGTGGCATTCAATGCGCCGATGCGCAGCCGCAACACATCCAACCAGCCTTTTCCTCGGCCGCTTACGGGGTCATGGCAAGACGACCCCTACCTGTCCTTTCGGTTGGGTGGACGGACGATCATGATCCGGTACGACCCGCAATGGCTGACCACCGCCACCGCTGGCACGGATTTGGTCAGCGCAGAAGCGGAGCAGGTCGCCTATGCCGGGATCGGACTCGTCGTAGGCGAATCGGCCGATGCCATTCGGATCTCCGCACTGTTCTTCGGGAAGCCGCAAACCTCCGAAGGGGCTTACATGAAGTACATCGTTCAGGGCGAGGGCCCGATCGCAGGAGCAGTAGCTGTCGATGACTTTGAGACAGAGGTGTCGTCGAGTGCGTCGGGGTCCCAACTGCAGGGGGCTCCTCGTGACCGGAGCAGCGATGACGTCACTGTGGCGCTGCACTTCAACGAACTCGAGGTCTATCCAGGGCAGATCGAGCGGGAGACATTCCGGCAGCTGATGCGTGTGGTACCGGAATTCAGGCGTGATCTCACGGTCTCCATAGGTACTGTCTTCACCCACTCGGTGCTGACCGCCATGCCGAAGCCACTCGACATCGCCGCGTCCCTCTTGGCAGGCGCGCCCAAAGTGTGGTCGACGCACTCCATTCACGGCCTGGGCACTTTGCTGGCAGATGTGGAAGTGGCCTATGCCCTCGTGCGTGGTGTGCGTAGAAGCCAACTCGAGGACCTGCACCAAGCGCTCCTGGCTGGGTCGGAGAGCTATCTCGGGGCTGTCGAGGTACACCTTCGACGCCCGATGCATCAGCACTTCTATGCGGCGACCCCCCGCTTTCGACTCGTCGAAGCGGATCTCCGGCTGCTGTACAGCGCGAGGGAGTACTACGGGGAGCTCGGCAACTGGGACCACAGACCTCACGATCTGCTCGATGAGTGGGAAGCGGAAGAGATCTTCGAGAGCGTGAGGTGGGAGGAGGACAAGGAGCAGAGCGCCGCCGACCTGCGGCAAGCTGAAGAAGAGGTCTCGGAATTGATGGCCATGATCGACCGTGGTGAGGCGGCTGCGGAATGATGGACGTGGGCCGACAGCTGGTGGTGCGGCCTCTCCCCCAAGGTGGAATTGCCGCGTAGTCCACGGGCTACGGCTCGCAGTGTGGCGGCTGGGGCCCGGCCAAACGGCTCGGGCTGTCGTGGTCTCGGGTGGCGTCGAAGGGGTTCGGAGAGCGAGTCGGCTCCCAGATGGCTCCCGAGGAGCCACTCGTCCGGACCTCGCCATTGACGTTCTGCATGTACTTGGCGAGGCGCTCGGGGACCATACCCATGAGGCTGAGACTGATGGACGTGGCTGCTGTCATCGTCCCGGCGGAGGCGCCGGCCACGCGGTCCCCTTGACTGCCGCGTCAAGCAGGTCGCCGAGCCGATGCCAGGCGCCAGGGCCGGCGTGCGACATGGGACTCTCTGCGAACCGCTGCCACGCCGCGTCACTGTCTCCGAGGGCCTCGGTGACGTAGGCGGCGACTGCGGGATGAGTGGTGTCGTAGTGCGGGCCGCGGGCCTTCAGCGCTGACCAGGCAGGCAGCAGCCGGAGCAACTCCGCAGGGCACTCGGGCTGGGCCAGCATGATCTCGACCCAGCTCCCACGAAGGTCGGGTCCGCCGCCCAGGCGCCTGCGCAGGTGCAGAGTGAGATCAAGCAGTGTCTGCTGTGGGGCGGAGTGGCGGGCCAGTACGTCGTCGAAGGTGAGGGACTTCCGGTAGGTGCGGGCGGCAAAGGAGAGCAGGGCCTCCTCGACGAGCGTGTCATTGCCCATGTGCCGCTCCAGGTAGGCCACGAGAACGTTCTCGTCGGCGTCCGCCAGCTTCTTGAAACCGATGCCCTGCGGGTCGCCGAGGGAGGCCGTGCGTCGGCCCGGCCGGGCGGGGACGGGATCGGTGACGAGCGGCATGATGGTGGCGATCAGGTCCTTGGCCCGTCGGTTCTCCTCCCACGCGGAGTTGCCGGAGGAGGAGTAGCCGTGCGCACCAGCTTGGGCGGACAGGGCCCGCCGGGTGTCCTGGACCACGAGACGTGCTTTCTGCCGCGCCTCGTCCGGGACTTCGGGGAGATGTACGAGGAGTGCGTGCAACCAGCCGAGATCACGCACGACCGGATAGCGCGAATCGGGGTCCGGCTCCCAGAGGCTCAAGGCGGTAAGGGAGATGGTCGCGAACCGGGTGCCGAGGGTGGCAACGAGTTCTTCGGACGCGAGCCATTCCCGGGGCTGTCCGAGACGCTGAGCCTCGCCGGGGTTGAGGAGGAACCGCCAGGTTTGCCTGCCTGCGCGCTCCACCCAGGCGACAGCGGAGCGGCAGGCCATGGTCTGGAGGTACCCGGACTGCATCTCCTCGTCGAGGAATCGCTCCACGTAGTCCCGCTCCTCCTGGGACGCAGCCGCCAGCTCGTCGGCGTAACGCTCTCGTGCCTGCGCGGGCGTCAGCCCGTCCCGGCAGGACCGGGAGATCCGGGTGAGGAGGACCGCTCGACCGAAGTACTCCAGGTCGTGTGCGGCGAGTTCCTCCAACAAGGCTGGTTCGACGTGCCATGGCAAGGAGCTGAGCAGGTGCTTGCGCACCACGCGATCGGCGGAGGGGTGCCGCCCGGACCAGGCCAGCAGGCGGCGGTGATGCCCGGTGTGCGCCCGGACGATACCGGTCCACATGCTCTCCCATGCGTCGGACGCGGCACGGTGGCGCTCCATCCACGCCTCGACGTCTTCTTCGCCGTCATGCTTGTCCGGCCCGAACGGGAGGCAGTCGAGGGCTGCGACGAACACATCCTCATGCAAGCCGTGTTCACCGAGTACCAGCTGGGCGGGCGTCGGAGCCGTCAGCAGCTCGGGGGTGATGGTCAGGCCCGTTGCCGAGCGACGGTGGAGCTCAGCAACGACGGCGCGGATGAGCGCTGCCCCGCCCTCTCTCCGGCCAAGCACACCGAGTCGTGCCTCAGAGCACTCCCGTAGAAACCGCACCCTGTATGCCTCCGGGCAGGCGGGGTGCGACAGGGCGACGCGGGTCAATTCCATACGGTCGGTCGTCATGTACGGCTGCGGTTCGCGATTCCGATCGCTCTCCACCGCTGTGGCCAACAGCCACTCGGGCGCCGACTGCCCGAGCGGTCCCGTGAGCAGGGCCATGAGCAGGCCGTCCCGGCCCGTGCCCTGGGATGCCGTGCGTATCGCCTCGACAGCCATGCGCGTGGGCGGGGAGTCGGCGGATGCCTGTGCGATGACCGTACGCAGAAAATCGAAAGGAAGAGACGTACGTGATTCCGCCGCGGCCATCGGACTCCAATCTCCAACACCGCACGCCCCTGGCCCCTGATCGGACCCACCCTGGCACGGTGATCCAGCAGGTGTTGGCGTCAATCATGCCGAAAGGGACTGACAACGCAGTCGGTTGCGGACATACGAGTCTGAAGGGGGCTTGCGGAGCAGGCTGGCTCCCGGAGTTCGGCACGGCACCGACGTCTCTACGCCTGGTGTGACAGGTCGGCCACCAAGAGGTCGAGGGTCGCCTCCTCATGGAGCGCGACGCCGAGGGCGGTCATGGCAGGGGCGAGGTCCGGGTCCCAGTCCGCGCTGACCGGCTCGCCGTCGAGCGCCAGTTGAGGGATGCCCTCAGCCTGACTACGAGCGGCCAGATACTCGTAATCCGCAGTGCCCATGCGCCACGGCCGGGCTTCGTAGCGGCGGATGACTCGGTTGGCCAGAGCTATCCCGGGCCAGTCGAAGTCGCCGTGGTAGGCGAAGCGACAGCCCGTGGCGGCGAGGGCGTCGAGAAGTGTGAGAACCACCGTGGCGGCGCTGCCGGACGTGCACACGAGGGGCTGGATGCACGCCGCGTCCGCCGCGGCTTCCACCACGCGCGGATTTTCACAGATGTGGATGAGCGTTCCGGCGGGGAGTTGCAGCCGCAGGGAGTGCAGGTCGCGCGGTGTGAGGTGGGCTTCGGCGTGATACTCGGTCCGCTCCCGCAGGGCACGCTCCCGCCAGCCCTCTCCGTCGGGCCGCAGCCCGTAGGTGAGCACCGTGCTGGAGACCTCGTCCGGCGTGACGGACACCAGCCGCCACAGAGCGCGTCGACCGGCCGCGTCGTCGGGGAACTCGGTGCCATGGGCGAGGGCGACACCGCGTTGGACGAGGCGTGCGAGCCAGGTGCCGTCGTCCAGGCCGTGCGCGGAGCCAGTCGCCATGGCGGCGAGTTCTCCTCGGCCGAGTGCGCCGCCCCGCTCGGGCCCGAGGAGAGCGGTGAGGACCTGGACCGCCTGCTGGAGTGTCCATATCGCCGCTTCGGGCGGCACTCCTCTCGGAACACCTGCACGGCGCAATAGGTCGTACCACTGCCGGGACCATTCCTGGCCGGCGAGCGGGGAGGCGTCCAATGAGGAACCGAGAGACGACCACACCTGCTCACGCCGTGCCGTCGCATCTGCGCGGGCGGCACGGCGGTCGGTGAGTGGCGGGCCGAGTTCCTCCAGGGTCTGCCTGAGCCCGAGTCCGGCGGCCGAGGCGCGTAGCCGTGCGTCGAGCATGTCGAGCCGTACGGTCGCGGAGGTGCCTGTGAGGGGTTTGCCCAGTAGGAGAGACAGGTCGCCCCGTTCCTGGGCGTTCATCGCGGTCAGCCGGAGCGAACCCGTGGCCTGTACGCCGTTGCTCTCCAGGCGTTTGCGCACTCCCTCCCAGAGCCGGGTGAGCCCAGGTCCCTTCAGCCAGTCACGCGTCGCGGAGGGCAGCCCGCTCATACGGACACCAGACGCCGGTGCCGACCGTTCCAGGTGTAGTGCAGGGTGGCCACCCCGCGCACATGGGGATCACGGAGGCACTCGTAGATGTGCAGGGACGGAACCTCGGGCCAGTTGCCCATGAGCCGCTCGCTGGTGAGGACGAAGTCGAGATCGAGGTCGACGAGGATACGGCCCAACCGGCCATGGGTGGGTTCGTCGACCTTCGCGAAGGCGTCGTCCAGGAGGATCAGCCGCGGCGCGTGCGGCGCCGACTCGGCGAGGCTGGTGAAGTGGGCGGCAGCCGCGGCAAAGAGCACGAGGTAGGAGAGCACTCGCTGCTCGCCCTGGCTGAGACCGGTCCGGCCGGTCAGTTTCCGACGGCGGCCCGGAGCCGCGTCCTCGACCACGAAGGTGTGGAAACGGAACCAGTCGCGGTAGTCCAGCGCGGTCCGCAGATGGGCGGCGTAACCAGCAGACGGGTCGGCGCGCCTGGCGTCCTCGATCCGACGTTGCAGCACCTCGCGCAGCTGCTCGGTCTGCTCGCGCGTTCTGAGGCTCGACGGACTGCGCAGCAGCTCGACGGCCGCGCGCACGTCCGCGTCCACGTCCTCGTCCAGCTTCCACAGCAGCTCGACGCCGAGACCGTGGGATGTGCGTACGGTCCGCAGGGTGTCGTTGAGAGCCGCAACCAGGTTCGCTGCGGTGATGACCTGTGCCGAGAGGTGGTCGCCGAGTTCACCGGTCAGGAACCGCTGGAACACCTCACGCTCGCGCTCGGTGAGCCGGCCCCGGGCCTCCGCGGCCTGGACCGCGATCCGCTCGCCCACGGCTGCGACGTCATGGGACCCGTGGTCGTCGACCAGGCGGCATACCTTGATCCCGTCGCGTTCCTCCAGCTGCGCGTCGAACCCGCCGGCCAGTTGGTCGCGCAGCTCGGTGTGCCGGTTGAGCAGGGCGCTGTCCGACACCTCGCCCTTTGGGCGGCCGAGGGCCTGTTCCACGGCGTCGGCGAGTGCCCGCAGTGCTCGCAGACGGCTGCGGACGTCCGTGCCGGGATCGTCCGACACGTTCTCGGGCAGCGAGGACCAGTCCAGCCCGGCGCCGCGCGCCACCTCGGGCCGACCGAGAGCACCGCGAAGAGCGCTGCCGGTGTCGATGACCGCCGTCTCCTGGTCCGCCAGGTTTCCGCGCAGGCGCTTCTCGTCCTCTTCCGCGCGCACGCGCAGGTCGTGGAGTTCGTCGCGGGCTCGCCCAGCCGCGGGGAGGGCGTGGACGGCGTTCGCGATGCGCTGCTTGGCCTCCTGCTCCCGGGTGAGGATCTCCTCCTCGGACGCCCCGATCGCCTCCTCGCGGGTGCGCAGGTCCTGCTCAGCGGTGCGCAGTCCGGCGAGGTGGAGCCGGTAGCTCTCGTCCGCGGCCAAGCGGTCCTCTCGGGCGCGTGCGTACCGGTCGGCATCGGCCTGGTTCGCGCCGAGCCGCTCGCCCGTGCCGCCGACGGCCCTGCGCAGATGCCCGACACCGCTGAGCAGGCCGGCCAGTGCGGTGCGTACGCGGTCCAGGGCGGTTGGGTCACCGGGCAGGTCGTGGGCGGTCGCCGTGGCATCCGCCTCAGCACGCGCCGATACCGCGAGCGCGCGGGCCTCCTCGGCCAGCCGTGCCGCCCGGGCCGCCTTGGCGATCAGGTCACGCAGCGTCCTCTCTGCTGATTCGGTCCTGCTCCATGCGTCCGCAAGATTCCGTGCCCTGGGGAAGCCCCGTTCCGCGAGCGTGAGAGCCCGACGCATGGCATCGGCTACGGCGAGATCCTCGCGGACGCCGGCCAGCCGCCGTTCCGTCTGCGTGATCTGCTCCTCCAGCTCGGCGAGGATGCGCCGCCGGGTTTCGGCGCGTACGGCGGCCCCCACGTACTCGGTGTCGCCCTTGTCGTGGCGGCCGCTGAGCACGCCCAGACGCCAACTGCCGTCGTAGAAAACCGCGTTGTGGGCGAAGTTCTCCTGTGCCGGTGCGAGTGCGATGGTGGCCAGCAGACGCCCCACCTGCTCGGGTTTGACGCCGCACCCCGGTTCAGGGGCCGGGCGCAGGGCCGAGGCGAGAGTCGGGCCGTCCGACAGCAGGGGACCGGCCCGTAGAAGGGTGTCCCGGGTGCCGGGATCGAGAAGAACGCCGTCCGCGCCCACCCACGCGTCCAGGATTCCGCTAGCCTCCAGGGCTCCTTCCAGACCGGCTCGGTCGGCCGGAGCGAGTTCGTCCGCGAAGTCCACGAGCCGGTAGAAAGGTGCTCCACTGCCCGGCGTCCTCGCGGCGACGCGATGGTGCGGGGCCGGCGGCTCAGGGTCGGTACGTTGCTCCCAGTCCCGCTTCTGCTCAGCCAGGCGGTCGAGTTCCTCGCCGAGCCGACTGACGTCGAGCGCCAGGGCGTCCCGGAGTCCGGTGAGTTCCTCGCCGTACGGCTCCAATGCGGCCTGAGCGGTCTGCCGCGCCTGGCTGTCGATGTTTGGTGGCAGCGTGCGGTCCGCGAACGGCGCGTCGGCGGAGGTCTCACAGCCGACGGAGGCGTGGACGGCGTCCAGAGGCGGGCAGTCGGGCCCCAGCGCGGTCCGTGCGTCCGCCACCCACTCGGCGACACGGTCCGCATAGGCGCGGCTCTCCTCAACGACCTTCTGGCGACTGACGTCGAGACGACCGGCGGCCTCTTCCGCCTCGCCCTCCAGCCGTTCCCGCTCGGCATCGGCCTGATCCGCCCCGCCCCGGGCCTCGTCCGCCCGTGAGATGAGACGGGTCACCTCCTGAACCATCCGGGCCCGGTTTCTCGCGACCGCCTCGGCGTCCTCTAGCTGGTTCTGCCAGGACCGTAGACCCTCCAGCGTCGTGGCCGTGTCCACGCGGGCCACGGGTCGGTGCCGTACGGTGCGCGTCTCCCTGTCCGGAGTCGTCAGCTCTGTCTCGGTGGCCTGGGCGAGAACCGTGCGCGGTAGCGCCACCGCCGCGCCGAGATGGCCGGTGGGAAGCCCGGCCTTCTCCGCCTGCGTCAGCAGTTCCCGGTGCTCGGTTCCCAGCTCGGTCAGGCGGCTTCCGAGGTGTTCGACACCTTCGGCCAGCCGCTCAGCAGTGCTCTCCTCCGCGTCGTGCGCGTTCCGCAGGGTGGTGAACGCGGCCACGGCGGCGGTGTGCAGTGCCTCCACCGTGCCGCGGCGTTCCGACAGTTCGCGCAGGCTGCGGTAGGCGTGACTGGCGTGCAGGGCGGCCAGGTCGGTCCGGGCGGCCTGTTCCTCTTCGCGCAGGGTCTCCAGTCTGCCCTCCGACTCCTCCTCCTGCGTCCTCAGGTCGCTCGTCCGCTGTGCGGCGTCTCCGGCCGCCCGGCGCCGCTGCGTGAGGACGCCCAGCTCGTGGCTCACTCTCTGCGCGGAGGTGCGCAGGACTCCGGCCAGGTAGCCGCGGTAGCTGGTGAGGAACGTGCGCAAGGCCGCGTCGGTGCGTTCCAGGCGGCCGAGTTCGTCCCGTACGGCGTCGAGGTCGTGGAGGTTGCGCGCCACCTTCTCGACCACGTCCTCGTCGAGCCCCGGCAGGGTCTCGCTGAGCAGGGAGGCCAGGCCCCCGTGTTCGATGCGGTCCCCGACTGTCGGGCGCCGCAGTCGGTGGAGGAGCTGGGTGAGGTTGCGGTAGCGCGTCGCATCGGTGATGCCGAACAGTTCCCGGGCCACACGGGAGCGGTGCTGGACCGCACGTTCGGTCGCGTTGTCGGAACCGACGATCTCCTTGAGCCGGTCGACCGGCAGCGGCTTACCTGCCTCGACCAGGTGCAGCTCCTCACCGACCCGCAGCGGGGTGACGAAGAACGTCGGCAGCGCCTTCTGCGTCGACTTCGAGGCACGGATGGCGGCGCCGAGCGTCAGGTGGCGGTGACCGCCGTCGTCGGCCGTGCCCCGGAACTCCACCCACAGGTACCCGAGACGGTTGGTCTGCTCGAACCCGTCCAGCATCAGCCAGGCGAGCGTGGTGCGGCCGGTGCCTGTCGCGTCCAAGGCCCGGGAGTCGCCGTCCAGAAGATAGGGGAGCAGCATTTCCAGGGCCTTGGACTTGCCCGCGCCGTTCTTGCCGCGCAGCAGCAGCCGTCCGTCGCCGAAGGAGAACTCCTGCTCGTCGTACTGCCAGACGTTCTGGATGCCCGCCCGGTGCAGCCGGAAACGCGCGCCGGTGGTCGTCGCGGGGCCGGAACGCGGCAGTGGAACGAGGCCACGCGCGTCGGTGGTCATAGCGGCAACTCCTCTTGGACGTCCGTGCCTCTGCCGGCCGCGGTGGCCCGGCGCACGGTGACGTGGGTGGCGTAGCGGGCCGCTGCGGTCAGCAGCACCCAGCCGTCGCCGCCGGGCCGTGCGCCATGGACATCGGTCACCGTCCGTCCTGCCGGCGCCTCTTCGACGTATCCCTCCGGCAGTCCTTCTCCCTCGGCGCGCAGCCGCCCGGCGCGGGCCATCAGCCGCATGCGGACCAGCAGGTCCAGTACGGCCTCACGCAGGGAGGGAAGGTCCTCCAGGTAGCCGCGTTGCCAGTTGCTGCGCTGCCCGTACTCGGTGATGAGTTCGGCCAGCAGTTCGTCGACCAGGCCGTCCGGGACAGCCACTCCGATGACGAGCGTCCCGCCGGTCGCCGGATGCCCCGGCTCCTGCGGCCGAAGCTGTTCCACGAGCCGTTCCGCCAGCAGCAGTGCGGCCTGTGCGACGGTCCCGGTGCCCGGCAGGTGCAGATCCGTCAGCTCCTCCTCGGGGTCCACCAGAGCAACCCCCTCGGCACGGATCTCCATCTCCAGCCCCAGGAGTTCGGAGAAAGCCTGGGCTTCCCGGCGCTGCCGGGTGCGCAGCCAGTCGCGCTCGGCGTCGGTCAGCTCGTCGAGGTGGACGACGGGTGTCTCGACCAGCATCCGACGCACATAGGTGCGCGGTCCGCCGAACCCCGGGTCCGCTGCCCGCCGGACCAGGTCGGCGCCGTCCCGAGCCTGTGCGAGCGGGCCGGCGACGACCACGCGGGCCAGCTCCCGATCCACTGTGATCAGGGCCTCTCCGCCCGCCTCCTGCGCGATCGCGGCCACTTGGCCCTCGGTCTCGATGAGCACGCCCCAGTCGACCAACTGGCGCAGGGCTGCGACCAGGGTCCGTTTCCCGGCCACCCGGCCCGTCTCCTCCAGCTCGATCCCCGCGTCGGCCGCGGCGGCCCTGATGTCGGCGACCAAGTGCGACAACAGCATCTGCTCGGGCGCGGTCACCAGCACGGACAGGGCCAGCGCGAGGCAGGCGTACGTGTGTGGGGTGAAAGGGGTGCCGGTGGAGCGCTCCAGCCGGTGTCCCGAGCTCGCCCCCAGCCCCGCCTTGAAGAGCCGGGCGTAGGAGCTGTCGACCAGCAGGCGGTAGCCGAGTACCTGCTGGAACCGTTTGCCCAGCCAGTCGGCGTGCCTGCGGATCAGCGGGAAGAGGTCGGCATGGGGGCCGTCCGACGCGACCAGGGGGTGGGCGAGCAGCAGCCGGGCGGCGATGCGGCGTTCGGCGGCCAGGGCCACGTCGTGAGTCGAGGGAAGGGTCATGACACGCTCGCCTCCGCTTCGCCGTCGACCGCGGCGGAGGTGCGACCGATGTCCAGCTCCAGGTCGTCCAGCAGCAGGTCACCGTCGGCCGAGTACAGCACCGTCTGCGTGCCCGCCGTCCGGCGCACGGTGAGCCGGATACGCAGTTCGGCGTCTTCGCTGCTGGCCGAGTCGAGGCCGAACCCCGCCGTCCCCTCCCCGTCCGTGCCGGCATGCCTCCTGAGCTGAGCGTTTCCGAGTGCTGTGGCCAGCAGCTCCAGGAGCAGGCCGAGCGCCGCCGACGTGAGTCGAACCTCGGCGAACCGGCCGGACGCGCTACGCAACTCGTCCGCCGCCGCTGCCCTGGCCGCTGCCCGCTGACGGGCGGCCTCCCGCAGCCGCTGCTTCTGCGCGGAGTGGTCCTCCACCGCGGAGGCCCGGCCCCGCTGTGCGCGGCTGCCCCTCTCACGCAGAGCTACCGGCACTTCGACCACCGGACCGGTCCACCAGCTCGTGTAGGCGGGCACCACTTCGTCGGTGGCCGGAGGTACGCCCAGGTGGCGGGCGCCGTACAGTCCGAAGGCGGCGACGGCGATGTCGTGTGCATCCTGCGGCGCGGCTTCGTCGAACCAGCGGGCCAGCCGCAGCAGATCCTTGCGACGGGACATCTCCCCGGTGGCCGACCGCAGCATTCGCTTGGCGTTGGCGAGCAGCGACTGCAACGCGCGCAGGGTGGCGTCGCGCAGCTGGTCGACCTGACTGCCGTGGCCGTCGATGTCGCTGAACCAGCCGCGCAGGCCATCCCAGTCCGCGAGCTCGCGGCCCCGGCTGCGCTGGACCCGGATTTCCAGGCGGCTTTCGCCCTGCGTCGAGAGCCCGGTGAGCCCTTGGGCGTGGGCGTCCAGCCGGTCCAGCAGAGCCGGGATGTGTGGCCACAGGGTGTCCAGCGCCGCAGAGATCCGGGGCGCTCGAAACGCCACGTCCTCCGTGATCGCCTCGACGTAGTCCAGGAGCAGCTCCTTGAAGCCTTGGTATTCGGCGCTGTCGAGGTCGTAGCGGGACAGCACCTGCCCGAGGTAGGCGTAGAAGTCGCGTATGGAGTCCGCGAACTCGGTGAACTGCACGAAGAGCGTGCTGACCCGCTCCAGCCCGTCCTGCGGTTCTATGCCGCCGGGCGTAGCTACGAGATCGGCTAGCTCACGCAGTCCGCGCTCGACCAGTGCCAACAGTTCGTTGCTCACCTCGCGGGCGGCGTCGGCCTCGGCCAGGACCCCGTCGGCGTCGCGCTGGATGCGTTCGCCCAGTTTCGACAGCTGGTAGCGCGAGCGGGAGCGCTGGTACTCGCTGATGCTGGACGCGTTCACCGTGTGGCTGCTGCGGAGCAGGTTTCCCCACTGCACCAGCTGTTCCAGCCGGACCGTGAGGGTGTCGGCGTCGAGTCTTGCGGCGGAACCACCGGCCTGGCGCAGCTTCGCCATGATGTCCGGGACGGCGAGATCCGCCAGCAGCGTTCCGCAGAAGACACGCATGATCGCGACGTGCTCCAGCCGCTCGGGCGCGCTGAGGTACGTGTACGCGTTCAGCCGCCGGCGCGCCTCCTCGTCGGCGTCCTGAGCTGCGCCTGATGCGGGTGCCCCCATGCTCGCGAGGTTACGCGGTGCATCCGACTGCCGCCGGTGTGTGGCCGGAATTGCCACAGACGTGTGCCAGCTCGTAGTGGTTCCCGTGGCAGCGGCTTGTGAGGCAAGGGAGGGTGCCAGGTTCGCCCTGAATGGGCCCTTCGACTTCTGTGCCGAGTGGCTTCTAGGAGAATGGGGTACGTTCAGGCGCGTATCGATGGGGCGGGAGGAGGCACGCGGTGTCGTACGAACCCAAACTTGCTGCGGCTCTTTCCGGTGCCACGCTGCGCCAGCTGTCTCACTGGCGCCGAGCCTCCGGGCCCAAGGGCGCTGTGCTCGTGCCCGAGATCTCCAGTGAACGGCCGATCCTCTACTCGTTCCGCGACGTTGTGGCACTCCGCATCTGTGTACAGCTGCGTGAAGAGGCTTCGTTGCAGAAGATCCGCCGTGCGTTGAACACACTCAGGGAAGACCTGGGCGAGTGGGAGCACCTCTCCTCGTACAAACTCGTCGCGGGCCCGGACACCATCTACCTGGCCGAGCCCGACCACGCGGTGGACCTGATCAAAGGCGGCAACGTGGTCATCCACCAGATGGTGGATGTACTCGCTCCCTTCTACAAGGACGGCCGGAGCATTCCCGCCCTTCTCACCCCGCGTGAGCACGTAGCGGTCGACGAGGCGGTCCGTGGTGGCGAACCGGTCATCCAAGGCACCAGGATTCCCGCATCGGACGTCGCTGCTCTTGTGAGGGACGGCATCCCACCAGACCAGATCGGTGAGTTCTACCCAGGTGTGACGGCCGAGGCTGCCCGTGACGCGGCCGACTTCAGCGAGTACGTCGACAGCTACGGCAGCAGCGAGCCCCGGCAGGTCGTCGCTTGAAACTGCTGCTCGACGAGAATGTGCCCCGGCCCATGGCCGAGATCGTGCGGATCCTGTTGAAGGCGCATGACGTCGTCCACGTTCACGAGCTCAAGGGCTGGACGGGCACGAAGGACATCGAGCTGTACGCCAGAGCGAAGACTGAGGGCTTCGACGTCGTCATCACCAACGACACCAAGCAGCTCAGCCGGCCGCTCGAAGTGGCGGCCATTGCACGGTCGGGCCTGCATCGCATCGAGTATCGCCAGAACAACAAGCATGGCGGCCTGGTGGGCCTGGGCACGGCGATCGCCACTGTGTGCGCCGCTCTTCCTCATGCCCTGTCCGAACTCGAAGCAGCTGGCGGCCAGCGCCTCGTCTCTCTGACGTCAATCGACCCGACCCGCCAGAAACGCCTCCAGATCACGGACCCGGCCGCCGTCCCGCCGAAGCACTGGCCCGGTGGCGATTCAGCTGCCGGGTCCTGACCTCTCGATTCACGAAGGATCCCGGCTGGTAACCCAACACACGCGATGCCAGGAAATGAGCCGGCGTCGCGCCGACTGCGCTTGTTCTCATCAGGACTCGCTGCTCAACTCTTCCTGGATCTCGGTGATGCGACGCTGGGTCGCCGCGGCGTTCTTCTGCTGACGGGCCAGCTTCGCCTTGGCAGCCGCCAGCTCCTGGGCGAGCCGCTCCTGATCAGCTTCCGCCCGCTCACGGATGGTCCCGTCATCGCGGTACGCGGGCCCTACCCGCTCACTGCTCACAACACCGCGCCGCTCCCCGCATTCTGGGCAGTCGACGACGCGGGCGGAAACGTAGCTGTGCTGGCGATGCTGGATGTGGGGCACCACGTGGTCGCAACGGAGGGTGAGGTTCCAGGTATCGAGGTCTTTCTTGCGTTCCTCCTGGGAGGGCCAGGAAGCGAACAGCCTGGCGAGCTTCTCCATCTGCTTCGGCCCCACCGGCGGTGGCGGGCAACAGAAACAGCAATGCGTCACCCGAGAGCCGCTGATGCTCCACCGGCCACTCCGGCAGTCGGCGTGCCGCTCGCGGAATCTCCGGTCGGCTTCCTCGTACTCACGCCTCTCCGACTCGGACAACTTCATGAGGGGATACCAGTCCCCCAGCCCATCGTGTATAGGCTCTCCGCAACCCCGGCAGGACTCACCGGCCGCGTACTCCGCCCAACTGAGGCGCGTATTCTCTCGCTTCCACCGCTCATCCCGCTCGCGACGCCGCTGGTCATCCGCTTCGGCATCGAGCGCCGAGCGTAGAGCACGTTTGGCAGCTCGCTGTCGGCGCTGCTCCTCCGTCAGCTTGGCCATGGGCTCCACCTTCCGCTGTGCCGCGTTCTTGTGCACAACCGCGGAATCCATGCTGGCGTGGCCGCCCCTGGTATCGCTTGGCTGTGCGCTGGATGACGACCTGTGACCAGACTCGGATCGCAAGTGGTTCTCGCTTGACTGTTGTCGTCTGGTACTCGGCCGGATTCCGCGCAGTGCCCCAGGGCGCACGGCGCCGAGTTCACAAGCGCGCTAGCGAACAGGGTGGGGTGACGCCCTGATCAGGCGGGTGCCGTGGCCGCCCTTCGGGAGAGCTCGACCAGGGGCCTGAGTGATCGATGGATCAGGCTCCTGGCCTGCCTGGAACTTCGCCGCCGTGGTGGCGGGACTTTACCCCATGACTTTTTCGTCCCGAATGAGGTTCGGAGGTGGTCGGCACCGGTTTGTTTGCTGTTTTGACTGATGGTGTCCCTCGTCGTGGTGTACGGGATCAGTGGGCGGGAGTGCGCGGGCGTCTGCCCGGGGCGCACTTCTATGGGTGAGTACCGCTCCCTGAACAGGAGGCGGGCCACCGCGTAACTCTCCTTGGTGAACGCCCAGTTCAACCACGAGGAGTGCACGATGGCCCTGTCTCAGTCTGAGCTGATATGGCTCCTTGAGTCACTACGCTCGACCGACGGAATCGAGCTCATCCGCGCCATCGCCGAGCGAATGGTGCAGGAGCTGATCGAGGCCGAGGCGAGTGCCCACATCGGCGCGGAGTGGAACGAGCACACGCCGACGCGGACCAATATCCGCAACGGGCACCGAGAGAAGGTGCTGACCACGTTGGCCGGCGACCTGGACCTGGAGATCCCCAAGGTCCGCACCGGCAGCTTCTTCCCCAGCCTGCTGGAGCGACGGCGCCGCATCGACCAGGCCCTCTACGCCGTCATCATGGAGGCATACGTGCACGGCGTCTCCACCCGCAGTGTCGATGACCTGGTCAAAGCCCTCGGTGGGGACAGCGGCATCTCGAAGTCGGAGGTCTCGCGGATCTGCCAGGCGCTGGACCAGCCGCTGACCGCGTTCCGCACCCGACCGCTGGATCACGTCCGCTTCCTCTACGTCTACCTGGACGCGACCTACTGCAAGGCGCGCGTGAACCACCAGATCGTCTCGCGGGCCGTCGTAGTCGCCACCGGCATCACCGAGGACGGAGGCCGCGAGGTCCTGGGCCTGATGGTCGGAGACAGCGAGAGCGAGTTGTTCTGGAAGGAGTTCCTGCGCTCGCTGCGAGAGCGCGGTCTGTCCGGGGTCCGCCTGGTCGTCACCGACCAGCACGCCGGGCTGGTCGCCGCGGTCCGCAAGGTGATGCTCGGCGCCGCCTGGCAGCGGTGCAGGGTTCATTTCCTGCGCAACGTCTTCAGCGTGATCGACCGGGATTCCGGTGAAATGGTCGCCGCGACGATCCGCACGATCTTCACCCAGCCCACCGCCGGCCTCGTGCGCACTCAGCTGGACACCGTCGCCGACATGCTCGGCGCCCAGTTCCCCAAGGTCAAAGCGATGCTGTTGGAGGCGAAGGATGATCTGACCGCGTTCGCGGACTTCCCGCCCAGGCACTGGAAGAAGATCCAGTCCACGAACCCGCTGGAGCGAGTGAACCGGGAGATCAAGCGCAGGATCGACGTCGTCCAGGTCTTCCCCAACGACGACGCACTCATCCGGGCAGACGACGCTGCGGAGTTGGCACTGGTGGAGTCCTCGCGTCACGTCCGGGGGAGCACGGAATTCGAGGCCGCCCGAATGATCCTCGGATTCGTTCGACCGAAGAACAGGTTGCGACTGCGCCGAACGGTGGCGGACGCAGGCGTTCTGGAGCTGAGCCGCCTCGACGAGACTGCACCGCTCATCGGCATGGACGCCGCCGAACTGCGCGGCGACACCATGGTGTTCGAGAACCACCGCGGAATGTGCCTGGCCGGGTGGCCGGTCCCCGAGCGCATCGCCCGCCACGTGGCCGGACGCCTCGCCGACGAGATCCTTCCGGAGGTGGACCGCAAGCAGCAGGACATCGAGCAGGAGCGTGCCCAGCCCTCCTGGTACTCCTACAACCGGCGTGACGAGCGCAAGCTGGACGCGGAGGCGGCAGTCCTTCGAACCGTCCGGGCGTGGTGCGGCCAGGACAAGGTCGACCGCTACGACGAGTTGGTTGCCCTGCGCGCCGAGGTCATCCGGCTCGGAGAGCTGGTCGAGAAGGCGGTCAAGGCCCTACGTGACCGCGGCCACGGCGTCATCGCCTCCACCATTGAGCGCGACCTGGGCGTCCATATCTCCAGCCTTGATCCTGACGTGCGTCGATGAGACCGCGCCACGGATCTGGCTCCACCTTGGGCGGCGCCGGCTGAACAGCGGGCTTCTTTTCCTTCTCCGGCCGGTGTGGGTGCCAGCCGTCGAGGAACGGCCGCAGTTGATCTCCCGTCGGCTCCGTATGGAAGTTGAGAGAAGCCAAGCCCTTGCCGCTAAGAGTGGGGTCAAGCCGGTCAGCCTCCGCCTTCCCCCAAGCCGACCACTCTCGCAGCCTCTCGGCTTCGAGGGCGTCTTCCGACGCCGCGGCGGCATCATCCAGAGCGGCACAGAACATTCGGATCTCCCCTGCGGCCTGCCACTGCTCAAGGGCCGTGCCGAAGCGCTCGGCCCGTACTGCGTGAACCGTCTTGATCGAAGCCACGCTGACGGCGGACTCCCACTCCCGCCGCTCGCGCTCCTCTCGCTCCGCTTCCAGACGTCGGCGCTCGGCCTCCTGCCGCTCCCGCTCCTCCCGCAGGCGCTGCTGCTCGGCTTCATGTTCCAGTCGAGCCCGCTCCTGCTCCTCCGCGCGCGCCTTCAACGCCCGGAAGACTGAACCGACCTGCTCCTCCAATGGCTTCTTGGCCGTGTCGGCCCATTCCTTCTTCCAGCCGTAGCTGTAGCCCGACTGCTGGCTGATCAGCAGCTCCAGTTCGCCGGACGGCTCGAACTTCTGGGCCGGGGTGACACGCTGCCAGTCGTACGTACGGCGGCCCGGCTGCTTGGGGACGTACCGGACCGGCTTCTGCCGTTCGCGGAAGCTGACCTCGTACGTCCTGCCGTGGACGGTGAGCAGCGGCCTCGGCTGTCTGCGCTTCTTCGACACCGCGATCTCGCCGTGGCGTGCGAGGGCTTCCTCGGCGAGGAGCCGGAGCAGCGAGAGCACTCGGGGGAGGACCGCTTCCGAGATCTCGAAGGCGCTGTGATCCGTGCTGACTGCGGCGATCACGTCCTCGACATCGGTGATCACACGGCTGCGCGCCAGCCGGATCCGGTTCCACTCGGTCTCGTCCTCGCCGGTCACCCGGAGCAGGCCGAGGAAGAAGTCCCCCTTCGCCCGCCCGCTGTACTTCAGGCTGTATCCCTCGGGGGCACACTGCCGGGCCGCGTCGAAGGCTCTGCGGTAGCGGGCTCGCTCCTCGTCGCTGGGGTTCGGGATCCGAAGGAATCGACCAGCCTGCTGTACCTCCGCGATCAAGGTGGCTCCGACTTCCGCCGGCGACGGCTGTCGGGGCTTGGCGGCGCGCTGCGGCGCCGGCTTCGTCGGGGACGGGGCTGTGACTTTCTTCTGCGGCGGAGGGGCCGGTCGTGTCCGTTGGTCGGAACCTGTTGACCGCTGCTTGCGCTGAGCTGGTTCCGGCCGGTCCGGGTGATGGCCGTGTTCCAGGTAGAAGCGCCCCGCATCAGTGATCTCCGCCTGCCACTTCCCATCCTGCTTGGGCATGGTGATCAGGCGCCGCTCCTTGAGCGCGCGGGCGGTGAGAGCGATCTCGGGGCTGTCCGACGTGACCGGGTCGGCTCCGTCCCCGATGCGGGTGAGGAGTGCGAGCTGCCGGTCATTTAACGGAGACCATCGGTGCATGTCGATCGTCGTACCGTCTGGTGTCTCCTCGGCACAAGCCGTGGGGTGACTCTTGCGGAGCGCACGGCGCACTCGGAGGCGGTACACCTCTCGCTGGGAGCCGCCGGGGAGCCGCTCCCTGAAGTCGGCTCCCAAATGGCTCCCAAAACAGGGCCGCAACGCAAATCAGGCCCGGTGCTGATCTCTCAGCACCGGGCCTGACCTGGTGTTTCTCTGTCGGGGTGGCGGGATTTGAACCCACGACCTCTTCGTCCCGAACGAAGCGCGCTGCCAAGCTGCGCTACACCCCGGTGTCGCTGCTTTGCTGCTTGTCGCGGCGACGTCGTTTACTTTAGCCCACTGGTGGCTGGAGACGAAATCCGGTTTAGGGGCGGCGTCCGACCGGGTTCGGGCGGGTGTGGTCCAGGGCTACCAGGAGGACCGCCAAGGCGTAGAAGGAGAGGCCCAGGAGGAGGGCGTTGGCGAGGGTGGCGCGGTAACTGTGCTGCTCGGCGTCCAGGAAGGGATAGAGGTAGCGGCCCGGCGTGCCGGGAACGACCAGCTCCGCCCGGATGAGGGTGAAGGTCAGGTAGGCCAGGGGGTACAGCATCCACGCCGGCGTCTGGCGGAGGTGGAGGCGGGCCGGGGGCGTGAGGACGAGCCAGTCCAGGAGCGCTGCCGCGGGGGCCGCCGTGTAGAGGAGCTGCAGAGCCAGCCACTGGCCGTGCCAGGCCACCGGGAGATGTGTCGTGCCCGTCATCGAGAACGGGGGCGTGGTGTGGCCCAGAAGCAGGTGGTAGACCAAGGCCGAGATCACGGCGTAGAGAAGTGCCGCGCCGGTCAGGGACGAGGGCAGGGGGCGGGCCGCCTGCCAGGCTCGGCGGGCCGAGGCGAGACTGACCAGGGTCAGGAGCACCGCCGCCTGGACTCCGAAGTAGCTCATGATCCGGTCCGGGCTGCCCAGCAGCAGCTCCAGGGCAACGCCCGCCGATGCCAGCGCGGCCGTCGCGAGGCGGAACACCGCGGTCACGGGGCGGCGGACGGGGGCGACCACCGCCGTCGCCGGCACGTATCCGGGCATCAGTACGGGGGTGCCCGGGACCGCGGGGAGGTCGGGTATGTCCCTGGGTATCGGAGGAGTCGTCGTCATGCCCTCAAAGTAGGGAGAAAAGGGCATTTCTAGCGCGTTGGTCTACGCCGGATGGGTTATCCCGCGGTTCTTCCCGGTTGTCCCGCGCCGGGCTTTCCGCGCCGGGCTTTCCGGGTCGGACCTTCCGGGGCGGGCCTGCTGGGTCGGGTCTGCTGGGTCGGGTCGGCCCGGCCGGGGTACTCCTACTCCCGCCCCACCAGCGTCAGCAGCGTCGCCTCCGGTGGGCAAGCGAAGCGGACCGGGGTGTAGCGGTTCGTGCCGCAGCCCGCCGAGACGTGGAGATAGGACGTACGGCCCTCCGCCGTGTGCGTGGACAGGCCCTTCACGCGGTCCGCGTCCAGGTCGCAGTTGGTGACCAGGGCGCCGTAGAACGGGACGCAGAGCTGGCCGCCGTGCGTGTGGCCGGCCAGGACCAGGGGGTAGTTGTCCGCCGTGAAGGAGTCCAGAACGCGCAGGTACGGGGCATGCACCACGCCCATCGAGAAGTCCGCCGTACCGGACGGGCCGCCCGCCACCTGCGGATAGCGGTCGCGCTTGATGTGCGGGTCGTCCAGTCCCGTCAGCTCCACCGAGACACCCTCGATCTTCAGGGTGCCCCTCGTGTTCGTGAGGTTCAGCCAGCCCGCCCCGTCGAAGCCGTCCCGCAGGTTCTCCCAGTCGATGTGGATCGCGCCGACGACCGGCGGGTTGCCGTTCAGGCCGTGCTTGCCGCTCACCTTCTCCAGCAGGTAGCGGGCGGGGTTGCGGGGCGTGGGGCCGTAGTAGTCGTTGGAGCCGAAGACGTACGCGCCCGGGAACTCCATCAGCGGGCCCAGCGCGTCCAGTACCTCCGGGATGGCTTCCGGGTCGGACAGGTTGTCGCCCGTGTTGATCACGAAGTCCGGGCGCAGGCCCGCCAGCGACTGCAGCCACCGTTGCTTCTTGCGCTGACCGCCGACCATGTGGATGTCGGAGACCTGGAGCACCCGCAGCGGGCGCATCCCCGGCGGGAGGACCGGGACGGTCACCCGGCGCAGGCGGAAGGAACGGACCTCGAAGCCGGCCGCGTACAACACACCCGCGGTGCCGAACGCCGCGATTCCCAGGGGTACTCCGTATCGAGCGCGCATACAGCCATCGTGTCAGACCGAGCGAGCGCTCAGAGACCGGGCGGTACGTGAAGCGGGTAAATCGGCGGGCGTTGGGCCCGTGGCACCTGCGACAATCGGTGCCATGACCACCACGCTCAAGTCGAAGCTGCAGGACGACCTCAACGCCGCGATCAAGGGACGCGACGAGCTCCGCTCGGCCACGCTCAGGATGACGCTCGCTGCGATCACCAACGAAGAGGTCGCGGGCAAGCAGAAGCGCGAGCTCTCCGACGACGAGGTGCTCAAGGTGATCGCCAAGGAGGCGAAGAAGCGCCGGGAGGCGGCCGAGGCCTTCGCGCAGGGCGGCCGTGCCGAGAGCGCCGAGCGGGAGAAGGCGGAGGGCGGGGTCCTCGCCGAGTACCTGCCGAAGCAGCTCAGCGACGAGGAGCTGGACGCGGTAGTCACCCAGGCCGTCGCGGAGGCGAAGGCGGCGGGCGCCGAGGGGCCGCGGGCCATCGGCGCCGTGATGAAGATCGTGAACCCGAAGGTGGCCGGCCTGGCCGAGGGCGGCCGCGTCGCCGCCGCGGTGAAGAAGCGGCTCCAGGGCTGACCAGCCCTGACAGGCCTGACAGCCCTGACAGCCCTGAGAGGGCTGAGAGCAAGGCAGAGCAGAGCAGGCAGTACGACGGTGGGGCCGCACTTCTGGAGAAGAGGTGCGGCCCCACCGTCGTAACGGAAGATCCCGGAGGACCCGGAGGACCCGGAGGACCGGGAGATCAGCCCCGGTTCCCGCCGTTCCCGTTGTTGCCGCTGTTTGTGTTCCCCTGGATGAAGCCGTCGGGGAGGGAGAAGGTCGGGGTCGGGGTGGTGCCGCCGTCCGTCGATCCGTCCGTCGTGCCGCCGACGAGACCGCCGATCAGGCCGCCGGTGTTGTCGCCCCCGTTGCTGTTGCCGTTTCCGTTCCCGTTGCCCTTGTCGTGGTCGTTCTCGTCCGGGATGTCGACGAGGTTGAAGGACTCGGACGGCTTGCCCTCCAGGGCGCCCGTCATGGCGTCCTTCCAGATGGGGCCCGGGGTGTCGGCGCCGTAGACCTCGGAGTGGTAGACGCCACCGATGGTGATGTTGGTCATCTCGATGTTCTGCTTGGCGCTGCCGACCCAGACCGCACCCGCGAGGTTGGGCGTGTAGCCGACGAACCAGGCGTTCTTGCGGGAGTCCGTCGTACCCGTCTTGCCGGCGCTCTCCCGGTCGTCCAGGCCGGCCTGCTGACCGGTACCGGAGTCGATCACGCCGCGCAGCAGGGTGTTGATCGTGTCGGCGGTCTTCTCGCTCATCGCGCGCGAGCAGGTCGACTTCGGGACGGCGAGTGACTTCTGCTCGTTGCCGACCTTCTGGGTGATCGACTCGATGGCGACCGGCGTGCAGTACATGCCGCGGTCGGCGAAGGCGGCGTACGCGCTCGCCATGGTCAGCGGGGAGAGGCCGATCGCGCCGAGGGCGATGGACGGGGTCTCCGGAAGCTTCGAGCCGTCGCCCTGGTGGACGTTCAGCGAGTCGGTCATCTTGACCACCGGGCACAGGCCGATGTCGGAGATCAGCTGGACGAAGTAGGTGTTGATGGACTTGGCCATCGCCTTCTTCATCTGGTACGGCCCGACCTCGGACTCGTTCTCGTTCTGGACCTGCTCGCCGTCCGTGTTGACCCACTGCTTGCCGTTGCACTGCTGGACGGGGCTCGGGTAGTTCATCTTGTACGGCGACGAGTACTCCTGCGTCGCCGACTTGCCGCCCTCGATGGCGGCCGCGGCCACGAACGGCTTGAACGTCGAACCCGTCGGGAAGCCGTAGTTGGAGCCGCCGTAGTCCCGGTCGACCGAGAAGTTGTACTCGGTCTCGTTCTTGTTGTAGCCGTACGGCTTCGACTGGCCCATCCCCAGGATCTTGCCCGTGCCGGGCTCGACCAGGGTGGCGGCGGCCGCGACCGAGTCGGACTTGTAGACGTGGTCCTTGATCGAGCTCTGCACCGAGTCCTGGGCCTGCGGGTCCAGCGTCGTACGGATGGTCAGGCCGCCCTGGTTCCAGAGCTTGGCGCGCTCCGCGCTGGTCTTGCCGAACGTCGGGTCGGTGAGGAAGACGTTCTCGACGTACTTGCAGAAGAACCCGGCACCCTTGACGGCGGTGATGCAGCCGTTCTTCGGCTGGGTGACATGCAGCCCGAGCGGGGTCTCCTTGGCCTTGTCGGCCTCCGCCTGGGAGATGTCGCCCAGTTGGGCCATGCGCTCCAGCACGACGTTGCGTCGCTTGGTCGCCTCGGCCTCGTCGTTGACCGGGTCGTAGCGGCTCGGTGACTGGACGATGCCGGCCAGCAGGGCCGACTGCTGGAGGTTCAGGTCCTTGGCGTGCTTGGAGAAGTAGCGCTGGGAGGCGGCCTCGATGCCGTAGGCCTGCTCGCCGAAGAAGGTGATGTTCAGGTAGTTCTCGAGGATCTTCTTCTTGCCGAGCTTCTCCTCCAGCTGGATCGCGTACTTCAGCTCCTTGACCTTGCGGCCGAGGGTCTGCTGGGTGGCCTCGGCGACCTTGGTCGGGTCGTCGCCGGCCTCCTCGATGAAGTAGTTCTTCACCAGCTGCTGGGTGAGCGTGGACGCGCCCTGGGAGACCCCGCCGCTCTGCGCGTTCTTGTTCAGCGCGCGCAGCACGCCCTTCAGGTCGATGGCGCCGTGCTGGTAGTAGCGCGAGTCCTCGATCGCGACGATCGCCTTCTGCATGTAGGGCGAGATGTCCTTGAGGTCCACCACCGTGCGGTCACGGGAGTAGACCTGGGCGATCTGGTTGCCCTTGCTGTCGAGGATCGTGGTGCGCTGGCTGAGCTGCGGGCTCTTCAGGTTGGCCGGGATCTCGTCGAAGCCCTGTACCGAACCTTTGGCCGCGAGGCCCAGGGCCCCGGCCGCGGGCAGCGCGATGCCCGCCATCACGGCTCCCGCGAGCACACTGACACCGAGGAACTTGGCGGCCTGCTGCGTGGTCGACAGCCCACCGCCCGAGCGCTTCTTTGGCATGGGGGCAGCCTAATCCGTAGTGCTGAGCGTTCCGGGGGAGCGGGTGTCTCTCGGGATGTTCGAGTGCCGGATCGTGACATACGGGACCAGGCGCATGGGGCCGTCATGACTCGGCGCACGGCACGACGACATGAACGGTCTACCTTGCCATTCGCCGGACACACGTACAGGCCTTGGCCTAAGCTGCTCTCAACTGTCACAGCAGTGCGGCCACGTATCAATACGTCCGGCGACCCCGAATCGTTCCGGAACCCGCCCACTTTTTTCGGGTGATGTGTTGGTCGCGTGTCCGAATCCGCCTCGTGTGTCACCTGGCGTCCGTTGTGACGCGCCGCAGCTGTCCCGGTTTGCCGTGATGATCACGCATGTCGTCAGCTCACTCCCGCGGGTGATCTGCCGCTTACCCATAGTCCGTTCGGGCCATTCAAGATTGGGCCCGAAGGGGGTGTTGCGCTGTGCCCGCCTTCCGTAACGTCCTCAACTGGCGGCGGTGAATATGCCGCTGCCGCCGTGGGGGAGCCTCGATTCGGGAGAGGACGGCGCCGGTATGGGCTGGGTAACCGACTGGAGTGCGCAGGCTGCCTGCCGCACTACCGATCCGGATGAACTGTTCGTTCAAGGAGCAGCGCAGAACAGGGCCAAGGCGGTGTGCACCGGATGTCCGGTACGCACTGAATGCCTGGCCGATGCGCTGGACAATCGCGTCGAGTTCGGCGTGTGGGGAGGCATGACGGAGCGGGAGCGCCGCGCACTGCTGCGCAGGCGGCCCACCGTGACCTCCTGGCGCAGGCTCCTGGAGACAGCTCGCTCGGAGTACGAGCGGGGGACCGGGATCGTCCCCCTCGACAGCGACGAGGTGTACGAGCACTACGCAGCGGTGAGCTGAGCGGCGAGGATCCACGCAGCGGTGAGCTGAACCGGGTATCGCTACGGCAGCTCCGGCCGGCTGGCCGCGAGCCGGTCGCCGATGTCCCGCAGTCCCGCGAGGTCGTGCACATCGCCGGGCAGCGCGGCCACTTCGACCACGGCCACTTCGGGGTGGCGCGCGGTGAAGCGGTCACGTGTGCGCTGCTCGCGGGAGAGCAGCTGCATACGTTCGGCGTGCAGCCTCAGCAGACCTGCGGTGAACTGGTCGACGGTGCGGTCCGGGGCCTCTGACGAGGGGGATTCGTCAGTCATGTCCTCAGGCCCTGACGAGGGGGATTCGTCGGGCCGGGACGCGGACGGCACGGGCGCGGGTGATTCAGAACTGCCGTACGTGTCGGGAGAGTTACGAAGTCCAGCTTTCCCGCCACCCTGATCGACAATGCGGGGCTCTTCAAGATTTTCCGCGGCTTCAGGATTCTCCGAGGCCTCAAGATTTTCCGCGGCGGCGAGCGCACGCTCGGCCGACAACCGGTCGGCGCCGCTGCCGTGGACCCTGTTGAGGACCAGACCGACCAGCGGCATGTCCTCCGCGGCCAGCCGCTCCACGAAGTACGCGGCCTCCCGCAGCGCGTCCCGCTCCGGAGCCGCCACCACCAGGAACGCCGTACCGGGCGCCTGAAGCAGCTTGTACGTCGCGTCCGCGCGCGTGCGGAACCCGCCGAACGTCGTGTCCATCGCGGCCACGAACGTCTGTACGTCCTTCAGCAACTGCCCGCCGAGCAGCTTGCCGAGTGTGCCGGTCATCATCGACATGCCGACGTTCAGGAAGGCCATGCCGGCCCGGCCGCCGAGCTTCGCCGGTGCCGTCAGGAGGCGGATCAGGCGGCCGTCCAGGAAGGAGCCAAGGCGCTTCGGCGCATCGAGAAAGTCCAGGGCGGAGCGGGAGGGCGGGGTGTCCACCACGATCAGGTCCCACTCGTCCCGGGCCCGCAGCTGGCCCAGCTTCTCCATCGCCATGTACTCCTGCGTGCCCGCGAAGCCCGCCGAGAGCGACTGGTAGAACGGGTTGGCCAGGATGGCGGCCGCCCGCTCGGCGTCCGCGTGCGCCTCCACGACCTCGTCGAAGGTGCGCTTCATGTCGAGCATCATGGCGTGCAGTTCGCCGCCCGCCCTGCGCTCGCCGCCCGCCCTGCGCTCGCCGCCCGCCCTGTGCTCGCCGCCCGCCCTGCGCTCACCGTCACCCGCGGCCGAGCCGCCGCGCGACGCCGCTCCCCGGTCCTCGGTGCCCTTCACCTTCCGCGGCACGTTGTCCAGCGAGTCGATGCCCATGGACTGCGCCAGCCGCTTGGCCGGGTCGATGGTCAGCACCACCACCTTGCGGCCGCGTTCCGCCGCCCGCAGGCCCAGGGCCGCCGCGGTGGTGGTCTTCCCGACGCCGCCCGAGCCGCAGCACACCACGATCCGGGTGTTCGGGTCGTCGAGCAGCGAATCGACGTCGAGCGCGGGCGCGTGGGCCAGCCGGCGTGCGCCGTCCTGCGCCGGTTCCTGGGCCGGATCCGGATCCGGAGTCATGACATCCCCTGTTCCCGCAGCTCGGTGGCGAGTTCGTACAGGCCCGCCAGGTCCATCCCCTCGGCGAGCAGCGGCAGTTCGTGCCGCTCCAGGTCCAGCTCGGCGAGGACCGCGCGCTGCTCGTGCTCCAGCGCGTACCGCTCGGCGTACTCGGAGGCCTGCGTGAGCAGCGGGTCCACCAGCTGCTCGGCCTTCCCGCCGCGCCGCGCCCCGCCGAGCCCGGCCGCCGACAGCGCCTGCGCCACGGCGGTGCGCGGCACGGTCCGTACGAGTTCCAGGTCGGCGGCGTCCAACACCTCCGGCCGGACCATGTTCACGATGACCCGGCCCACCGGCAGCCGCGCGGACCGCAGTTCGGCGATGCCGTCGGCGGTCTCCTGGACCGGCATCTCCTCCAGGAGCGTGACCAGGTGCACGGCCGTCTCCTTGGACTTCAGCACCCGCATCACGGCCTGCGCCTGGTTGTGTATCGGGCCGATCTTGGCGAGGCCGGCCACCTCGTCGTTGACGTTCAGGAAGCGGGTGACGCGGCCGGTCGGCGGGGCGTCCATGACGACGTAGTCGTAGATGAACCGCCCGGCCTTGTCCTTCCTGCGCACCGCCTCGCACGCCTTGCCGGTCAGGAGGACGTCCCTGAGGCCCGGCGCGACGGTGGTGGCGAAGTCGATCGCGCCGAGCTTCTTCAGGGCCCGGCCCGCCCCGCCGAGCTTGTAGAACATCTGGAGGTAGTCCAGAAGGGCCAGTTCGGGATCGATGGCGAGGGCGTAGACCTCACCGCCGCCCGGCGCTACGGCGATCTTCCGCTCCTCGTAGGGCAACGCCTCCGTCTCGAAGAGCTGGGCGATGCCCTGCCGACCCTCGACCTCCACGAGAAGCGTCCGCTTCCCCTGGGTCGCGAGGGCCAGCGCGAGTGCGGCGGCGACCGTCGTCTTTCCGGTCCCGCCCTTGCCGCTGACGACCTGGAGCCTGCTCACGTCTTCGAGACTAACCAGTCGGCCGGACACTCACGCGGGAGGCTGTGGATAACCGTGCGTGCGGTGGGCCACGTGTCCCGTGCGTCACAGCGGATACAGTCGGCCACATGACCAAGTGGGAATACGCAACCGTGCCGCTGCTCGTCCATGCCACGAAGCAGATTCTGGACACCTGGGGCGAGGACGGCTGGGAGCTCGTCCAGGTCGTGCCCGGGCCCAACAACCCCGAGCAGCTCGTGGCCTACCTGAAGCGGGAGAAGCCGTAATGAGCGCCGTCGAGGCCAAACTGGCCGAACTCGGTCTCGCGCTGCCGGCGGTCGTCCCGCCGCTCGCCGCCTACCAGCCGGCCGTCCGGTCGGGTGTGTACGTCTACACCTCCGGCCAGCTGCCGATGGTGGACGGCAAGCTTCCGGTCACCGGCAAGGTCGGTGCCGAGGTCACCGCGGAGGAGGCCAAGGAGCTGGCCCGCACCTGCGCGCTGAACGCCCTGGCCGCCGTGAAGTCCGTCGCCGGTGACCTGGACCGCGTCGTGCGGGTGGTGAAGGTCGTCGGCTTCGTCGCCTCCGCGACCGACTTCACCGGCCAGCCGGGTGTGATCAACGGCGCCAGCGAGCTGCTCGGAGAGGTTCTCGGCGACAAGGGCGTGCACGCGCGCAGCGCGGTGGGCGTCGCGGTGCTGCCGCTGGACGCTCCGGTCGAGGTCGAGGTCCAGGTCGAGCTGGAGCCGTAGCCCACCGAAGCGGGAGCGGTAGCCCTCCAAGGGGGAGCGGTAGCCCTCCAGGCAGGAGCGGTAGCCTGCCAGAGCCCCTCTCGAACATTCGCTCCCCACGGGATAGCCTCCGGTAATGGCCGATGGACAGTGGTATCCCCCCGAGTGGCCGGACCGCATCCGCGCACACGCGGAGGGCACCCTCGTGCCGGTGGCCCCGAAGCGCGCGGCCACCGTGCTGCTCCTGAAGGACACCCCGGACGGTCCCGTCGTCCACATGCTGCGCAGACGCGCCTCCATGGCCTTCGCCGGAGGCGCGTACGCGTATCCGGGCGGCGGTGTCGACCCGCGCGACGACGACCACCAGGTCCGCTGGGCGGGCCCCACGCGCGCGTGGTGGGCCGAGCGGCTGGGCGTCGACGAGGCGGGCGCCCAGGCGATCGTCTGCGCGGCCGTGCGGGAGACGTACGAGGAGGCGGGCGTCCTGCTCGCCGGGCCCGCCGCGGACGCCGTGGTCGGGGACACCACCGGGGACGACTGGGAGGCCGACCGCGCGGCCCTGGTCGCCCGTGACCTGTCCTTCGCCCAGTTCCTGGACCGGCGTGGCCTGGTCCTGCGCTCGGACCTGCTGGGCGCCTGGACGCGCTGGATCACCCCGGAGTTCGAGAGCCGCCGCTACGACACCTGGTTCTTCGTCGCCGCCCTCCCGGAGGGCCAGCGCACCCGCAACGCCTCCACGGAGGCCGACCGCACGGTGTGGATCGGCCCGGCGGAGGCGGCCGCCGGCTACGACAAGGGCGAGCTGCTGATGATGCCGCCCACCATCGCCACCCTGCGCCAGCTCCTGCCGTACACCACGGCTGCCGAGACGCTCGCGGCGGCGCCCGCGCGGGACATGACGCCGGTGCTGGCCCGCGCCCGCCTGGAGGACGGTGAGATCGTCCTGACCTGGCCGGGCCACGACGAGTTCACCAAGCACATACCGACCGACCTGACGAGCGGTGGAGCCTGACCATGACGGACGCAGCAGCCCTGCCCGGCCAGCCGCGCGGCGGAGCCCTCTCGGGTCCTGCCACCGCGCGGGCCGTCAACGTGCTGGCGCCCAACGCCTCCGCGATGACCCTGGACGGCACCAACACCTGGATCGTCGCCGAGCCCGACTCCGACCTGGCCGTGGTGATCGATCCGGGCCCGCTGGACGACGGCCACCTCAAGAACGTCGTCGACACGGCCGAGAAGGCCGGCAGACGGATCGCGCTCACCCTCCTGACCCACGGCCACCCCGACCACGCGGAGGGCGCCGTACGCTTCGCGGAACTGACCGGCACGCGCGTGCGTGCCCTTGATCCGGCGCTGCGCCTCGGCGACGAGGGCCTGGCCGCCGGCGACGTGATCACGACCGGCGGGCTGGAGCTGCGGGTCGTACCGACCCCGGGCCACACCTCCGACTCGCTGTGCTTCCATCTCCCGGCCGACCGCGCGGTCCTGACCGGCGACACCGTCCTGGGGCGCGGTACGACGGTCGTGGCGCACCCGGACGGCCGGTTGGGCGACTACCTGGACTCGCTGCGGCGGCTGCGCTCGCTGACGGTCGACGACGGGGTCCACACCGTCCTGCCGGGCCACGGACCCGTCCTGGAGGACGCCCAGGGGGCCGTCGAGTTCTACCTGGCCCACCGCGCCCACCGGCTGGCCCAGGTAGAGACGGCCGTCGAGAACGGCCACCGCGCCCCCGCCGAGGTCGTCGCCCACGTCTACGCCGACGTGGACCGCTCCCTGTGGCCGGCCGCGGAACTGTCCGTCCGGGCCCAGCTGGACTACCTGACCGAGCACGGGCTGATCCAGTCGGAGATCTAGTCCCAGCCCTCCGGCCGGGGCGCCTTCACGCCGTGCACGCGCGCGTACTCGTCGGCGAGCCACGGGCCGAGGTCGTCCACGTACGACCGCAGTACGGCGAGGTCGCCGACCGGCTCGTACCCGGACACGGCCGCGCGGCGCAGCTGTTCGGCACGCTCCGGGTAGTAGCCGGCGAACGCCTCGGCCATCTCCCGCAGATCGCTCGTCCAGCCGTTCCAGCGGGGCATGACGAGGGTGAAGCCGGTGCGGACTAGATGCCGTGACATGAAGCGCACCAGGGGGCGCAGGGCCTCCTCGGTGTCGTCCGCGGCCGCGATCCGGTCCCGCCAGCGCGGCAGCCGGTGAGCCAGGTCGCCGTTGGTCTCGCGGGCGAGCAGGGAGTCGGGTCGGTAGCGGGGCAGGAACTCGGCGAGGTCCTCGCCGAGCAGCGGGGTGCACTGGCAGGCCACGAACCAGCCGATGTCGTACCGCTCCAGCTCGCTGAGCACCCGCCCGCGGGAGTACAGCAGGGTCCCGACCCCGTCGATCTCCGGGAACTCCTTGTCGACGGCCTCCCCGAGGGCACGGGCCGCGTCCCGGTCGGCGCCGGTCGGCTCCTTGCCGAGGACGGCCACCAGATCCAGGTCGCTGCGCCCCACGCGCGCGGTGCCGCGCGGGATCGAACCGTAGAGGTAGGCGCTGTCCAAGCACGCCCCGAAGGTGTCCAGGAGCCGGTCGCGGGCGGTGGCGACCACAGGGCGGAAAGCGCGCGGCACGCGCGCGTGCGAGCCCTCGCGCTCGATGAAGCCCAGGGGGTCGAGGCCCCGGGACGCGACTGTTTCAGGCATGGGGAACCAAATACCAGCCCGTCCGGCGATTGAGGGCGAGGTCGGAGGCGAATGATGCGGGGATCCGGGGGCGGCAGCCCCCGGAAACCGGTGCCTACCGGGACCGCTTCGCCAGCCGCTCGACGTCCAGCAGGATCACGGCCCGCGCCTCCAGGCGCAGCCAGCCACGCTGGGCGAAGTCCGCGAGGGCCTTGTTCACGGTCTCGCGGGACGCGCCGACCAGCTGGGCCAGCTCCTCCTGCGTGAGGTCGTGGACGACGTGGATGCCTTCCTCGGACTGCACGCCGAAGCGGCGGGAGAGGTCCAGCAGGGCGCGCGCGACCCGGCCCGGCACGTCGGAGAAGACCAGGTCGGACATGGCGTCGTTGGTCTTGCGCAGTCGGCGGGCGACCGCGCGCAGCAGGGCGGTGGCCACCTCGGGGCGCGCGTTCAGCCAGGGCTGGAGGTCGCCGTGGCCGAGGCCCAGCAGCTTGACCTCGGTCAGCGCGGTGGCGGTCGCCGTGCGCGGGCCCGGGTCGAACAGCGACAGCTCGCCGATCAGCTCGCCGGGGCCGACCACGGCGAGCATGTTCTCGCGGCCGTCGGGGGAGGTGCGGTGGAGCTTGACCTTGCCCTCGGTGACGACGTAGAGCCGGTCGCCCGGGTCGCCCTCGTGGAACAGGGAGTCGCCACGCGCGAGGGTCACCTCACTCATGGAGGCACGCAGCTCCGCGGACTGCTCGTCATCGAGCGCCGCGAAAAGCGGGTTGCGCCGCAGAACGTCGTCCACGAGTTCTCTCCTTGTCGACCTGCTCAGGGGATCTTGCTCCCCCTTGGTACCAGGGGACCGTGCTCCCCATTTTGCCGGACGGTCCAAACAGTGTGATCTGTCACAAGGATGCCGCACAGGTGTGCCGAGGTAAGCGGCAGGGGTCCAATCGGGGGCTGATCTTCCGGGCCTGGGGCGGATGTCGGTGCCGGGCTTTAGGCTGGCCGGGTGTCCAAATCGCCGGTGAGAGCACAGGCCAAGGGGGCTGGGCGGGTGGTTGTACGAGGTGATTCCGCTGTGGGCGAACATGGGTCCGATGCCGTCTCCGGTGAGCCGAAAAAGGTGACAAAAGCAGTGAAAGCCGCGAAGAAGGCGGCGGTGGAGAAGACAGCGGCGAAGAAGGCGACGACGAAGAAGAAGGCGACGGCGAAGAAGACGGCGACGGCGAAGAAGACGGCGACGGCGAAGAAGACGGCGACGGCGAAGAAGACGGCAGCGGCGAAGAAGACGGCAGCGGCGGTGAAGGCGGCGCAGGCGAAGACCGCGGCCAGGCGTGTCGCGTCCAAGACAGCCGCGGTCGAGAAGGCCGCCGCGAAGCCGCAGCCGGCCGGGAAGCCCGAGTCGCAGACCTCGCTGGTCCGCCGGGCCCGCCGGATCAACCGCGAGCTCGCCGAGGTGTACCCGTACGCCCACCCCGAGCTGGACTTCGAGAACCCCTTCCAGCTCCTGGTCGCCACGGTGCTGTCCGCGCAGACCACCGACCTGCGCGTCAACCAGACCACCCCGACGCTGTTCGCGAAGTACCCCACCCCCGAGGACCTGGCCGTGGCCAACCCGGAGGAGGTCGAGGAGATCCTGCGGCCGTGCGGGTTCTTCCGGGCCAAGACCAAGTCGGTGATAGGGCTCTCCAAGGGGCTGGTGGAGGAGTTCGGCGGCGAGGTCCCCGGCCGGCTCGAAGACCTCGTCAAGCTGCCCGGCGTCGGCCGCAAGACCGCGTTCGTCGTGCTCGGCAATGCCTTCGGACGTCCCGGCATCACCGTGGACACGCACTTCCAGCGCCTGGTCCGCCGCTGGCGGTGGACCGCGGAGACCGACCCCGACAAGATCGAGGCGGCCGTCGGCGGGCTGTTCCCCAAGAGCGACTGGACCGACCTCTCGCACCACGTGATCTGGCACGGCCGCCGGATGTGCCACGCCCGCAAGCCCGCCTGCGGCGTCTGCCCCATCGCCCCGCTCTGCCCGGCCTACGGCGAGGGCGAGACCGACCCGGAGAAGGCGAGGAAGCTGCTCAAGTACGAGAAGGGCGGCTTCCCCGGCCAGCGGCTCAATCCGCCGCAGGCGTATCTGGACGCGGGCGGCCGCCCGGCGCCGCCGCTGGGCGGCGTATCAGGAACATGACCCAGGGGTCTTCTCAGGGACGGAGAACGGAACGATCAAGGAGACTTCGGGCGTTGGAACGGGCAGGACGGGGGAGCAGGGCAGGACGGGGGATGCCGTGACACACAGCAGCAAGGAGCAGACCGGCGGTGCGCGCGCGGGCGTGTCGCTCGGCAAGGAGGGCCTGCCGGAGTGGCTGGACCCGGTGATGCGGGCCGCCGAGACGGTCCAGCCGCTCCAGCTGAGCCGCTTCCTGCCGCCGGAGAACGGCGCGGGGCGGCAGTCGGCCGTGCTGATCCTGTTCGGGGAGGGAGAGCAGGGGCCGGAGCTGCTGCTGATGGAGCGGGCCGGCTCGCTGCGCTCGCACGCCGGGCAGCCCTCCTTCCCCGGCGGCGCCCTCGACCCCGAGGACGGCGACCCGAAGGCCGACGGGCCGCTGCGGGCCGCTCTTCGCGAGGCCGAGGAGGAGACCGGGCTGGATCCGGCCGGCGTCCAGCTGTTCGGGGTGCTGCCCAGGCTGTACATCCCGGTGAGCAAGTTCGTGGTCACCCCGGTGCTGGGCTGGTGGCGCGAGCCGAGCCCGGTGGGGGTGGTGGATCCGAACGAGACGGCGCGGGTCTTCACCGTTCCCGTGGCGGATCTCACGAACCCGGCCAACCGGGCCACCGCCGTGCACCCCAGCGGCCACCGAGGTCCGGCATTCCTGGTCGAATCGACCCTGGTGTGGGGGTTCACGGCCGGGGTGATCGACCGACTGCTGCACTACGCGGGATGGGAGCGCTCCTGGGACCGCGAGAAGCTGGTCCCGCTCGACTGGCGGTCATGACAGGGTGTCCACCGTGCTGTGTCATCCGGGGGACGCCGTGTCCGATTGCCGCTGCGCGGCGGGCCGGACCCCCGGCCGACCTGTAGAGACCGCGAAGCGACGAGGCGAGGCTTGACTCGGTGAACGTGCTGGACATCCTGTTGCTGGTCGCCGCCGTGTGGTTCGCGATCGTCGGCTACCGCCAGGGGTTCGTCGTCGGCATCCTGTCGGTGATCGGCTTCCTGGGCGGCGGACTCGTCGCCGTCTACGTCCTGCCGGTGATCTGGGACGCGGTGACCGACAACGCCGAAGTGGGCACCACCGCCGCGGTCGTCGCCGTGGTCGTCGTCATCGTCTGCGCCTCCGTCGGCCAGGCCCTGACCACCCACCTGGGCAACAAGCTGCGCCGGTACATCACCTGGTCCCCGGCCCGCGCCCTGGACGCCACCGGCGGCGCGCTGGTCAACGTGCTGGCGATGCTGCTGGTCGCCTGGCTGATCGGCTCCGCCCTCGCGGGCACCACCCTGCCGACGCTCGGCAAGGAGGTGCGCAACTCCAAGGTGCTGCTCGGGGTGTCCAGAGCGCTGCCCAACCAGGCCGACACCTGGTTCGCGGACTTCTCCGCGGTCCTCGCGCAGAACGGCTTCCCGCAGGTCTTCAGCCCGTTCGCCAACGAGCCGATCACCGACGTCTCGCCGCCCGACCCGGCCCTCGCGAACAGCGCGGTGGCCACCACCGCCAAGCAGTCCATCGTCAAGGTGACGGGCACCGCGCAGAGCTGCGGCAAGATCCTTGAGGGCACCGGGTTCGTCTTCGCCGACCGTCGCGTCATGACCAACGCCCACGTGGTCGGCGGCGTCGACGAGCCCACCGTCCAGATCGGCGGCGAGGGCCGTAAATACGACGCCAAGGTCGTCCTCTACGACTGGCAGCGCGACATCGCCGTACTGGACGTGCCGGACCTGCGGGCCAAGGCCCTGAAGTTCTCCGCCACGGACGCCGACACGACCGACGGCGCGATCGTCGCCGGGTTCCCGGAGAACGGCTCGTACGACGTCCGGCCCGCCCGGGTGCGCGGCCGGATCACGGCCAACGGCCCGGACATCTACCACCGCGGCACCGTCCGCCGTGACGTCTACTCGCTGTACGCGACCGTCCGCCAGGGCAACTCCGGAGGCCCGCTGCTCACGCCCAAGGGCAGGGTGTACGGGGTCGTCTTCGCGAAGTCACTGGACGACGCCGACACCGGGTACGCCCTCACGGCCGACGAGATCCAGGCGGACATCGCCCGGGGCCGTACCGCGAGCCAGCAGGTGGGCACCGACAGCTGCGCCCTGTAGAGCCCCTCCAGAGGTCTTCGGGGCCCGCGGGGCCGTGTGAGCCGTCAGCCGCGGGTGTGGCGCAGACGTACCGAGACCCAGCGGGCCCGACGGCGCAGGATGCGCGGAATCCCCACCCTGAGGTCCGTGCCCGGCGGCTGCGGAGCACCTCCTCGGTGGGAGTTCAGGCCGCCTGTCGTACGGCGGTTGCGGGGTGCGTCACTGTAGTCGTGCGTCCAGCCCATACCCCGACGTCTGCCCCTGCCCCAAGGTCGATAACCTCCCGCGCGCCCCTGAATCGGCCTATGCGCCGGGCATGTGGCCGTTCGTAGAACAGCTGTGCAGGTCCGGATACCGGGCGCATCGGCGCGGTCACCGATCGGGTTCGGGGTCTTTCAGCCAGTTGACGAGTTCGGCGGAGAACGCGACCGGGTCCTCCTCATGAGGGAAGTGCCCGAGCCCGTCGAACAGCCGCCAGCGGTACGGCGCTTCGACGTACTCGCCGGAGCCGGCCGCGCTGCGGGTGCGGGTCACCGGGTCCAGGGAGCCGTGCAGATGGAGCGTCGGGACGCGCACCGGGCGCTTCATCCTGCGGTTGAACTGGATGCCGTCCGGGCGCGCCAGCGAGCGCACCAGCCAGCGGTACGGCTCGATCGAGCAGTGTGCGGTGGAAGGGATGCACATGGCCCGCTGGTACGTCTCCACCGCCTCGTCGTCCGGCAGCCGCGGCCCGGACCAGTCCCGGATCAGGCGGCCGACCAGCGCGCCGTCGTCGGCGGTGAGCTGCCGCTCCGGGATCCAGGGCCGTTGGAAGCCCAGGATGTAGGAGGCGGCGGCGGTCTGCCGGCGGTCCCGGAGCATCGCCGAGCGCCAGCGCCGCGGGTGCGGCATGGACACCACCGCGAGCCGTCGTACCAGCTTGGGGCGCATCGCGGCCGCCGTCCACGCCAGGTAGCCGCCCAGGTCGTGGCCGACCAGCGCGGCGTCCGGCTCGCCCAGGGAGCGGATCACGCCGGTGATGTCGAGTGCGAGGTTCGCCGGGTCGTAGCCGCGCGGGGTGCGGTCGCTGCCGCCGACACCGCGCAGGTCCATGGCGACGGCCCGGAAGCCCGCGTCGGCGAGCGCGACCAGCTGGTGCCGCCAGGTCCACCAGAACTGCGGGAAGCCGTGCACCAGCATGACCAGCGGTCCGTCGCCGAGCTCGGCGATGTGGAAGCGGGCGCCGTTCGCGGCGACGTCACGGTGTGTCCAGGGGCCCTCCGGCCGTACGGCCGAGGGAGCGGGATCCGTCATGACGTCGAGCGTGCCACAGCCTCGATGGCCGGCACCTCGTCCCGGGGGAGCTCCGGGCGCGGATGCGGCTTGGCGTTCTGGAGCACGCCCGCCGTCTCCTTCACCGAAGCGGCCACCTTCTGCGGACCCTTGCTCTTCTTCGCCTTCTTCGCGAACACCACGCCGATCAGCGCGAGGGCGACGGCCACCAGGACGTTCGCCGCGAAGGAGAGCAGGAAGCAGATCGCGAGATTCCAGTGGCTCCAGGTCCGAATCCCGTACGCCAGCGCGAAGTTGAGCATCGGCAGGGAGAACAGCAGCAGCACACCCGCCACCGAGAACGCGCCGCCGCTCGCCGCGCCCCGCTTGACGTCCTGCTTCAGCTGGGCCTTGGCCAGCGCGATCTCGTCGTGCACCAGTGCCGACATCTCGGTCGTGGCCGAGGCGAACAGCTGGCCGATGCTGCGTTCGGCACCGACCGGGCTGCCGTCGGGTGCGCTCATCGCGGTCTCCCTCTGCGTCTTCGTCATCGTCTTTGCGTGCCGGTCTTCTGGCACCGGTCTTCTGGCACCGGTCCTTTTGTGCCGGCCTTTTTTGTACCGTCTCGTCAGATCATGCCGGACGGCCGCCCTGCTCGCCTGCCCCGCCCGGTACTTCGGCGGGCGCGTCCCGCCTGCCGGCCCCCTAGGGGGCGGCCTTCTCCGCGGCGATCCTGCGGTGTTCGGCGGCCTTCCGCTCGTAGATCTCCGCCATCCGCAGGTGGTACGCGGGGTTGTCCTCCTCGTAGACGTCCGGGATGCCGTCGAGGTCGTCGTCCCGCTCCTCGGCCGCGACCAGCCTGCGGTAGCGGGTGTTGCGTATCTTCAGCAGCACGGTGGCGCACAGGGCCGCGATGAGCGAGCCGGTGAGGACGGCGGCCTTGACCTCGTCCGTGAGTACGGCGTCGCCGGCGAAGGCGAGTTCGCCGATGAGCAGCGACACGGTGAAGCCGATGCCGGCGAGCGTGGCCACCGCGAAGACGTCGGCCCATTCGAGGTCCTCGCTGAGCGAGGCCCGGGTGAAGCGGGCGGTCAGCCAGGTCCCGCCGAAGATCCCGGCCGCCTTGCCGACGACCAGGCCGAGGACGACCCCGAGCGTCTCCGGCTTGGTGAAGACGTCGCCGAGCGCCCCTCCGGACACCGTCACACCGGCGCTGAAGAGCGCGAACAGGGGCACGGCCAGCCCCGCGGACACCGGCCGCACCAGATGCTCGACGTGTTCGCCGGGGGAGTGCTCCTCACCCTCACGGGTGGTGCAGCGCAGCATCAGGCCCATGGCGACACCGGCGATGGTCGCGTGCACGCCGCTGTTGTACATCAGCGCCCAGATCACGACGGCGAGCGGCACGTACACGTACCAGCCGCGCACGCCTCTGCGCAGCAGCAGCCAGAAGACCGCGAGGCCGAGGACCGCGCCGCCGAGCGCGGCGAAGTCGATCCGGTCGGTGAAGAAGACCGCGATGATCAGGATCGCGATCAGGTCGTCGACGACCGCGAGGGTGAGCAGGAAGGCGCGCAGGGCGCCCGGCAGCGAGGTGCCGATCACCGCCAGCACGGCCAGCGCGAAGGCGATGTCGGTGGCCGTGGGCACCGCCCAGCCCTGCGTGGAGCCGCCGCCGGTGAGGTTGGTGAGGGTGTAGACGAGCGCCGGTACGGCCATCCCGCACAGCGCGGCGACCACCGGGAGGACGGCTGCCTTCGGGTCCCGCAGGTCGCCGGCGACCAGTTCGCGCTTGAGCTCGATGCCGGCGACGAAGAAGAAGACCGCGAGCAGGCCGTCGGCGGCCCAGTGGGCGACGGAGAGGTCCAGGCCGAGGGCACCGGGGCCGAAGTGGAAGTCGGCGACGCTCTCGTAGCTGTGGTGGAGCGCGGGGATGTTCGCCCAGACCAGTGCGGCTATCGCGGCGACGAGGAGGAGCACACCGCCGACGGTCTCGGTCCGCAGCGCGTCCGCCACGATGGTCCGCTCGGGCAGCGAGAGCCGGCCGAGGACCTTCCGGACGGGGGCGGTGCGGGGCGCGGACACGGGGACCTCCGGTCGGTGGGCAGGGCAGGGCTACTTGCCGACCAGACTTCCCGGCACACCTTGGGGTCACGTTACTTTGCTTAGTTTACCTAAGATGTGATGGGAGTTGCCAGGTGAGTCTCACGGTAGGTGCAAAAAGGGCGCCCGGCGCGTTTCGCGCCGGGCGCCCTTCGAGCCCTTCGTGGCCGTGCTGCCGGTCGGGGTCAGTCCTCGCTGGGCGCCGCCGGGAGCTTCGCCTGGATGAGGTCCATGACCGTCGAGTCGGTCAGCGTCGTCACGTCACCGAGCTGCCGGTTCTCGGCGACGTCGCGCAGCAGCCGGCGCATGATCTTGCCGGAGCGGGTCTTCGGCAGCTCGGCCACCGGCAGGACCCGCTTCGGCTTGGCGATCGGACCGAGCGTGGTGCCCACGTGGTTGCGCAGGTCGTTGACCAGCCCCTCGTCCTCCGCGTTCGCCGTACCCCGCAGGATCACGAAGGCGACGATCGCCTGTCCGGTCGTCTCGTCCGCCGCACCGACCACGGCCGCCTCGGCGACCGACGGGTGGGACACCAGCGCCGACTCCACCTCGGTGGTCGAGATGTTGTGCCCGGAGACGAGCATGACGTCGTCCACCCGGCCGAGCAGCCAGATGTCGCCGTCGTCGTCCTTCTTCGCGCCGTCACCGGCGAAGTACTTGCCCTCGAACCGCGACCAGTACGTGTCCAGGAACCGCTGGTCGTCGCCCCAGATCGTGCGCAGCATCGACGGCCACGGCTCGGTCAGCACCAGGTAGCCGCCACCGCCGTCGGGCACCTCGTTGGCCTCGTCGTCGACGACCGTCGCCGAGATGCCGGGCAGCGGGGTCTGCGCGGAACCGGGCTTGGTCACGGTGACGCCCGGCAGCGGCGAGATCATCATCGCGCCGGTCTCGGTCTGCCACCAGGTGTCCACGATCGGCGTCTTGTCGGCACCGATGTGCTTGCGGTACCAGATCCAGGCCTCGGGGTTGATGGGCTCGCCCACCGAACCCAGCACCCGCAGGCTGCTCAGGTCGAACTTCGCGGGGATGTCGTCGCCCCACTTCATGAACGTGCGGATCGCCGTCGGCGCCGTGTACAGGATCGTCACCCCGTACTTCTGCACGATCTCCCAGAACCGGCCCTGGTGCGGGGTGTCCGGGGTGCCCTCGTACATCACCTGCGTCGCGCCGTTGGCCAGCGGCCCGTACGCGATGTACGAGTGGCCGGTTACCCAGCCGACGTCGGCCGTGCACCAGTACACGTCCGTCTCCGGCTTGAGGTCGAACACCGCCCAGTGCGTGTACGACGCCTGGGTGAGGTAGCCGCCCGAGGTGTGCAGGATGCCCTTCGGCTTCCCCGTCGTGCCGGACGTGTAGAGGATGAACAGCGGGTGCTCGGCGTCGAAGGCCTCCGGTGTGTGCTCGGCCGGCTGCCGCTCGACGATCTCGTGCCACCACACGTCCCGCGAGTCGTCCCAGGCCACTTCCTGCCCGGTGCGCCGCACGACCAGTACGTGCTCGACGTTGTCCACCTTGCCGATCGCCTCGTCCACGGCCGGCTTGAGCGCGGACGGCTTGCCGCGCCGGTAACCGCCGTCGGAGGTGATGACGACCTTGGCGTCCGCGTCCTGGATACGGGTGGCCAGCGCGTCCGCCGAGAAACCGCCGAAGACCACGGAGTGCGCGGCGCCGATCCGGGCGCAGGCGAGCATCGCGACCGCCGTCTCCGGGATCATCGGCATGTAGACCGCGACCCGGTCGCCTTTCTGAACACCCAGCTCCAGCAGGGCGTTGGCCGCCTTGGAGACCTCGTCCTTCAGCTCGGCGTAGGTGATCGCACGGCTGTCGCCGGGCTCGCCCTCGAAGTGGATGGCGACCCGGTCGCCGTGCCCGGCCTCCACATGCCGGTCCACGCAGTTGTACGCGACGTTGAGCGCGCCGTCCTTGAACCACTTGGCGAACGGCGGGTTCGACCAGTCCAGTGTCTCGGTCGGCTCCTTGGCCCAGGTCAGCCGGCGGGCCTGCGCGGCCCAGAAGCCGAGCCTGTCAGCCTTGGCCTGCTCGTACGCCTCGGCCGTGACATTGGCGTTCTCGGCCAGGTCAGCAGGCGGCGCGAAGCGTCGCTCCTCCCTCAAGAGGTTGGCCAGGCTTTCGTTGCTCACGACATCTCCCTTTCGAAGGGTGTCCGTTGTGTCCCAGGCCACAGCTCATCAGACCTGGGGCCCCGGTGACAAGGGCCGCCGAAAAATTGGTTTAGACCTATCAGGTGTGGCGGGTCATGTCACCGTCGGGCGTGCCGCCGTCGGGCGTGCCGAGCCTGCCAGTGCCGGGTGTGCCGTGGCACACCGGGCCCGCCGCTGCCGGCCGATGTCCGCCGGTGCCGGGCGGTGCCCGCCGGTGCCGGCCCGTGGTGCCGACGGGCCCGGTCGCCGTTTCGCTCACGCCGGGCTGGGCAGCTCCTCCGCGCCGGGTACCCCCTGGAACACCTCTCCCGCTCCGTCCGCGTCGCCCCGGCCGAGCAGATACGCCTGCGCCTCGCCCACGTGGAAGTACATCCCGTGCAGCTCCAGCTCACCCGCGGCCAGCGCCCGCGCCACCGAGTCGTGCGCCCGCAGATGCTCCAACTGCTGGACCACATTGGTCAGGCAGAGCCGCTCCACCGTGTCCGCCGGTGCCCGCCCGGCCAGCCGGACCCCGGTACGGCCCTCGTCGGCCAGCCGCGCCAGGCTCGGCAGCCCGTGCCGCAGCCACCGCCCGAGCGGGGTCGCCGCGCCCCCGGTCCCGGAGCCGAGCAGCGCCTGCATCGCCCCGCACCCGGAGTGCCCGCACACCGTGATGGACCGCACCTGCAGCACGTCCACCGCGTACTCGATCGCGGCCGCCACCGAGTCGTCCCCGTTCTCCTCACCCGGAAGAGGGACCAGGTTGCCGACGTTGCGGACGACGAACAGGTCCCCCGGACCACTGGAGGTGATCATCGAGGTGACGAGCCGGGAGTCGGCGCAGGTGAGGAAGAGCTGCGACGGCCGCTGCCCCTCGCGCGCCAGCCGGGCCAGCTCCTCCCGGACCAGGGGCGCGGTGTCGCGCTGGAACGCACTGATCCCGCGGGCGAGTTCACGGCCCGCCCCGTCCGATCTGCCGAGCCGGCGTCCGGAGCCGTGGCTCACGCGCGGCCCGGGACGGTGGCTGTTCGCCGGTCCGTGGCCGTTCGCAGGTCCGTGAGCTTGCTCCGGGCCGTGGCCGTGTTCCGGTCCGTGGCCATGTGCTGGGGCGCGGCTGTCCTCCGGTCTCTGGCCGTGCTCCGGTCCGCGACTGCGTTCCGGTGCGTGGCCGTACTCCGGTGAGCGGACGCCCGCGCGGCAGCCGGTCAGTTCGGCGGAGCCGCCCTGCGCGGTGTGGGCCCTGCGCCAGTCCCGCAGTGACTCATATGCCGCGTGGTCCATGAACGAACCGTCCAACTCCACCACGGCGTGGGCGCCCTGCGGCACGAGATGCAGGACTCTGCTGAGCCGGGGCACCGCGAGGAACGTCAGCTGTCCTCTTACGTGTACGCGATGGACTCCCCCTTTCTCTTCATGGGTGATGCGGGTGCGGGCGAGGCGGTGGAGGGCGACGGCGACGGCCACGGCGACCCCGAGGACCACGCCCTCCAGGACGCCGAGGAGAACCACCCCGAGCGTGGTGACGGCGTACACCAGCACTTCGCGGTGGCGGGTCACCGTGCGGATGTGGTGCAGGGACACCATCTGGACGCCGACGGCCATCACCAGGGCGGCGAGCGAGGCGAGCGGGATGAGATCCAGGACCGGGACCATCAGCAGCGCGGCGACTACTACGAAAACGCCGTGCAGCATCGTGGAGTTCCGGCTCACGGCACCGGATTGCACATTCGCCGAACTGCGCACCGCGACTCCCGCGACCGGCAGCCCGCCGAGCGCCCCCGACACGATGTTGGCCGCGCCCTGTCCGAGCAGCTCCCGGTCCAGGGCGGCGCGGCCGAGGCGGGACTGGGGCCCGGTGCGGCCGGCCACCAGCTTGTCCACGGCGACCGCGCCCAGCAGCGACTGCACGCTGCACACCAGGGTGGTGGTGAGCACGGCGGCGACGAGGCCGAGCACCGGCCCCTCGGGCAGGCCCGCCAGGGCATGGCTGCTCCAGGACGGCAGGTCGACCCGGGGCAGGGTGAGCCCGGTGAGTGCGGCGGTCGCGGTGGCACCGGCGACGGCGACCAGGGCGGCCGGGACCGTGCGCAGTAGACGGCCCGCTCTGCCCGGGATCCGGGGCCAGCCGAACAGCAGGGCCAGGGTCAGTGCGCTCATCGTCACGGCGGCCGGGTGCAGGTTGGCCAACTGAGCGGGCAGCGCCCGGACGTTGGCTAGGACGGAGCTCTGCGGGTTGCCGCCGAGGACGATGTGCAGCTGGGCGACGGCGATGGTGATGCCGATGCCGGCGAGCATGCCGTGTACCACGGCCGGGCTGACGGCGAGTGCGGTGCGGGCCACGCGCAGGCAGCCCAGGCCCAGTTGGGCCAGGCCGGCGAGGACGGTGATGCCGCAGGTGGCCCGCCAGCCGTACCGGTGGATCAGGTCGGCGGTGACCACGGTGAGCCCCGCGGCGGGGCCGCTGACCTGGAGCGGGCAGCCGCCGAGCCGGCCGGCGACCAGACCGCCGACGGCCGCCGCGACCAGTCCGGCCTGGAGCGGGGCGCCGGTGGCGAGGGCGATGCCGAGGGACAGCGGCAGGGCGATCAGGAACACCGCGACGGACGCCGACAGGTCGGCGCCCGCGACGGGGAGGCGGCCGCGCGGGGGCGTGGACGGGCGCTGCGGCCGGTCAGCGGCGGTGACGGCCTTGGGAGTTGTGGCCCGGGCGAGGCCGAGGCTCTCGGGGTGGGTGGGTACGCAGGCTGATGACATGTTTCCCGTCTCCTCCGGGGCAGCGCGGTCGCGGATCTGGGGGTCCCCTCGCCTGAGGGGCTCGGTCGCGGCCGTGGGTCACGGCGTGCAGTGGCGGGATGAATCAACACTCGGTAAACGAATCGTAATGCAGAGTAAAGGTCAAGCATGGATTTTCTGTGCAAATGGGGCACTCGTTCACCTCCATGGGTGAACTGAGCAGTTCATCGGCTTGTCGTATTAATCCCTCTCTCGGTCCTATGCGACCTTGGCCGCGCTGTCGGCAGATACCCGGCACATCGCCATAAAACGCCGTCACTGGCGTTCGCCGAGAGAAGGAAGAAGGTGAGCGGAATTGGCCGCCACCCAGAGGATTGCCGTCGGCGCCGTGGCCGCCGCGGCCTGTGCCGCGTCGGTCGCCGGTTGCGCGACCGGTACCAACTCCGAAGAAGGGACGTCCGGGCCGCAGAAAGGAGCGCCGGCGCCCCAGAGCGTGGTCCGTCTGATCGGCGACGGGTCCACCGCGTACACCGGGGGGCAGCCGCATCTGCCCCGCCCCGAGCGGCTCAAGGCGGGTGAGAAGCCGCCACAGTTCGTGGTGTTCTCCTGGGACGGTGCGGGCGAGGACAGCCAGAAGCTGTTCTCGCACTTCCGCAAGGTCTCCAAGGAGAACCACGCGAACATGACGTTCTTCCTCAGCGGCGTCTACATGCTGCCCGAGGAGAAGCGTGACCTCTACCGGCCCCCGCAGCACTCGCCCGGCAGCTCCGAGATCGGCTTCAACGACGAGCAGGGCATCGCCGACACCGTCGAGCAGCTACGGCTGGCCTGGCTGGAGGGCAACGAGATCGGCACTCACTTCAACGGGCACTTCTGCGGCCCCGACGGCGGGGTCGGCGAGTGGTCGGTGGCCGAGTGGAAGAGCGAGATCGCCCAGGCCAAGCAGTTCGTGAAGACCTGGAAGACCAACACCGGCATGAAGAACGCCGCACCGCTGCCCTTCGACTACGACAAGGAGCTCATCGGCGCCCGAACCCCCTGCCTGGAGGGGCAGAAGAACTTCGTGAAGGCGGCGAGCGAACTGGGCTTCCGCTACGACACCAGTGGTGTCAACGACCAGGTCTGGCCCAAGAAGAGGGAAGGGCTGTGGGACCTGTCGATGCAGCTCGTCCCCTTCCCCGGCCACTCCTACGAGCAGTTGACCATGGACTACAACTTCATGGTCAACCAGTCCGGCACGTCGACCCAGGGTGACCCCGACAAGTACGACTACTGGGGCGACCAGATGCGCGACGGGCTGCTCCAGGGCTTCAACCGCGCCTACAACGGCAACCGCGCACCGCTGGTCATCGGCAACCACTTCGAGTCCTGGAACGGCGGCACCTACATGCGCGCCCTCGACGAGGTCGTCGAGAACGTCTGCAACAAGCCCGAGGTGCGCTGTGTCTCCTTCCGTCAGCTGGCCGACTGGCTGGACGCCCAGGACCCGCAGGTCCTGGCGAGACTGCGCAGCCTGAACGTGGGCGAGGCCCCGCGGCAGGGCTGGGAGTCCTTCCTGTCCGGGCGTCCCGCCCCGGCACCGAAGGGGGTGCCCGGGGCGCCGGCGGTCAAGCAGTAGGCGCGGAACCGGGGCCGGCCGCCCGTCAGACGGGGGCGGCCACTCCCTCGCCGAGTACGAAGCCGGGGTCGATCTGCGCCGCCAGGTCGACCCCGGTGCGCTCGTTGCCCCATGACAGGGCGTTCTTCAGGTGGAAGTGGACCATCTGCCGGGTGTAGCGCTCCTGGTCGCGCAGCTCGTATGTCGCGTCGGTGGCCACCTTGAGGGTGTGCAGGGCACGGGAGTTGGGGTTCTCCAGGAGCTCGAACCGGGGCGGGCGGCCCTTCTCCATGGCGCGCACCCAGTCCGAGTGCCCGACCGTGACCAGCAGGTCGTCCCCGACCTCCGAGCGCAGGAAGTCGATGTCCTCCTGTCCCTGCACCTTGTTGCCGACGACCTTCAGCACGACGCCGAAGTCCCGGGCGTACTCCTTGTACTGGCGGTAGACGGAGACTCCCTTCCGGGTCGGCTCGGCGACGAGGAACGTGATGTCGAAGCGGGTGAACATGCCGGAGGCGAAGGAGTCCGAACCCGCCGTCATGTCGACCACGACGTACTCGTCGGGGCCGTCGACGAGGTGGTTCAGGAACAGCTCCACCGCTCCTGTCTTGGAGTGGTAGCAGGAGACCCCCAGGTCGGCGTCCGTGAAGGGCCCGGTGACCATCAAACGGACGGCACCGCCGTCGAGTTCCACCGGCCGCGCACACGCGTCGTACACCGGGTTGGGCTCCCGCACCCGGACCAGCCGTGAACCCTCGCCGGGCGGGGTGGTCTTGATCATCGTCGCGGCGGAGGTGATGCGCGGGTTGTTGCCGCGCAGGTAGTCCTTGATCAGGGAGAGCCGCTCGCCCATCGCGGGCAGCGCCTCCGCCTCCGTCTCGTCGAGACCGAGCGCGGGGCCCAGATGCTGGTTGATGTCGGCGTCGACGGCGACGACCGGCGCGCCGGCGGCCGCGAGATGGCGGATGAACAGGGAGGAGAGCGTGGTCTTGCCGCTGCCGCCCTTTCCGACGAAAGCAATTTTCATGTTCACGAAGGGTAGTCGGGTGATAGCTGTACGTGCACATGAAGTGAAGAAGACCACTCCTTCGTGGAGTCCTCGGGCGGGGTGCGTACTGTCGTACTCATGAGTACGACAGGTGCGACCGCTGATCCGCTCGCGGCCCTGGGTTCGCTGCCCGGGGTGGCCGAGTCCGTGGAGTCCGTGCGCAAGGCCGTGGACCGGGTCTACGGGCACCGGGTCATGCGGCGCCGCAGCAATGCCGTCACCTCGGAGGCCGCGCTGCGCGCCGCCCGGGGCAGCGCCGCGCTGTCCGGTGCCGACTGGGCGCTGGAGGAGGTGCGGCGGCGTTCCGACTTCGGTGTGGACGACGACGCGCGCGTGGTGGGCGCGGCCCTGCGGCTGACCGCGGAGGCGGGCCAACTGCTCTCCATCTGGAGGCAGTCGCCGCTGCGGGTGCTGGCCCGGCTGCACCTGGTGGCGGCCGCGACCGGTGACGACGAGGTCGGCCGGCCGCGCCGGGCCGGCGAGGGCGTCGACGAGCCGCTGGTGGAACTGCCGCTGCCGGACGCCGACGAGGTGTCGGGGCGCCTGGAGGGGCTCGCCGAGCTGGTCGTCGCGGGGGGCGGGGCGCCCGCACTGGTGACGGCCGCCGTGGTGCACGGCGAACTGCTCGCGCTGCGGCCCTTCACCTCGTGCAACGGGCTGGTCGCGCGCGCGGCCGAGCGGATCGTGCTGATCGGCAGCGGCCTCGACCCCAAGGCGATCTGCCCCGCCGAGGTCGGCCACGCCGAACTGGGCCGCGCCTCCTACCTGGCGGCCCTGGACGGCTATGTCTCCGGCACTCCGGAAGGGATGGCGGCCTGGATCGCGCACTGCGGGCGCGCGGTGGAACTCGGCGTGCGCGAGTCGACGGCGGTGTGCGAGGCGCTGCAGCGCGGGGCGGCGTAGGGCCTGGGCGGAAGGCCGCGCGGGGATTCGGTCGCGCGGGGCTCAGGCCACGCGGGGCTCCGGAAAAGGGTTGCGGCGGTACGAGTTCTCGTACCGCCGCTGGCATGCTCACCGGGTTACCAAGCGTCCTCGATATGTCGCCCATCAGGTCGGGTGCTTTGCCCGTCACCTGGTGCGGCTGGCCCGTAATCGACGGGTCGACGTCGCGTGGGTGCCCAGTGTCCATGCTGGGTCCGTGGGGCCAAATGCGTTTTAAAGGTGATCCTCTCGGATGTCCTTTGGTCTCGCGGGCCGCTAACCCCTTTGTACTGCAAGCCCGGAGCAAGCGGAAGCCCTGCCTGCAGTTCTTTACTTTTAGGTTCAAAGACGCACTAAAGGGGCGTCGGTTCAGGCGACCGTGCTCCGGCGTCGGCTCGCGTACCAGACCAGGCCCGCGGTGGCGGCCGCCGCTCCTATGGCCGCCGCGGCGACCAGGGCCGGGCGCGGGGGCGTGGAGATCCGCTGCTTGAGCCGTACCGGCCGGTGGAAGTCCAGGATCGGCCAGCCTTGGGCGAGCGCCTCGCGGCGCAGTGCGCGGTCCGGGTTCACGGCGTGCGGATGCCCGACGGCCTGGAGCATCGGCACGTCGGTCGCCGAGTCGCTGTAGGCGTAGCAGCGGTCCAGGTCGTACCCCTCGGAGGCGGCCAGCTCCCGGACGGCCTCGGCCTTGGTCGGGCCGTACGCGTAGTACTCCACCTCGCCGGTGTAGCAGCCGTCGTCGCCGACGACCATGCGGGTGGCCACCACCCGGTCCGCACCCAGGAGTTCGCCGATCGGCTCGACCACCTCGGCGCCCGAGGTGGAGACGATGACGACGTCCCGGCCGGCCTGGTGGTGCTCCTCGATGAGGGAGGCGGCCTCGTCGTAGATGATCGGGTCGATCAGGTCGTGCAGGGTCTCGGCGACGATCTCCTTGACCTGCTGGACATTCCAGCCACGGACGAGGCCGGACAGGTAGGCGCGCGTGCGCTCCATCTGGTCGTGGTCCATACCGCCGAGCAGGAACACGAACTGGGAGTACGCGTTGCGCAGCGCCGCCCTGCGGTTGATCAGGCCGCCTTGGTAGAACGACTTGCTGAAGGTGAGCGTGCTCGACTTCGCAATGACCGTCTTGTCCAGGTCAAAGAAGGCCGCTGTGCGAGGCAAGGAGTGGTTTTCCACGACCCCGAGCATAGGCGCCCACCATTCGGCGTAAGGTGGGGCGCGTGGGTTTGCCTGAGAGGGCTCTCGGGTACACCATGGAAGTCACGGATCGTTCGCGACCGTGCTAACCCGGTCCGGCTCCTCCCCCCCCGAGTCGGCCGTGGAGACGACCCCCACTCTCCCCCCCGGTGGGGGTCGTCGCATGTCCGGACGGGTTTTTCCCCTCTCTCGCAGGCCGTGAGGCCTTCATCGGGCGGCCTCGGCCGCCCTTTTCGTTTGCCCATGATCCGTCACGGCGGGTAGTCGCAGCGCTGCGCTGTGGAAGCCGCGCAGGGCCCGGAACGGGCCTCACCGGTAGGGGCGACAGCGATATTCACAACCATCGGGTTGTCCACAGTTTTGGACCAAGATCCACACGATTTCCGGGTTCGCTGCACCGTGATTCCAGCGCGCTCCGGCGGCGGCGAGTTCATGGCCGGTTCCGTTTGTCGGGCGCCAATGGCCGGTTTCTGTCGGCCGTGCATATGGAGGCCGCTTGCCGGCTCTCCGCACGTTTGGGAATCGCGTGGCCGCAGGGGCCATGCGGAAGAACGCAGCCAAGGGGGAAGCTCACGTGGCCGGAACTGTCACCCAGGATCCGCCGTCCGCCGCCTCGGGACGGCCCGGACGCCCGATGATCGTCACCGAGGACGCCGAACTCCTCGACGACCTGCTGCGCCTGTGCGCGGCGGCCGGCGCCAAACCGGAGGTCCACCACCGCCCGCCGGAACGCGGCGGCGGCTGGGAGTCCGCCCCGCTCGTCCTGGTCGGCGACGACGCCGCGCGGCGGGTGCGGGGCGCCGCACGCCGGCGCGGGGTGGTGCTGGTCGGCCTCGACCAGGACGACCCCGACGTGTGGAAACGGGCCGTGGAGATCGGCGCGGACCACGTCCTGATGCTGCCCGACGGCGAGCAGTGGCTCGTGGACCGGATCGCCGATGTCGTGGAGGGCGTGGGCCGCCCGGCCCTCACCGTCGGCGTCATCGGCGGCCGTGGCGGGGCCGGTGCCTCCACACTGGCCTGCGCGCTCGCCGTCACCTCCGCGCGGGAGGGACTGCGCACCCTGCTCGTGGACGCGGATCCGCTGGGCGGCGGAATCGACGTACTCCTCGGCGGCGAGACGGCCGAGGGCCTGCGCTGGCCCGCCTTTGCCGCCTCGCGTGGCCGGCTGGGCAGCGGAGCCCTGGAGGAGTCGCTGCCCGAACTGCACTCGCTGCGGATTCTCAGCTGGGACCGGGGCGACTGCGTGGCGATCCCGCCGCCCGCCGTCCGCGCGGTGCTCGCGGCCGCCCGGCGGCGCGGCGGCACGGTCGTCGTCGACCTGCCGCGCCGCCTGGACGACGAGGTCGCCGAGGTCCTCACCCAGCTCGACCTCGCCGTCCTGGTGGTTCCCGCCGAACTCCGTGCCATCGCGGCGGCCGGACGGGTCGCGGCCACCGTCGGCATGGTCGTACGCGATCTCAGGGTGGCGGTACGGGGGCCGTACGCGCCGGGGCTGGACGACCGCGAGGTGGCCCGGCTGCTCGGCCTGCCGCTGGCCGGCGAAGTACCCGCCGAACCCGGCCTGTCCCGTCCGAGCCGGAAACCGCCGGGGTCCGTCGCACGCGGACCGCTGGCCCGCTTCTGCAAGGGCTTCTGGGAGCGCACGCTGGTCGAGGCGGGGGGCGCCGTATGAGGCCCGGCACCGTGGGCGCGGACGGCCCGGCCCTGCTCGACGGGGTACGGCGCTGGCTTGCCGAGAGCGGCGCCGAACCGACACCCGCGCGGGTGGCGCAGGCGCTGCGCGAACAGGGCCGGGTCCTCGGCGACGCCGAAGTCCTCGGCGCGGCCGAGCGACTGCGCTCGGAACTGGTCGGCAGCGGCCCCCTGGAGCCGCTGCTGGCCGACCCCACGGTCACCGATGTCCTGGTGACCGCCCCGGACCGGGTCTGGGTGGACCGCGGCGGCGGTCTGGAACTCACCCGGGTCGCCTTCCCGGACGCCGCGGCGGTACGACGCCTCGCGCAGCGGCTGGCCGCGGTGGCCGGCCGGCGCCTGGACGACGCGCGGCCCTGGGCGGACGCCCGGCTGCCCGACGGCACCCGCCTGCACGCGGTGCTGCCCCCGGTGGCCATCGGCTGCACCTGCCTGTCCCTGCGGGTGGTCCGGCCCCGGGCGTTCACGCTCGGCGAACTGGTCGCGGCCGGGACCGTGCCCCCGGGCGGCGACCGGATCCTGCGGGCGCTCATCGCGGCCCGGCTCTCCTTCCTGGTCAGCGGGGGCACCGGCACCGGCAAGACGACCCTGCTGAGCGCGCTGCTCGGCCTGGTCGGACCGGGGGAGCGGATCGTGCTCGCCGAGGACTCGGCGGAGCTCAGGCCCGAACACCCGCATGTCGTAAGGCTGGAGACCAGACCCGCCAACCAGGAGGGCGCCGGCCTCGTCACCCTGGAGGACCTGGTCCGCCAGGCCCTGCGGATGCGGCCCGACCGGCTTGTCGTCGGCGAGGTCCGCGGGCCCGAGGTGGTCCACCTGCTTGCCGCGCTCAACACCGGCCACGAGGGCGGCTGCGGCACCGTGCACGCCAACGCGGCCGCGGACGTACCGGCCCGCCTGGAAGCCCTCGGCACAGCCGCCGGGCTCGACCGGGCCGCCCTGCACAGCCAGCTGGCCGCCGCACTGTCGGTGGTGCTGCACCTCGTCCGGGACCACGCGGGCCGGCGACGGATCGCCGAGGTCCATGTCCTGGAGCGGGACCCCTCCGGGCTGGTGCGGACGGTACCGGCGCTGCGCTGGGAGGCGGAGGCGTTCGCCCGGGAGCCGGGGTGGGAGCGGCTGCGGGGGCTGCTCCGGAGCTCGGACTGACGAGTGACGTGGGTGAGCTGTGAGCTCCCAGGTGACCGACTGATTCCGTCTGAAGTGACCTCAGTGATCAATGAGTTGAAAGGGACATGTGTGATGGGTGAGACGACGGTCGGTGCGGCCGTGGTGTGCGGTGGGGTCATGGCCTGGCTCCTGGCCGAGCGGCAGCGCGAGGTACGGCGGACACGGCTGCTGCTCGCCGGCGGCGGGGTGGTGGCCACCGGGCCGCCCCCCTGGGAGCAGGCGCTCGGGGAACTGCGGCGGCTGCGTGGCCGTTGGCGGGGTGAGTGGTGGGCCCTGGCCGCCGGCGTCGCGCTAGCGCTCCTCGCCGCCTCGGTCCTGCCGGTCCTCGCGGGGGCGGCCGGGGTGCCGGTGCTGCGCCGGGTGCGGCTGGCCCGGCAGGCGCGGCGGACCCGGCAGGCGCGCGCCGATGCGGTGATCGCGCTGTGCGGGGCGCTCGCAGGCGAGGTGCGCGCGGGACGGCAGCCGGGCGAGGCACTGTTGCGGGCCGCGCGGGACTCCGGTGGGCTCGGCGAGGCCCAGCCTGCCGTGGTCGCGGCGGCACGCTTCGGCGGGGACGTGCAGGGCGCGCTGGTGGTGGCGGCGCGGCAGCCGGGCGCCGAGGGCCTGTTGGGGCTCGCGGCCTGCTGGCGGGTGGCCGTCGACCAGGGCGCCGGGCTCGCGGCGGGCCTCGACCGCCTGGAGGCCGCCCTGCGCGCGGAGCGGGACCAGCGTGCCGATCTGCGCGCCCAGTTGTCGGGCGCCCGGGCCACCACGGTGATGCTCGCCGCCCTGCCCGCCCTCGGTCTCCTGCTCGGTTCCGCCATGGGCGCCGATCCGCTGCGGGTGCTGCTGCACACGGGGGCCGGACTGGGCTGCCTGGTCGTCGGCGCGGTGTTCGAAGGCGCCGGGATGTGGTGGGCGGCCCGGATCGTGCGGGGAGCTGAGGCGGCATGAGCGCCGAAGTTGTCCACAGGCTGGGGGTGATGGTCGCGGCGCTGGCGGCCCTGGGCTGGTCGGCATGGTGGCTGGAGCGGGCCAGGCGCAGGCGCTGGGCCCGGCGGAAAGCGGCCGAACTGCTCGGCCTGGAGCGGGCGGAGAGGGACTCCGACATCAGCGGAGCCGTCCGCAGGTGGCTGCCGGTCGCCGGTGTGGTGTGCGGCGGCTGGGTGCTGGTCGGCGGGGTCGTCGGAGCGCTGCTGGGGCTGGGCGTCGCGGTGGTGCTTTGGCGCTGGCGGGGCCGGGCGGGCGACGGAGGCCGGACGGCCGAGGTGGAGGCGGCCGAGGCCGCTCGCCAACTCCCGCTCGCCGCCGACCTCCTGGCGGCGTGCATCGCCGCCGGGGCCGGTCCGGTGGTGGCCGCCCAGGCCGTCGGAGAGGCCCTCGGCGGACCTGTCGGGGAAGGGCTGGCGCGGGGCGCCGCGGAGGTGCGGCTGGGCGGTGAACCCGCGGCTGCCTGGCGGCGGTTGGCCGTACTGCCGGGTGCCGCGGCACTGGCCCGGCTGCTGGAGCGTGCGGACGAGTCCGGGCTGCCGGCGGCCGCGCCCGTCGCCCGGCTCGCCTCGGACGCCCGCGCCGAATGGGCAAGAAGCGCGACCTCGCGGGCGCGGCGGGCGGCCGTACTGATCTCGGCGCCCGTGGGGCTGTGCTTTCTGCCCGCGTTCATCGCGATGGGCGTACTTCCCGTGGTGATCGGACTCGCGGGTGGGGTGCTGCGAGGGGGAGGCGGATGAAGGGCGCGACAGCGGGGCCGTCAACAGGAACTGAATTCAATTCGAAGCGAGTTCAAGGGAGTCGAGATGCGTGAGATGTGCTGGAAGATGTGGAAGCTGATGCGCCGGGACGCGGGAATGGTCACGTCCGAGTACGCGATGGGGATCATCGCCGCCGTCGGGTTCGCCGCGGTCCTCTACGCGGTCGTGACGAGCGGGCAGGTCAATGCGGAACTCCAGGCCATCGTGAAACGAGCCCTCAGTGCGCGGATGTGAGCGGGGGCGCGGGGCGGACCGGGGGTTCGTGACGGCGGAGGCGGCCGTGGTGCTGCCGGTGCTGGTGGCGTTCACGATGGCGCTGGTGTGGGGGCTGCTCGTGGTGGCCGCCCAGATCCGGTGCGTGGACGCCGCCCGCACCGGGGCGCGGGCGGCCGCGCGGCAGGACCCCGAGGACGCGGTGGTCGCGGTGACGAAGGAGGCGGCGCCGGCCGGGGCGACGGTGACGGTCGGCCGGGAGGGCGACGAGGTGCGGGTGACGGTGGTGGCGAGGCCGCCGGTGCTGGGCGCGTTGCCGTTCGAGGTACGGGAGTCGGCGGTCGCCTTGGCGGAGGGGCCGACAGAGGTGGGGCCGTGACGGGGCGACGGGCGGTCGTTCGGCTGCGGGTGCGTGGGGGCTGGTCGCGCTCACGCGGCGGAGCCGCAAATGTCACAGCCCCGCGCCCCTTTGGGGCGCGTTGCAGCGGGGCGCGTGATCAAGGCTCTGCCACTGTCTGGAGCGTCGGGGCGATCGCCGTCCTGTGCGTCGTATTCGGCATCGTCCTTGGGCTGGAACAGGCAGTAGTCGTCCGGCATCGTGCGGCGGGCGGTGCCGACCTGGCCGCGCTCGCCGCGGCGGACCACTGGGCCGAGGGGACTGCGGCGGCCTGCGCCCAGGCGGACCGGGTGGCACGGGCCCAAGACACGCGGCTGACGCGGTGCGTAGTCGTGGGGGACGTCTCGGATGTGACCGCGGCGTCAGGTGACGGGCCGTTCATGGCGGAGGTCCGGGCCAGAGCCGGCCCCGCTGCAACGCACCCCTGAAGGGGCGCGGGGCTGTGACATTTACGGCTCCGCCGCGTGGGCGCGACCAGCCCCCACCGACCCGCACTGACGCAACGGCCTATCCCGGCGCCCCCTTCAACAGCACCGTGAGGAGTCGCACAGCCCCCCGCTTGTGCAACGGCTCGTTCCCGTTCCCGCACTTGGGGGACTGGATGCACGACGGGCACCCGGCGTCGCACTCGCACGCGGCGATCGCCTCCCGGGTAGCCGTCAGCCACGTGCGGGCCGTGTGGAAGGCGCGCTCCGCGAAGCCCGCGCCGCCGGGGTGGCCGTCGTAGACGAAGACCGTCGGCAGGAGCGTGTCGGGGTGCAGCGGGATCGACACGCCGCCGATGTCCCAGCGGTCGCAGGTCGCGAAGAGCGGCAGCAGGCCGATGGAGGCGTGTTCGGCGGCGTGCAGGGCGCCGCCGAGGATCTCCGGGTTGATCCGGGCCTCGTCGAGCTGGTCCTCGGTGACGGTCCACCACACCGCGCGGGTGCGCAGCGTACGAGGAGGGAGGTCGAGTTTCGACTCGCCCAGGACCTCGCCGGTGATGAGCCGGCGGCGCAGGAAGGAGACCACTTGGTTGGTGACCTCGACGGAGCCGTAGCAGAGGCGGCCGTCGCCCCAGGGGACCTCGATGTCGGTCTCCAGGACGGAGATGGCCGTGGTGTCGCGGGCGACCGTGGAGTACGGCGGCTCGGCCTGCTCGACCAGGGCCACCGAGTCCTCCAGGTCGAGGGACCGCACGAGGTAGGTGCGGCCCTGGTGGAGGTGGACCGCGCCCTCGTGGACCGTGGAGTGGGCGGCGCTCGCGTCCACCGTGCCCAGCAGCCGCCCCGTCCCCGCCTCCACGACCTGCACCGGCCGGCCGCCCTCGCCGCGGATGTCGGTCAGCTCGGCGGCCCGCTCCCGGCGGGTCCAGTGCCAGGCCTTCGTCCGGCGGCGCAGCAGCTTCGCGGCCTCCAGCTGCGGGAGCAGCTCCTTGCAGGCGGGGCCGAAGAGGTCGAGGTCGTCGTCGGTGAGCGGGATCTCGGCCGCTGCGGCGCACAGGTGCGGGGCGAGGACGTAAGGGTTGTCGGGGTCGAGGACGGTGGACTCCACCGGTTGGTCGAACAGGGCCTCGGGATGATGGACCAGGAAGGTGTCCAGCGGGTCGTCGCGGGCGACCAGGACGGCGAGTGCGCCCTGCCCGGTGCGGCCCGCCCGGCCCGCCTGCTGCCACACAGAGGCCCTCGTACCGGGGTACCCGGCGATCAGTACGGCGTCCAGCCCGGAGACGTCCACACCCAGCTCCAGGGCCGTTGTGGCGGCAAGTCCGAGGAGCTCCCCGGAGTGCAGCGCGCGTTCCAGGGCGCGCCGCTCCTCGGGGAGGTAGCCGCCGCGATAGGCCGCGACACGCCGGGCGAGGGAACGGTCCACCTCGGCCAGCCGTTCCTGGGTGATGACGGAGATCAGCTCCGCCCCGCGTCTGGAGCGCACGAAGGCGACCGAGCGCACGCCCTGCACGGCGAGGTCGGTCAGCAGCTCGGCGGTCTCGGCGGTGGCGGTACGGCGGACGGGGGCGCCCTTCTCGCCGTGCAGCTCGGTCAGCGGCGGCTCCCAGAGGGCGAAGACCAGCTCGCCGCGCGGGGAGGCGTCGTCGGCGATCTCCACGACCGGCAGGCCGGTGAGACGCCCGGCGGCCACGGCCGGCTCGGCGGCGGTGGCGGAGGCCAGCAGGAAGACCGGGGAGGCGCCGTAGCGGGCGCACAGGCGGCGCAGCCGGCGCAGCACCTGGGCGACGTGCGAGCCGAAGACGCCCCGGTAGGTGTGGCACTCGTCGACCACGACGTACTTCAGCGACTTCAGGAAGGAGGACCAACGGGCGTGCCCGGGCAGGATCCCGCGGTGCAGCATGTCCGGGTTGGTGAGCACGTAGTTGGCGTACTGGCGGATCCACTCGCGTTCCTCGTACGGGGTGTCGCCGTCGTACACGGCCGGGCGCACGGCGTTGCCCAGCGGTTGTGAAAGTTCCTTCACCGAACGGCACTGGTCCGCTGCCAGCGCCTTGGTGGGCGCCAGGTAGAGGGCGGTGGCGCCGCGGCCGTTGGCGGCCTCGGAGCCGTCCAGAAGGGTGGACAGCACCGGTACGAGATAGGCCAGCGACTTGCCGGAGGCGGTGCCGGTGGCGACGACGACCGAATCGCCGTCCAGGGCGTGCTCGGCGGCCAGCGCCTGGTGCTCCCAGGGATGCTCGATGCCGCACTCCTGCACGGCCGCCACGACCTCCGAGCGAATCCGGTCAGGCCAGACGGCATGCCGACCCGCACGCGGGGGCAAGTGCTCCGTATGAGTGATGCGCGAAGCCCGGCTCGGCCCGGAGGCGAGCCGGTCCAGGACCGTGCCCGGGGAGAACCCGGACGCGGCCGGAACCGAGGGCCGATCGGATCGGTGATTTATGGCCATCGGGACCGAGTGTGTCACTGGAGTGACGGACAATGGGGCCAAGGCGTCGTGCACGCCTGCCGGTAAGTGATTGAATGCCATCGCGGCTGGCGAAGCGTCCCTGGGACTGCAAGCCGAGGTGTCCCGAGGGGCGACCGCTCGATAGCAAGGTGCTGGAGGATCCGTGGACCTGTCCCTGTCGACCCGTACCGTCGGCGATCGTACGGTCGTCGAGGTCGGTGGCGAAATCGACGTATATACCGCGCCCAAGCTGCGCGAGCAGCTGGTCGAGCTGGTGAACGACGGCAATTTCCACCTCGTCGTCGACATGGAGGGCGTGGACTTCCTCGACTCCACCGGGCTCGGCGTGCTGGTCGGCGGCCTGAAGCGGGTGCGTGCCCATGAGGGCTCGCTCCGCCTGGTCTGCAACCAGGAGCGCATTCTGAAGATCTTCCGTATCACCGGCCTCACCAAGGTGTTCCCGATCCACACCTCGGTCGAGGAAGCGGTGGCGGCCACCGACTGACCCCGGGCCGGCCGACGTACCCCGGACCGCCGATCGGTCCGTGCCGTCAGGCCGGCCCTCGGCAGGGGCCCGTACGCGCTGTACGGACGCCCGTGCCACCCCCGCCCGTCAGGGCCCGCATGCCCGTGCCGGAAGCCGCGCACGGGCCGCAGTGCCCGCGGCGCACGCAATTCATCGGGGGGTCCGGGTTCTTCGGCGACCCGGCCCCCTACCGCACGCCCGTAGTTCCGAGGGGGACGTATGGCCACCGTTGAACTCCGCTTCAGCGCGCTGCCCGAGCACGTCCGCACCGCCCGACTGGTGGCGGCCGCGGTGGCTCGCAGGGCCGGAGTGGACGAGGCCGTCCTGGACGAGGTCCGGCTGGCCGTCGGCGAGGCCTGTTCCCGCGCGGTGGGTCTGCATCAGGCCGCCGGCATCACCGAGCCGGTACGGGTGGCGCTGATCGAGGAGGAGAAGCAGTTCTCCATCGAGGTCGGCGACGAGGCACCCCGTTCCGCTCCCGGTGACCGGGCCTCCGGTGGCACGGCGGACGCGGACGTGGACACCGAGGAGGACGAGATGGGCCTCGCGGTCATCAGCGGCCTCGTCGACGACGTGGAGGTCACCGCCGGGGAGCACGGCGGGCTGATCCGCATGACCTGGCCGACGACCCCGCCCGGAGTCGCGCTCACCTGACGGCCACCCCGTCCGTGTACCGAAGGGCCCCACCGAGTGGGGCCCTTCGGCATGTCCGCGCCACCTGCGGCCGGTCGTACCGGTCGTACCTGCCGTACCGGTCGTACAGTGATCTGGTGCGATGGATTTAGTGAATTCATTCACGATCAATCGGGTGATAATTCGATCAAGTAAACGCCGCCGTCAATGCTTTTAGGGCATTACTGCTTTCGGGTTCGTCCGCGTGACCTCGATCATTTGCTGAAGAGCACGAGAAGGCCAATTCCGCTTACCGTCCCCTGTTTAGATCACTCGCGGGTACCTACAATCCGTCCACATCTTGAGCTCAGTCCAAGCGTCAAGGAGGACGAATGGCGGGGCTTTCTACCCCTCATCAGTTGGGCCACTCCACAACCTTCGCAGCCGCAGTACTGACCGACGACAACCGGGTCCTGGTGGCGGTCATCGCCGCCGTGGCGCTGGCCGCGCTCGTGGTCGCCTGGATCCTGGTGCGCCAGGTACTCGCGGCCGGCGAGGGCACGGACAGCATGAAGAAGATCGCGGGGGCGGTCCAGGAAGGCGCCAACGCCTATCTGGGCCGGCAGTTGCGCACGCTCGGCGTATTCGCCGTCGTGGTGTTCTTCCTGCTCCTGTTGCTGCCCGCGGACGACTGGAATCAGCGCGCCGGACGTTCGATCTTCTTCTTGATCGGCGCGGCCTTCTCGGCGACCACCGGTTATATCGGCATGTGGCTCGCCGTACGCAGCAATGTGCGCGTCGCCGCGGCGGCCCGCGAAGCCACTCCGGCGGCAGGCGAGCCGGAAAAGGATCTCACCGCCGTCTCGCACAAAGCCATGAAGATCGCTTTCCGCACGGGCGGCGTCGTCGGCATGTTCACGGTGGGGCTCGGCCTGCTCGGCGCCTCCTGTGTGGTGCTGGTGTACGCGGCCGATGCGCCGAAGGTGCTCGAAGGCTTCGGTCTCGGGGCCGCCCTGATCGCCATGTTCATGCGTGTCGGCGGCGGCATCTTCACCAAGGCCGCCGACGTCGGCGCCGACCTGGTCGGCAAGGTCGAGCAGGGCATTCCGGAGGACGACCCGCGCAATGCCGCGACCATCGCCGACAACGTGGGCGACAACGTCGGCGACTGCGCGGGCATGGCGGCCGACCTCTTCGAGTCGTACGCCGTGACCCTGGTCGCCGCGCTGATCCTCGGCAAGGCGGCGTTCGGCGACTCCGGACTGGCGTTCCCGCTCCTGGTACCTGCCATCGGGGTGCTCACCGCGATGATCGGCATCTTCGCGGTCGCCCCCCGCCGCAGCGACCGCAGCGGCATGAGCGCCATCAACCGCGGCTTCTTCATCTCCGCGGTGATCTCGCTCGTGCTCGTCGCGATCGCGGTCTTCGTCTACCTGCCCGGGAAGTACGCGGACCTGCACGGCATCTCCGACGCGGCCATCCGGGCCAAGGACGGCGATCCGCGGATCCTCGCGCTCGTCGCGGTCGCCATCGGCATCCTGCTCGCGGCCGTCATCCAGCAGCTGACCGGCTACTTCACCGAGACCAACCGGCGTCCGGTCATGGACATCGGCAAGACCTCGCTGACCGGCCCGGCCACCGTGGTCCTCGCCGGTATCTCGATCGGCCTGGAATCGGCCGTCTACACCGCTCTGCTGATCGGCCTCGGCGTCTACGGCGCGTTCCTGCTCGGCGGTACATCGATCATGCTCGCGCTGTTCGCGGTGGCGCTGGCCGGCACCGGCCTGCTCACCACGGTCGGCGTCATCGTCGCCATGGACACCTTCGGGCCGGTCTCCGACAACGCCCAGGGCATCGCCGAGATGTCCGGGGACGTCCAGGGCGCGGGCGCACAGGTGCTCACCAACCTGGACGCCGTCGGCAACACCACCAAGGCCATCACCAAGGGCATCGCCATCGCCACCGCCGTCCTCGCGGCGTCGGCGCTCTTCGGGTCGTACCGGGACGCGATCACCACGAACGTGCAGGACGTGGGCGCGAAACTCACCGGTGCGGGTGCCCCGTTGACCCTGTCCATGGACATCTCGCAGCCCAACAACCTCGTCGGCCTCATCGCCGGCGCGGCGGTCGTGTTCCTCTTCTCCGGACTGGCCATCAGCGCCGTGTCGCGGTCGGCGGGTTCGGTGGTCTACGAGGTGCGGCGGCAGTTCCGCGAGCACCCCGGGATCATGGACTACACGGAGCAGCCCGAGTACGGCAAGGTCGTCGACATCTGCACCAAGGACGCCCTGCGCGAGCTGGCCACGCCGGGACTGCTCGCCGTGATGGCGCCCATCTTCATCGGGTTCACGCTCGGCGTCGGAGCGCTCGGCTCGTACCTCGCGGGCGCGATCGGCGCGGGCACCCTGATGGCGGTGTTCCTGGCCAACTCCGGTGGCGCCTGGGACAACGCCAAGAAGCTCGTCGAGGACGGCCACCACGGCGGCAAGGGCAGCGAGGCCCATGCCGCCACGGTGATCGGCGACACGGTCGGCGACCCCTTCAAGGACACCGCGGGACCCGCGATCAACCCGCTGCTCAAGGTCATGAACCTGGTTTCCCTGCTCATCGCACCCGCGGTGATCAAGTTCTCCTACGGCCATGACAAGAGCGTCGGCGTGCGGATCCTGGTCGCGGTCCTCGCGCTGGCCGTGATCGTCGGCGCGGTGTACGTCTCCAAGCGGCGCGGTATCGCCGTCGGCGACGACGAGGACAGTGCCGAACGCGTGGCCAAGCCGGCCGATCCCGCGGTGGTTTCGTAGGCGGTCTTACGACGCCCACCGGGGCCCTCGCGAGGGGGACCGGTCAACGAGCGGGCGGATGGCGTGTGCTGACACGCCGTCCGCCCGTTTCGTACGCCGAGGCGCTCGCCGCCTGTCGTGCGCCGGAGTGTGCCGGGGTGCGCTCGGGGGCGGGGATGTGCGCGTCGTCTCGTCGTGAGCCTTCTCTCTCTTGGCGCAAAAGTGCTCAAAAGCTCACTTAATGGGTGCTTCCATGAGGGTGCTGTCCGTCCGCCGTGTAGATTCCGGGGGCCGAGAGCATGGAAGGGACCGATCCGGTGAACAAGAAGCTCGCGGCCGCACTGTCCGGCGGTGCGGTACTGGTACTGGCGCTGTCCGGGTGCAGCAGCAACAAGGGCACCGACCCCAAGCTGATCGCGTGGGCCAAGACCGTCTGTGACGCGGTGCCGGCGCAGGACGCGAAGATCAAGGCGGCGAACGAGGCGATCTCCACGACGGCCTCGGACACCACGAGTTCGGCCGCGACCATTCAGAAGACCGACTCCCAGGCCTTCCAGGACATGTCCGACGGCTACAAGGCGCTCGCCGCGGCCATCAGCAGCGCCGGCGCGCCCCCCGGGGTCGACGACGGCGCCAAGCGCCAGCAGAACGTCGTCACGACCCTCAACAGCCTCTCCGCGTCCTACGCCGACCTGAAGAAGAAGGTCGACGCGCTCGACACCAAGGACCAGGCGAAGTTCGCCTCCGGCCTGCAGGACGTCGCCTCGCAGACGACGCAACTGGAGGCGCAGAGCAAGAGCGGCACCGCGGCTCTGAACGCCCTGGAGCAGGGCGAGGTCAAGGACGCGATCGCCGAACAGGCCAGCTGCAAGAAGGTCTCGGCGACGACGGATCCCGCGTCGACACCCGCGTCGGGATCGACGCCGTCTTCGTCCTCGTCCTCGTCGACCGCGGGCTGAGGCCGGGGCTGCTGAGCCTCGCAGGGGCAGGGGCAGGGGCAGGGGTAGGGGCAGGGGCCAGGCGCGGAGCCGGCGCTGTGCGCTGAGGCCCGGCGCCGGAGCCCGGTGGTCCGGGGCCGTGTGCCGAGTCCGTCCGGCTGAGCAGAACCTGGCGGGTGGTTGAGCGGAGTCCGGTGGGTTGAGCAGAGCCTGGCGGGTTGAGCGGAGTCCGGCCGTCCGGGCCCGTGTGCTGAGCCCGCGGGCGGGCGGCACCGCGGGCCACAATGGAGGGCGTGACTGACTCCGGCCTCGCCACTCTGCCCGCCTCCGACCGCCCCGACGTCGCCGCCCGGCTGCGCACCGCCCTGCTGGGCGCCTCCTTCACCGCCGACGGGCTGCTCGACCTGCTCGGCGCACCCGCGTACGCGGCGCTGGCCCGCAGTGAGACGGTGCCCGCGCTGCGGGCGACCCGCGGGGACACGCCCCTGGAGACGCTCGTCCGGCTGTTCCTGCTCCAGCAGCCCGTGCCGTACGCGCGCGTGGCCGGCGTTCTGCCCGCCGACGACCTCCTGGACAGCGGCTGGCTGACCCGCGTGGGCGGCGACGAGGTCGCGGCCACCGTGGACGTACGGCCGTACGGCGGGTCCGACGGCGAGGACTGGTTCATCGTGTCCGACCTCGGGTGTGCCGTCGGCGGTGCCGGCGGCATCGGCCGGCGGCACGAGGGTGTCGTCCTCGGGGTCGGCGGTGCGTCCACGACACTCGCCGGCATCACCGTCCGTACGCCCGTCGCCGCCGCCCTCGACCTCGGCACCGGCTCAGGGATCCAGGCGCTGCACGCCGCCCAGCACGCCACGCGCGTGACGGCGACCGACCTCAACCCCCGCGCGCTGCACATCACGGCGCTCACGCTGGCGCTCTCCGGCGCACCAGCGGCCGAACTGCGCGAGGGCTCGCTGTTCGAGCCGGTCAAGGAGGAGGAGACGTTCGATCTGATCGTGTCCAACCCGCCGTTCGTGATTTCTCCCGGCGCCCGGCTGACGTACCGGGACGGCGGGATGGGCGGGGACGATCTGTGCCGCTCGCTCGTTCAACAGGCCGGGGAGCGGCTGAACGAGGGCGGGTTCGCGCAGTTCCTCGCCAACTGGCAGCACGTCGCGGGGGAGGACTGGCAGGACAGGGTCAGCTCGTGGGTGCCGCGCGGCTGTGACGCGTGGATCGTGCAGCGCGAGGTGCAGGACGTCAATCAGTACGCCGAGCTGTGGCTCAGGGACTCCGGCGACCACCGCGGGGATCCGGCGGAGTACCAGGCGCAGTACGACGCGTGGCTCGACGAGTTCGAGGCGCGCAAGGTGAAGGGGGTGGGATTCGGCTGGATCACGCTGCGGAAGACGGGCGCCGCCGTGCCCTCGGTCACCGTGGAGGAGTGGCCGCATCCGATCGAACAGCCGCTCGGCGAGACCATCCGCGCGCACTTCGACCGCCTCGACTACCTCCGTGACCACGACGACGCGGATCTCCTCGAAGGCCACTTCAGGCTCGCCGTCGAGGTGGTCCAGGAGCAGGTCGGACTGCCCGGCGCCGAGGACCCGGAGCACGTGGTGCTGCGCCAGCACCGCGGGATGCGCCGCGCGACGAAGGTGGACACGGTGGGCGCCGGGTTCGCAGGGGTGTGCGACGGCACGCTGAGTGCGGGTCGGATTCTCGACGCCATCGCGCAACTGATGGGCGAGGACCCGGTGTTGCTGCGCGACCGCACGCCTGCGCAGATCCGGCTGCTGGTGGAGCAGGGGTTCCTGGAGCCGGCGGTCTGACGGACCGGAAGGCATGGCCGGCGGACCCGTGCCAGGACGTGCCGGAGTACCCGCGGGTACCCGTAGGGGTCCCTGGGAACCCGTAGGGACTTGACGGGTACTCGTGGGGACTCGTGGGGACACCCTTGGAAGGCCCGGCGAGCGTGCGGGAGAAGAGTCCCCAGGACACGCCGGAGAGGAAAAGGGCCGGAAAAATCTGGCCGGAACCTTCGCCCTCGGGTCCGCCCGTGGTCCGTCCGCGGTCCGTCGCCGGTCCGCCTCTAGTCCGTCGATCGGATGTTCGAGCGGCTTACGGCGGCCCGTTCACCTCGATTTCGCCCGTCGGCCTCCCGCCCGCCGCCCGTACGTGCCAGTCTCCGGGCGCTGGGCAGTCGCAGGCGGCAGGGAAGGGGTGCGCGGGCCATGGAGAGCGGACCGGCGATCTTCGCAGGGGTGGCGTTCGCCCTGTTCGGGGCTGCACTGCTGGTGTGGACCGGGACCCGGCTCAGGCGTGGCGAACCCGTCGCCCAGGGTGTGAGCCAGATCGCATCCGCGACCCTCGCGAGCCTCGCCTCGGTGATCGCGCTGGGCCTCGCGGCGTACTGCCTGACCCGCCTCTGAGCGCATCCCTCCGGTAATCGGAGCATCACGCTCCGGGCAGGGCCGGGAGAGCGGCCGGGGACTCCGGGCGGCAGGAATGGCGGTAGTCGGGTTACCGTTCGAGTGGCCGTTGTGAGCTTTTCCCGTTTGACACGGGGGCGGGATGTACCGTCACACTCCGCAGCGTCACCAAGTGAGCGGGCACCCGTGCCCGTGCCGCGACCCCGGGAGCAAGGCCTGGGGAGGCCCCAGCGTCGACCGGAGAGAAGAGCGAAGTTGTCCCCGACCAGCGAGACCGCACAGGGCGGCCGCCGACTCGTCATCGTCGAGTCGCCTGCCAAGGCGAAGACGATCAAGGGCTATCTGGGCCCCGGATACGTCGTCGAAGCGAGCGTCGGGCACATCCGTGACCTTCCCAACGGCGCCGCGGAGGTGCCCGAGAAGTACACCGGCGAGGTCCGGCGCCTCGGCGTGGACGTCGAGCACGACTTCGAACCGATCTATGTGGTCAACGCGGACAAGCGGGCCCAGGTCAAGAAGCTCAAGGACCTGCTGAAGGATTCCGACGAGCTCTACCTCGCCACCGATGAGGACCGCGAGGGCGAGGCGATCGCCTGGCACCTCCAGGAGGTGCTCAAGCCCAAGGTCCCGGTCAAGCGGATGGTCTTCCACGAGATCACCAAGTCCGCGATCCAGGCCGCCGTCGCCAACCCGCGCCAGCTCAACCAGAAGCTCGTCGACGCCCAGGAGACCCGCCGCATCCTCGACCGCCTCTACGGCTACGAGGTCTCGCCGGTCCTGTGGAAGAAGGTCATGCCGCGCCTGTCGGCCGGCCGTGTCCAGTCCGTGGCGACCCGGCTCGTGGTGGAGCGGGAGCGCGAGCGCATCGCGTTCCGTTCCGCCGAGTACTGGGACCTGACGGGCACCTTCGGGACCGGCCGGGCAGGTGACCCGAGCGATCCGTCGTCCCTGGTCGCCCGCCTCCAGGCCGTCGACGGCAGGCGCGTCGCCCAGGGCCGTGACTTCGACTCGCTCGGGCAGCTCAAGACCGCGAACACCCTCCACCTCGACGAGGCGAACGCCCGTGCCCTCGCCGCGGCCCTGGAGAACACCCGGTTCTCGGTCCGCTCGGTCGAGTCCAAGCCGTACCGCCGCTCGCCGTACGCCCCGTTCCGTACGACGACCCTCCAGCAGGAGGCCTCGCGCAAGCTCGGCTTCGGCGCGAAGGCCACCATGCAGGTGGCCCAGAAGCTGTACGAGAACGGCTACATCACGTACATGCGTACGGACTCCACGACGCTGAGCGACACCGCGATCGCGGCCGCCCGCGCCCAGGTCACGCAGCTGTACGGCGCCGACTACCTGCCCTCGGCCCCGCGGACGTACGCCGCGAAGGTCAAGAACGCGCAGGAGGCGCACGAGGCGATCCGCCCCTCGGGTGATCGTTTCCGCACGCCCGCCGAGACCGGCCTCACCGGTGACCAGTTCAAGCTCTACGAGCTGATCTGGAAGCGGACCGTCGCCTCCCAGATGAAGGACGCGACCGGCAACAGCGTCACGGTCAAGATCGGCGGCACCGCCGCCGACGGCCGGGACGTCGAGTTCAGCGCCTCCGGCAAGACGATCACCTTCCACGGCTTCCTCAAGGCCTACGTCGAGGGTGCCGACGACCCGAACGCCGAGCTGGACGACCGCGAGCGCCGGCTGCCCCAGGTCGCCCAGGGCGACGCGCTGTCCGCCGAGGAGATCACGGTCGACGGGCACGCCACCAAGCCCCCGGCCCGCTACACCGAGGCCTCGCTGGTCAAGGAGCTGGAAGAGCGCGAGATCGGCCGCCCGTCGACGTACGCGTCGATCATCGGCACGATCCTCGACCGCGGCTACGTCTTCAAGAAGGGCACGGCCCTCGTGCCGTCCTTCCTGTCCTTCGCCGTGGTCAACCTCCTGGAGAAGCACTTCGGCCGGCTGGTCGACTACGACTTCACCGCCCGGATGGAGGACGACCTCGACCGCATCGCCGCCGGGCAGGCCCAGGCGGTGCCGTGGCTGAAGCGCTTCTACTTCGGCGAGAGCGGCGAGGGCACGACCACGGGCGGCGCCGCCGACGCCGGCAACGGCGACGGGGACCACCTCGGCGGCCTCAAGGAACTGGTGACCGACCTGGGCGCGATCGACGCGCGCGAGGTGTCCTCGTTCCCGGTGGGCAACGACATCGTGCTCCGGGTCGGCCGCTACGGCCCGTACATCGAGCGCGGCGAGAAGGACTCCGAGGGCCATCAGCGCGCGGACGTGCCGGAGGACCTGGCCCCCGACGAGCTGTCCGTCGAGCTCGCGGAGGAACTGCTCGCCAAGCCGAGCGGCGACTTCGAGCTGGGCGCCGACCCGGAGACCGGCCACCAGATCATCGCCCGGGACGGCCGCTACGGCCCGTACGTCACCGAGGTGCTCCCCGAGGGCACCCCGAAGACCGGCAAGAACGCGGTCAAGCCGCGCACGGCGTCGCTCTTCAAGTCGATGGCCCTGGACACGGTCACCCTGGCGGACGCGCTCAAGTTGATGTCGCTGCCGCGCGTCGTCGGCACCGACGCCGAGGGCCAGGAGATCACCGCGCAGAACGGGCGCTACGGGCCGTACCTGAAGAAGGGCACGGACTCGCGCTCGCTCACCTCCGAGGACCAGCTCTTCACGATCACCCTCGAAGAGGCGCTCCAGATCTACTCCCAGCCCAAGCAGCGCGGCCGGGCCGCCGCCAAGCCGCCGCTGAAGGAGCTGGGCACCGACCCGGTCAGCGAGAAGCCGGTCGTGGTGAAGGACGGCCGCTTCGGGCCGTATGTCACCGACGGGGAGACCAACGCGACCCTGCGCTCCGACGACAGCGTCGAGACGATCACCCCGGAGCGCGGCTACGAGCTGCTCGCCGAGAAGCGGGCCAAGGCGCCCGCCAAGAAGACGGCGAAGAAGGCGCCCGCGAAGAAGACGGCGGCCGCCAAGAAGGCCACGCCGGCGAAGAAGACGGCGGCCAAGAAGACCGTCGCGAAGAAGACGACGACCACGGCGAAGACGGCGGCCAAGAAGACGACGGCCTCCCGGACGGCGACCGCGGAGGACTAGAACCGCGGACGACCAGAACCGCGGTGGACGACTGAAACGCGGAGGACCGAGAGGCCTGAGGCGCCTCCGGGCCCTCACATCGGCTTCGCATTGTGCACGCCCCGGCATCAACTTGGTGTCGGGGCGGGTGTACCTGTGGACGGTCGCGCCAGGCTGTCGGCGGCTGCCGATAGGCTGAAAGCATGACGCGAGCCGAGCAGGCAACGGCCCCCCCGACAGATCCGGACGACGCGCTGGTAGCGGATTCCCGCGAGCGCGCCGTCCGCTCGCTGCTGCGCCGACCCGAACTCAGGCGGTTGTGGAGCGCCCAGCTCGTGAGCGGGATCGGCGACAGCCTGGCATTGCTGGTGCTTGTCGTGCTCACGCTTCAGGCGGCAGTCGCCCAGAGCTCGTTCGGCGGCGGATACCGCGGTGCGGCGCTCGCGGTGGCGGTCGTCTTCGGGGTGCGCATTCTCGCCACTCTGCTCTTCGGCGCGGTCCTGCTGGGCCCGCTCACCGCGCTGACCGGGCAGGACGGCCCGCTCGACCGGCGCTGGACCATGGTCGGCGCCGACGGCCTGCGCACCGTCCTGCTGATCATCGCGCCCCTGTGGATCGACTGGACGCCGGCGAACGCCCTGACGCTCCTCCTGGTGACGGCCTTCGTCACCGGAGTCGCCGAGCGCTTCTGGACCGTCTGCCGGGAGAGCACGGCCCCCGCCCTGCTGCCCGCCCCGCCCCTGGAGGGCGCGACGGTACGACCGCTGCCCGACCACCTGGACGCCCTGCGCCGCCTGTCGCTGCGGACGACGTTCCTCGCGATCCCGCTCGCGGCCACCGCCCTGGTCGTCGCGTCGCTGGTCAACAACCTGCTGGGCACGGGCATCGCCTGGTTCGCCCAGCATCAGGCGGCCCTCGGGTCGTACGTGGCGGCGGGCCTGTTCGCCGCGTCCCTCTCGGTGCTGGTCTCCCTGGAGGTGCCCGGCACCCGCACCCCCCGCGCGCGGTCCCCGCTGGAGGGCCTGCGCCGCCCCAAGACAGCCGCCGGCACCGACCTGGGCCGCACCGGCGCCATCCCGCTCCTGGTGCTGGCCTGCGCCGCGGTCGCCGGGGCGATCTCCGCAGCCGTCGCCGTCTCCGTGCTGCACGCCAAGGACCTGGGCGGCGGCCCGGTGCTGTACGGCCTGCTGGTGCTCGCCCTGACCGGCGGGGTCGCCGCCGGCATCCGTACGGCGCCCGCGCTGCTGCCGACGCTCTCCCGCCGCCGGCTGCTGTCGTTGGCGATCGCCTTCACCGGCATCGCGCTGCTGGCCGCAGGGCTCGTCCCGGACGTCACCACCGTGCTGCTGATCGTCGCGCTGGCCGGCATCGGCGCGGGCGTGGCCGCCAACACCGGGCACACCCTGCTCGACCAGGAGACCGAGGACTCCCGCCGGACGCGGACCACCGAGCACCTGCACGCGGTGGTCCGGGTCGCCATAGCGCTCGGCGCGCTGATCGCCCCCCTGGTGGCCGCGCTGATCGGGCCGCACCGGCTGGAGAACGGCAAGTTCGTGTTCGCGCACGGCGGCGCTGCCTTCACGCTGATGCTGGTCGGCGCGCTGCTGCTGCCGGTGGCCGCGCTGGTGCTCGCCAAGGTCGACGACCGCGCGGGTGTACCGCTCCGCCACGACCTGCGGGACGCACTGCTCGGCGGCGACGACCCGGCGCAGGCACCCACGGCCAGCGGTTTCTTCATCGCCCTGGAGGGCGGCGACGGCGCCGGCAAGTCCACCCAGGCCGAGGCCCTCGCCGAGTGGATCCGGGCCAAGGGCCACGAGGTCGTCCTCACCCGCGAGCCCGGCGCCACCCCGGTCGGCAAGCGGCTGCGCTCGATCCTCCTCGACGTCTCGTCCGCCGGTCTGTCGCACCGCGCGGAGGCCCTTCTCTACGCCGCCGACCGCGCGGAGCACGTCGACACCGTCGTCCGGCCCGCTCTGGAGCGCGGCGCGATCGTCATCTCCGACCGGTACATCGACTCCTCCGTCGCTTACCAGGGCGCGGGCCGCGACCTGTCCCCGACCGAGGTCGCCCGTATCAACCGCTGGGCGACCGCCGGACTCGTCCCGCATCTGACCGTCCTGCTGGACGTGGAGCCGGGGACCGCCCGCGAGCGGTTCACCGAGGCGCCCGACCGGCTGGAGTCGGAGCCCGCCGAGTTCCACGCGCGCGTGCGGGCCGGTTTCCTGACGCTGGCCGCCTCCGACCCCGGCCGCTACCTGGTGGTCGACGCCGGCCAGGAGCCCGAGGCCGTCACCACCGTCGTCCGGGCCCGGCTCGACACCGTGCTGCCGCTGTCCGAGGCCGAGGTCAAGGCCGCCGAGGAGGCGCGCAAGAAGGCCGAGGAGGAGGCCCGCCGCAAGGCCGAGGAAGAGGCCGCGCGCAAGGCCGAGGAGGAGCGCCTGGAGCGCGAGCGCCAGGAGCAGCTCGCCAAGCTGCGCGCCGAGGAGGAGGAGCGCAAGCGCCGCGAGCTGGAGGAGGCGCAGCGCCGCGAGGCCGAACGGCAGGCGGAGGAGGCCCGGCTGCGGGCCGAGGAGGCGCGTAGGCGGGCCGAGGAGGAGCAGGCCCGGCTGCTCGCCGAGGAGAAGGCCCGCGCGGAGGCCGAGGCCCGCCGCAAGGTCGAGGAGGAACAGCGCCGCAAGCAGGCCGAGGAGGAGGCCCGGCTGCGCGCCGAGGCCGAGGAACGGCGCCTGGAGAAGCAGCGCAAGGCCGAGGAGGCCCTGCTCAAGGCCGAGCAGGCGCGGCGCGCCGCGGCGGAGGCGGCGGCAGCGGCCGACGTGGCCGCCCAGCAGTCCGCCGCCCGGCAGCCGACGGCACCCGGCGTCACGCCGGAGGCGATGACCGTGCCGACGCCGGTGGTGAGGCCGGAGGCCGGGCGGGGCGGGTCGGAGGCCCGGGACGACGAGACGAAGGTGCTGCGCCCGGTGCGGGACGAGCGGGCGTCCGCGGCCCGGGAGCCCGACTCCGAGGTGACGGCGGAGCTGCCGCAGCCGCCGGTGCGGTCTGCGGGGGCGGCGGACGAGACGGCCGTACTGCCTCCCGTGGGCGCGGCCGACGAGACGGCCGTGCTGCCGCCGGTGCGGTCTGCGGGGGCGGCGGACGAGACCGCCGTGCTGCCTCCCGTGCGCGACGATGCCGCGGCTCCCACCGATGCCCCGGCGGACCGGATGCCGCCCGGCTTCTTCCGGGACGAGCGGGCGGGCGGGAACCCGGACGGCTCCGAGGGCCGCACCCGCGAGCTGCCGCAGGTCGAAGCCGAAGCCGAAGCCGACACCGACGGTCCGGCCCGGCGCCGGCGCCCCCGGCCCGACTGGGCCGAGGAGACCCCGCTGGACGACCTGCCGTCGCTGGCGGACGAGCTGCTGGGGTCGTACGAGGAGTCGGAGTACGACGACGAGCAGGGCCGTGGCAGAGGGCGCGGCCGGCGCGGCTGAGGGCTCTGGTGCGGGGGCGGCGCGGGCCGGGAGTATCGGCCGGTGCCGCCCCCGTTGTCAGTGGGCACCCGCACAATGGAGTCCGGACCATGGAACCGGTGGACTTCGGGCCACGGAACCGGTGAGCTCCGGATCGGTACGTATGCAGGTGTGACGAAAGGGCGGCGTGACCCATGACCGTGTGGGACGACCTCGTCGGGCAGGAGCGGGTGAGTGAGGTGCTCACCGCCGCCGCCCGGGATGCCGACGCCCTCGTCACCGCCGCCGCGGCCGGCCGGCCGCTGCCGGAGTCGTCGAAGATGACGCACGCCTGGCTGTTCACCGGCCCGCCCGGGGCCGGCCGCAACCAGACGGCGCGGGCCTTCGCCGCCGCCCTCCAGTGCGTGAGCCCCGACCGCGCCCTGGGCGGCGCCCCCGGCTGCGGCTTCTGCGACGGCTGCCACACCGCGCTGATCGGCACCCACGCGGACGTCACCACGGTCGCCGCCGTCGGCGCCGAGATCCTGGTCAAGGACATGCGCGACACGGTCCGCAAGTCGTACACGTCCCCGGCGACAGGCCGCTGGCAGATCATCCTGGTCGAGGACGCCGAGCGGCTGAACGAGAAGTCGGCCAACGCCGTCCTCAAGGCCGTGGAGGAGCCCGCCCCCCGCACGGTCTGGCTGCTCTGCGCCCCTTCCCTGGAGGACGTGCTGCCCACGATCCGTTCCCGTTGCCGCCACCTGAACCTGAGCACGCCGTCGGTGGAGGCGGTCGCCGACATGCTCGTCCGGCGCGAGGGCATCGAGCCCCAGGTGGCCGCGGCCGCCGCCCGCGCCACCCAGGGACACGTCGACCGGGCCCGCAGGCTGGCCACCGACCCGGCCGCCCGCGAGCGCCGCGCGGCCGTGCTGAAGCTGCCGTTGCGGCTGGACGAGGTCGGCGCGTGCCTGAAGGCGGCCCAGGAGCTGGTGGACGCGGCGGCGGAGGACGCCAAGCAGCTCGCCGAGGAGATGGACGGCAAGGAGACCGAGGAGCTGAAGGCGGCGCTCGGCGCGGTCCAGGGCGGGCGGCTGCCGCGCGGTACGGCGGGCGTGATCAAGGACTTGGAGGACATGCAGAAGCGCCGCCGGACCAGGACTCAGCGCGACAGCCTCGACGTCGCCCTCACCGACCTCACCGGCTTCTACCGCGACGTCCTCGCCCTCCAGCTGGGTTCCAGGGTCGCGATCGCCAACGGGGACGCCGAGGATGCCCTGGAGCGGCTGGCCCGGGCCGGCTCGCCCGAGGCCACGCTGCGCCGGATCGAGGCGATCGCCGCCTGCCGGGAGGCTCTGGACCGCAATGTGGCGCCGCTGCTGGCGGTGGAGGCGATGACCATGGCGCTCAGAGCGGGCTGACGAGGACACCCGGGGCGCGGAGGGGTTCCTTCCCCGTACGACGCCGTACGGGAGAACCTCTGCGGCGGGTGCGCGGCGTTGACCGGGGTCACCCGTACGAGCCACAGTCACCACGCACGGCACTGAGATCATTTCCCGGCGTTACGCTCGATTGATGCACATCAGGCGAATCCCCCGCCGGACCCGAAATCGGCCCCGGGCCCACACCCGGACCATGGCGGCCGCCCTGCTCTCGGCCGCCGTCCTGCTCGTCTCCGCGTGCTCCTCCTCGGGGAGCGCGTCGACGTCGACCTCGGCGTCCACGTCGGCCGGCGCCGCCCAGCTGGCCGCACTGCCCCGCTCGACGCCGTCCGTGCTGGCGCCGTACTACGACCAGAAGCTCACCTGGCGCGACTGCGGGGTCCCCGGTTTCCAGTGCGCGACGATGAAGGCCCCGCTGGACTACGCCAGGCCCGGCGCGGGTGACGTCAGGCTGGCGGTCGCCCGGAAGAAGGCGACCGGCAAGGCGAAGCCGCTCGGTTCGCTGCTGGTCAACCCGGGCGGGCCGGGTGGCTCGGCGGTGGACTACCTCCAGCAGTACGCGGGCATCGGCTACCCCGCCGAGGTGCGGGCGCGCTACGACATGGTCGCCGTGGACCCGCGCGGAGTCGCCCGCAGCGAACCCGTCGAGTGTCTGAACGGGCCGCAGATGGACAGGTTCACCGAGACCGACATGACCCCCGACGACCAGAAGGAGACGGACCAGCTGGTCGGGGAGTACAAGACGTTCGCGGAGGCCTGCGGGACGCATTCGGCGCAGCTGCTGCACCATGTCTCCACCGTGGATTCGGCGCGGGACATGGACATCCTGCGCGCGGTGCTCGGCGACCCGAAGCTGAACTACGTGGGGGCCTCGTACGGCACGTTCCTCGGCGCGACCTACGCGGGCCTGTTCCCGGAGCGGGTCGGCCGGATGGTCCTGGACGGCGCGATGGACCCGTCCCTGTCCGCGCGTGAGCTGAACCTCCAGCAGACGGCCGGGTTCGAGACTGCGTTCCAGTCCTTCTCCAGGGACTGCGCGAAGCGCACCGACTGCCCGCTCGGCGCCAAGGGCAGCACGCCGACGCAGATCGCCGACAACCTCAGGACGTTCTTCCTGAAGCTGGACGCGCACCCCATCCCGACCGGCGACCCGGACGGCCGCAAACTGACCGAGTCCCTCGCGACGACCGGCGTGATCGCGGCGATGTACGACCAGGCGGAGTGGGAGCAGCTGCGCGACGCCCTGCACACGGCGATGAAGGACAACGACGGCGCGGGTCTGCTCGCCCTCTCCGACAGCTACTACGAGCGGGACGCCGACGGCCGCTACTCGAACCTGATGTTCGCCAACGCCGCGGTGAACTGCCTGGACCTGCCGCCCGCCTTCACCAGCCCCGAGCAGGTCGAGAAGGCACTGCCCGAGTTCGAGAAGGCGTCCCCGGTGTTCGGCCCGAACCTGGCGTGGGCGTCGCTGAACTGCGCCTACTGGCCGGTCAAGGCGGCGGGGGAGCCGCACCGGATCGAGGCGAAGGGTGCCGCCCCCATCGTCGTGGTGGGCACCACCCGCGACCCCGCGACCCCCTACCCCTGGGCCCAGTCCCTGGCCCGCCAGCTCTCCTCGGCGCGTCTCCTCACCTACGTCGGCGACGGCCACACCGCCTACGGCCGGGGCAGCACCTGCATCGACTCGGCGATCGACACCTACCTCCTCGACGGCACCCCACCGGCGGAGGGAAAGCGCTGCTCATAGCCCCTACGGCCGGCCCCGGAGCCCCTGCTCCGGGGCGGGTACGGAGCACCCCGGAAACTGTGTAGACTTACCGACGTCGCTGATCGCACCATAGTGCGGGCGACGCGCCGCTTTAGCTCAGATGGCCAGAGCAACGCACTCGTAATGCGTAGGTCTCGGGTTCGAATCCCGAAAGCGGCTCCATTGAAACCCCGGATCAGGATCCTTCTGATCTGGGGTTTTCAGGTTTTTGGGGGGCTACTGGAGGGCGCTCACGACCCGTCCCGGGGCGCTACTGGGTGGGGGCAGGGGTGGTGGTTCGGGGGTCGTGGTTCCGGGGTGGGTGATCGTGATGGTCGCGTGGTGGGGGGGAGTCCGGGGTGTCGTGGGTGGGAGCCGGGCCGTGGGACTCGGTGGTGATCGTGAACGCTTCGGAGGTGAGGAAGGAGCCGAGGTCGTGCAGGTGGGCGTCCAGGTGCCGGGTGAAGAACTCGCGGACGCGTTCGGCATGTTGGGCGCCGAGCTGGATCGAGCGGCCGAAGTGGGGCTGACCGGAGAGGGACACGGTGGCGTGGCCGGTGATCTTGATGGTGGGCAGTCCGTGTTCGGTTTCGGGGCGCTGTACGACGTTCCGGGCGATTTCGCCGGCCGGCGTGTCGAGGTGGGTGGTCTGGGTGGGGGTGAGGGTGGTGGTGTCTTCGGTGGCGAAGGTGATGTCGTGGGTGACGGTGTGGGTGTGGGTGTGGGTGTGGGTGTGGGGCGGGGGTGTGGGTGTGGGTGTGGTGGGTTGGGGGGATGCGGTCCAGTGGAAGACGTGGCCGGTCAGGGTGCGGGGGGTGCCGTAGGGGCCGGTGCCCCCTCGGGCAGTTGCCGCAACCGTCGGCGCAGCACGTCGCGCACGCCCTGCGGCACTTCGGAGACCGCCACCAGGGCGCCCTCACTGGCGAGCAGCCGGGCGCTCTCGCGGACGTAGAAGGGGTTGCCCCCCGTGCGCTCGGCGAGCGCGGTCACGATGGCCGTGTCGACCGGCTCCCCGCACACCGCGCTGACCAGGGTGTCCACGTCCGGCAACGGCAGCCCGCCGAGCGCCAGCCGGAACGGCGAGCGGTGGGCGAGTTCGGCGAGGGTCTTGGTCAGCCGGTCCGCCGCGTCGGCCGGGCGGTACGCGGCGATCACCAGCACCGCCGAGCCGACCAGTTCGGCGGCGCGTTCCAGCAGGGCCAGTGTCTCGCCGTCCGCCCGGTGCAGGTCGTCGAGGACGACCGCCAGCGGTGCGTCCGCGGCGGCCTCCCGCAGCCAGGCGGCGAACGCCCGGTGCAGCCGGAACCGCCCGGCCGACGCCGCCCCGCCGTCCGGGCCCGGGAACCCGGTGCCTCCGTGGCCGTCCGCGCCCGGGAACCCGGTGCCCCCGTGGCCGTCCGCGCCCCGTTCGCCGTAGCCGGCCTCCTGGAGCAGCGCGCCGAGTGCGTCCGGGTCGGTGGGCGGCACGCGGCGGGCGAGCGCGCCGAGTGCCTCCGCCCAGGCCCAGGCGGAGGGGGCGCCGTCGAACTCGGGGCAGCGGCCGACCACCACAGTCCAGCCCTGCTCCCGCAACCACAGCCGGTACCGGCCGAGCAGCGCCGACTTGCCCGCATCGGCCTCCCCGGTCACCAGGACGACACCGCCGCCCCGCCGGGCGTCACGCGCCACCTCGGCCAGGGCCCGCAGTTCACCGTCCCGGCCCACGAACAGCTCCGCGGCAGGCAGGTCGACGACGACCGTGGCCGCGGAGTCCGCGGAGTCCGCGGAATCCGCCGATTCCGCAGGGCTCGTGACGGGCGTGGACGGGACGACGGGAGCCGCCTCGGAGCCCGTGAACGGGACGACGAGAGCCGCCCCTGAGTCAGTGAACGGTGCAGACAGGACGGCCGGAGCCGGTACGGGCGCCGACGGCACTGCCGGCACTGACGGCGCCGCCGGCACCGACGCGCGCAGGATCTCGGTCCGCCCCGTCAGCAGGGCCTTCTCCAGCTCGGTCAGGGCGTCGCCCAGGCCCAGGCCGAGCTCGTCGGCCATGACGGCGGCAGCCCGGCGCAGCTCGGCCAGAGCGTCGGCACGGCGCCCGCCGGCCCACAGCGCGAGGGCCAGCAGCCGCCAGCCCTCCTCGCGCAGCGGATGCTCCCGCACGAGCGCCTCGGCCGCCGGCACCGCCTCCGCCGAGGTTCCGGACGCGAGGGTCGCGCCGATCGCCAACTCCCGTGCCGCGAGGTGCAGGTCACCCAGCCGGGCCGCCTCGGCGACCGCCCACTCCTCGTCGGCCCACTCGCCGTACGCGGCCCCGTGCCACCACCCGATGGCCTCCTCGAGGAGGCGCCGGGCCTCGGCCGGAGGCGCGGTACGGGCCCGCCGCACCGCTGCCTCGAACCGCCAGGCGTCGACCGCGTGCTCGGGCAGCCGCACCGCATACCCGGGCGCGACGCTGACCAGGACACCGGCGGGGGTGCGCGGTGCCCGGCCGGGTTCGAGCACGCGGCGCAGGTTCGACACGTAGACGTGCAGGGAGGCCGCCGCCTTCTGCGGGGGCCCGCCCCGCCACAGGCGGTCGATGAGCCGGTCGACGGGCACCACCCGGCCGCGGTTCGCCAGCAAGAGGGCGAGGACCGCACGTTGCCGGGGGCTTCCCAGGTGGACCGGTGCACCGTCGATGTCGGCACCGATCGGTCCCAGGACCTGAACAGAGAGCATGAACGGGCAATTTACAGCGCGGCTTCGTCCCCCCGGAGGCGCTCCGTGGCGTGTCCGAGCGCTTCCCGGGGCGTGGTGGGGAAGCGGCTCGCGGCCGGTGCGCGTGCGGTGCGCGTGCGGTGCGCATGGGCGTCCGCGCGGCGCCACCAGGCAGGCCCATTTATGGAGTATCGACCTACCTGTGGTGACGCCTTGGTGAACAATGGCCATCCTTGGGGACAGGTGCGGCTGCCGCCGTCGGCCGGATGGGGTGAGGGGCATGCAGGAGCCGAGACTCGGGGTTGCCGTGGTGACCATGGGAAACCGGCCCGACGAAGTCGACGCCCTGCTCAGGTCCGTCGCCAAGCAGGACCTCGCCCCCGACCGCATCGTGATCGTCGGCAACGGCTGTCGGCTGCCCGAGTTCGCCGGCCGTCTCGACCTGCCGGGTGAAGTCACCGTCGTCGACGTCGAGGACAACCTCGGTTGCCCCGGGGGCCGCAACGTCGCCCTGGCCGCCCTGCGCGCGTTCGGCGACGTGGACGTCGTCGTCGAACTGGACGACGACGGACTGCTCGTCGACGTCGAGGTGTTCCGGCAGGTCCGGGATCTGTTCGCCGCCGACCCCCGGCTCGGCATCGTCGGCTTCCGCATCGCGGACGAGCACGGCGTGACCCAGCGTCGGCACGTGCCGCGCGTCGGCAACGCCGATCCCCTGCGCGGGGGTTACGTCACCGGGTTCCTCGGCGGCGGCCATGCCCTGCGCATGGACATGCTCGCCGAAACCGGCGACTGGCCGGCCGAGTTCTTCTTCGCCCATGAGGAGACCGACCTCGCCTGGCGGGCCGCCGACGCCGGCTGGAAGATCCTCTACGCGCCCGAGCTGCTCCTCCAGCACCCCCGGACCTCGCCCGCCCGGCACGCCGTCTACTTCCGGGTCACCGCCCGCAACCGGGTCTGGCTGACCCGCCGTCGGCTGCCCCTGCCGCTGATCCCGGTCCACCTGGGCGTCTGGATACTGATCACGCTCCTGCGCACCCGTTCGACGGGCGGCCTGCGGGCCTGGTTCGCGGGCTTCGCCGAGGGGCTGCGCGAGCCGGCCGGGGAGCGCCGCCCCATGCGCTGGCGCACGGTCTGGCGACTCACCAGGCTGGGCCGCCCACCCGTCGTCTGAATCCGGGGCACCGGGACACCGGGGCACCGGGACATCGGGACGCTCGGACACCGGGAATCCGTCCGAGAATCCTTCGGCGAATCCGTCCGGAAAACCATTCTGGAACCCATCCGGGAGACGGGACGAGGGTCCCGGTCGTTCACCTCCGCCGACCGGGACCCTCTTGCGCCCCCGGACCCAGGCCTGCGGCGACACTCCCCCGAGTTACGCGATCTACGCGTGCACCGTCCGACCCGATCCGATGCGAAGATCACATCAGGGCTCGCCAACGGATCGCTAACATGTGGCCAGCGGTTCTCCCGGAGGTCGCGAACCCGTTGGCGAGAAGCCGTCGTGCGGTTCCGGGAACAGCCCGGAAATCCAGCGGATTCCGGCTCCGACCGGCACAGAGAAGGTGGCGGGAAATCATCCCCTACGGGATGGAATTCCGCCAGGATCCAGGACCGGCGGGTACGTCCGCCGTGCGGCGCGGTCGGCCATGACCGCGCGGGAAGGCGATGGGCGGAGTGATGCGGCGGTACGAGCTGCGGTTCGGACTGCTGGGACCTCCGGTCCTCTACGACGCATCCGACGTACTCCCCATCGGCAGCCCCAAGGTCCGCACGCTGCTCGCCGCGCTGCTCCTGGAGGCCGGGCGGGTCGTCTCCGTCGAGTCGCTCAGGGAGGCCCTGTGGGGCGGGGCGCCCCCGGTGTCGGCGCGCGCCTCGCTGCACAACCACGTCACCCGGCTGCGCCGGCTCCTCGACGACCCGGAGCGGCTGCGGGCCGTACCGCCCGGGTACCTGCTGCGTGTCGACGACGGTGAACTGGACGTCGACGTGTTCGACGCCCGGGTGGCCCAGGCACGCGCGGCGCACGGGCGGCGGGAGTGGGCGCCGGTGCTGCGCGCCTGCGCCGACGCGCTCGCGCTGTGGCGCGGCAGCCCGCTCGGCGGCCTTCCCGCCGACTTCGGCGGCCGCGCCTTCGTGCAGCGCCTGGAGGAGGCCCGGCTGCTTCTGCTGGAGTGGCGCTACGACGCGGAGCTCGCCCTCGGCGGGCCCTGGCTGGGCGGCGTCGCACCGGAGTTGGCGGCGCTCGTCGCGGAGTATCCGCTCCGTGAGGCCTATCACCGCCAGCTGATGCTCGCCCTCCACCGAACCGGCCGACAGGCCGAGGCCCTCGCCGTCCACCGCGACCTGCGCAACCGCCTGAGAGACGACCTGGGCATCGAGCCCGGCCCGGCGGTCCGCCGGGCCCATGTGGAGGTGCTGCGGGGGAGTGGCGCGACGGGGGAGGCGCTGCGGTACGAAGGCGGGTCCGGCCGGGGCGCACGGCACGAGGGTGCGTCCGGTGTCGGTGCACGGCACGAGGGTGCGTCCGGCAGGGGCACGCCGTACGAGAGCGCGTCGGGCAGGGGCGCGCCGGATGAGGGTGCCTCGGGCGAGGGCATGTCGCACAAGGGTGCCTCGGGCGAGACCGTGCCGGACGTGGGTTCCTCGGGCGATGGGGTGCTTGACGAGGGTGGGGCGGGTGCGGGTACGTCGTGGCCGGTCGCGCAGTTCCCCGCGCCCCCAAGGGGCGCGTCGACGGGCCGTCGGTCGAAAGCCGAATGCGCCGTTGAACGAGTTGAACGAGTTGAACGAACGGAGTCCGCCGAAGCCACGACCGTACCCGTCGCCCCTCGTTCTACGCGCGACGACTCCCCGGCCCCCCGCCCCGCCCAACTCCCCCCATCTCCCGCCCACTTCACCGGCCGCACCACCGTCATCGAAGAGCTGACCCACACCCTCGCTCCGCCACCCCCCGCCCATTCCACCGGCCGCACCGCCGTCGTCGAAGAGCTGGGCCGGGCTCTCGCCCACTTCCCCGGCCTTACCGCCGCCCACCCCGAACCCACGCCAACAACCCCTGACCCGGTAGCCGCCCCCCGACCCGAAACCACGGCAACGGCCTTGGCCCCCGCCTTCACCGAGCCCGGTCCCCCTGCCTTCACCGAGCCCCATCCCCCCGCAGCCGCCGACGGCGCATCCGCCCCACAGGGGCCACCCGCACCCGACCACGAAACTGTCACGGGTGGTGCGGGTGGGAACACAAAGGCCGAAGGCGAAGCCGAGGCCACGGCCACCCGCCCCCGCCCCCGCCCCACCCTCACCGTGATCAGCGGCATGGCCGGCGTCGGCAAGAGCGCGCTCGCGCTGCACGTGGCGCACCAGCTGCGGGATCGTTTCCCCGACGGCCAGCTCTACGTCAACCTGCACGGCGCCACCCCCGGCATGCCCCCGCTCGCCCCCGGCCAGGCCCTCGCCGCGCTGCTCAGGGACCTCGGCGCCGACCCCCGCCACATCCCCGAACACCCCGACGCGGCCACCGCGTTGCTGCGCTCGCTGCTCGCCCCGACCCGCACCCTGCTGTTGCTCGACGACGCCGCCAACGCCGCCCAGGTGCGGCCGTTGCTCCCCGGCGGCCCCGGGTGCGCGGTGATCGTCACCAGCCGTTCGCCGCTCACCGCGCTCGACGGCGCCCACCGCTTCCCGCTCGGACCGCTCACCGGCGAGGACAGCGCGGCACTGCTGCGCGCGGTCAGCGGCCGTGCGGAGATCGGCGCCGGTCACCCGCTGGTCGGCCTCACCGGCAGGCTCCCGCTCGCCCTGCGCGTCGTGGCCGCCCGGCTGGCCGCCCGTCGCGCCCTCACCCCCGAGATGCTGGCTCGCCAACTGGCGGACACCGAGGGCAGGTTGCACCACCTCGAATACGACGACCTGAGCGTCCGGCGCTCTCTCGCCGTGGCCCATGACGCCCTCGCCGCCTCCGGCCGAGCATCCGACCGCGACGCCGCCCTCGTCCTGCGCCACGTCGGCACCCTCGACCTGCCCACCTACGGCGCTCCCCTGATCGCCCGGCTCACCGGCACCGACGAGCGCCGCGCCGAGGCCGCCCTGGACCGGCTGGTCGACGTGGCCCTCCTGGAGGAGACCGCGTACGGCCGCTACACCCCGCACGACCTGCTCCGGGACTTCGCCCGCGAGCTGGCGGAAGAGCCCGGCGGCACCGACGGCTCCCACCCCACCGACCGCACCGAGGCCGCGCTCACCGCCCTGCGCTGGTTCGCCGCCGTCGCCGAACGCGCCCTCGTCGCGATCCTCGAACCCGGACTCGACCAGGGCGACCGCCGCCGGCCCACCACCGCCCAGCCCCCCGAACACCAGCCGTACGCCGCCGCTCTGCCGCCCTTCGAGTGCGCCGAACACGCCTTCGCCTGGGGCGACATGGAGCTGGAGAACATCGTCGCCCTGGTGGAGCGGTACGCCGGCACCACCGACGCACGGATCAGCGCCTACCTCTCCACGCTCGTCCGCCTCCTCTACCCCTACGTCCTGCGCAGCGGCCGGGTCGCCGAGATGGAGGTGCTCGGCACCGCAGCCCTGGCCGCGGCCCGGCGCCTTGCCGACGAGCCCGCCGAGGCCTACGCCCTGGGCGACCTCGCAGGCCTGCGCTTCCTCACCGGCCGGCAGCGGGAGGCCCTCGCGCTGACCGACGGGGCGCTGGCCCTCTGGCGGCGGCTGGGCGCGGCGTCCTGGATCCGGCGCGGCCTGAACAACCGGGGGCTGCTCCTTGAGGGGCTCGGCCGGTACGACGAGTCGGGCGAGGCGCTGCGGCAGAGCCTGGACTACTCCCGGCAGCTGAACGACCCCTACGGCGAGGCCGTCACCCACAGCCATCTCGGCAACCTCTACGAGCACACCGACCCGCGCGCCGCCATCGAGCAGCACCGGCGCTCACTGGCGATCGGGGACGCGATCGGCGCCGTCATCCTGCAGCACTCGGCACACTGCAACATCGGTTACGCCCATCTCAGCCTCGCTGAACCGGCGGCCGCCGCCGCGCACTTCGAGGAGAGTCTGCGCATCCTCGGCGGCCACGGCGACTGGCACGGTGAGTCCCAGACCAGGCTCGGCCTGGTCCGCGCGCTGCGCGCCCTCGGCCGTACCGACCGCGCCCACCACGAGTGCACCGAACTCCTGCGCCGCGCCGACGCCCGCGCCGACCGCTACAGCGGCGGTCTCGCCCGCCACCAACTCGGTCTGCTCCTGTGCGAACAGGGGCGCACGGGCGAGGCGTACGGCGTCTGGCGCGAGGCCCTCACCGCCCTGGACGGCACGGACGAACCGGACGTCCTCGCCGAGCTGCGCGACCTGCTGGCACCCGGTGACCGATCCGACCGATCCGACCGATCCGACTGAACCGACTGAACCGGCTGATCACTTCGCGTCGGCATAGCACTCCACCACCGCCGTCGTGAACGGGAAACGCACCGGCGTCTGCCCGAAGGTCAGCCGTCCCGCCAGGTCGGCCGCCTCCCGTATCGCCGCCACGACGGCCTCGGTCTCCTTCTCGGGACAGTGCACGATCACCTCGTCGTGCTGGAAGAAGACCAGTTCGGCCGTCATGTCCGTGCAGGTCCGGCGGAGTGCCGCGAGCATCAGCAGGGCCCAGTCGGCGGCGCTGCCCTGGACCACGAAGTTGCGCGCGAAGCGGCCCCGGGCCCGGGAGTTGGTGGAGGCGTATCCCGGCACCCAGCCCTCGGCCGCACGCTCCTCGGGCTCCTCCTGGGGCATCCCCGCCTCCTCCGTGCCGTCACCCGCCCCGGTCGCCGGCGGACAGGTCCGGCCCAGCCAGGTGCGCACCAGCCGGCCCTCCTCGCCCGCCCGCGCCGCCTCGTCGACGTAGGCCACCGCCTTGGGGAAGCGGCGTCTGAGCGCGGCCAGGTTCTTCAGGCCGTCACCGGAGGTCTGGCCGTAGACCGCGCCGAGGACGGCGAGCTTGGCCTGAGCGCGGTCGCCGGAGAAGGCGCGGTCGGAGACGGACTGGTAGAGGTCGGTCTCCCGCCCGGCGACCTCCATCAGCCCGGGGTCGCGGGAGATCGCCGCCAGCACCCGCGGCTCCATCTGGTCGGCGTCGGCCACGACCAGCCGCCAGCCGGGGTCGGCGACCGCGGCCCGCCGGATCACCTTGGGGATCTGCAGCGCGCCCCCGCCGTTGGTCACCCAGCGCCCGGTGACCGTACCGCCCGCGTGGAACTCGGGCCGGAACCGGCCGTCGCGCACCCAGTCCTGGAGCCAGGTCCAGCCGTGCGCCACCCAGATCCGGTACAGCTTCTTGTACTCCAGGAGCGGTTTCACCGCCGGGTGGTCGACGGTCGACAGCTCCCAGCGGCGGGTGGACTTCACCTTGATCCCGGCCTGGGCGAAGGCCTTGATCACATCGGCCGGGAGATCCGGGCGCACCCGCCTGCCGAACGCCGCCGACACCTCGTCGGCCAGCTCGGCCAGCCGGCGCGGCTCGCCGCCGCCCGCGTACCGCTCGCCGAGCAGTTCGCGCAGCATCTCGCGGTGGACCTCGGCGCTCCAGGGCAGGCCCACGCGGTTCATCTCGGCGGCGATCAGCATCCCCGCCGACTCGGCGGCGGTCAGCAGCCGCATCCGCTCCGGGTGTTCGGCCCGGTCGTGCCTGCGCTGCTGCTCGGCGTAGACCGTGAGGAGCTCGTCGAGGGTGACACGGGCGGTGCCCTGCGGTTCGAACAGCGGTGACTGCGCGCCCGGTTCGGCCGCGCGCAGCGGCGGATCGGGCGGTACGGGACCGCCGCGGAGGCGGGCCAGGGCGGCGGCGGCCGAGTGCGGCTCGCCGGATCGTCCCTCGTGGCCCAGCAGAAGTGTCTCGGCGTCCTCGATGTCGTAGCACCGCTCTACTCGCACCCCCGTGGCGAGCAGACGCGGGTAGACCTCGGCGGTCGACCGCCACACCCAGCGTGTGACCTCCGGGCGGTCCCTGACCGCCGCGGCGAGATCGGGCTCCCGCCGCACCGGCCCGGCGGGCAGCCCGTCCGGACCGAGGGGGGCGACGTCCACGCCACCGTCCTCGGCCGGAGCGAGAGCCCACCGGTCGGTCATGCTGCGAGTGTGGCACCCACCACTGACAATCGCTCTCACCTGCGGATTCAGTATTTCGGCGGACTGCTCAGCCCGCCCCGCCCTCCTCCGCCCCGCTCGCCGCCTGCGCCGCGCCCGCCGCCTCGGCCGCCGCGTTCTTCTGCTCCAGCAGCAGTCCCAGCACCTTGGCGATGTACTCCTCGGTCGCGGGCTTGGTGATGCCCAGCTCGCTGAGGACGCCGTGGCCGTTCTCGTGTTCCAGGAGGGCCAGCAGCAGGTGTTCGGTGCCGATGTAGTTGTGGCCGAGGCGGAGGGCCTCGCGGAAGGTGAGTTCGAGGGCCTTCTTGGCCTCCGGGCCGTAGGGGACGAGGTCGGGGACGTCGTCCGAGGCCGGCGGGAGCGCGGCCGTGGCCGCCTGGCGCACGGTGTCCAGCAGGACGCCCTGCGCGAGGATCGCCTTCGCCGCGATGCCGTCCGGTTCGGCCAGCAGGCCGAGGACCAGGTGCTCGGGGCGGCCCTCGGGGTTGCGTGCCGCGACCGCTTCGTTGTGGGCCGCCATCACCACGTTCCTCGCGCGCGGGGTGTAGCGGTCGAAGCCCTGACTGGGGTCGAGGGCGGTGGACTCCTTGGGCACGAAGCGCTTCTGCGCCGCCTGCCGGGTCACGCCCATGCTCTTGCCGATCTCGGTCCAGGACGCGCCCGAGCGCCGGGCCTGGTCGACGAAGTGGCCGATCAGGTGGTCGGCGACGTCGCCCAGGTGGTCGGCGGCGATCACCGCGTCCTGGAGCTGGTCGAGGGGTTCGGGGTGCACCTTCTTGATCGCCGCGATGAGGTCGTCGAGGCGTACGGATGCCGTGATGTTCGGGGCGGTAGCCATATGTCAACCGTAGGTTGACACCCCGCACCTGTCAACCGACGGTTGACACTTCGCCGGCGGACAGGCCCGGCCGTGGGGATCGAGATGTTATCCACAGGGTGTGGACGGCCGCCGACCGCTGTCGGTGCCGCGTGGCACGATCGACACGTGACCAGCAGCCAGCCCAGCACCGTCGACCGAGCCTTCCAGCGCGCCCTGTACGACGACACCGACTCCGGCCTCGACACGGGCGCGTCCCTCCTCGCGGCCGACTCCGGCGCGGACGCGGAACTCGTGCACCGGGGCCGGGAGTTCGTCGCGGCGGCCTGGCGGCGCGGCTGGCAGCCCGCCGACGTCGTACGACTGGTGCGGCGCGAGCTGGACGACCCGCACGTCAGGCTCGCCGCCGGGCTGATCCGGGCGCAGGTTCCGGACGACCGGCCGCGCGGCCCCCGCTGGCAGGCGCAGCTCGACGCGCTGCCGCAGCAGGACGGTCATGCGCGCGTGGGCGACCGCTTCTCGCACGCCACCGCCGTCCTGGAGCTGTACCGGCTGCTGCTGCGGCTGCCCGCCCTGGAGCCCCTTGACGAGCCCCGACCCGCTGCGACCGCGCACCGTCCGCAGTCCCGCATGCTCACCCGGATCCGCGCGCTGCTCGCCAAGGCGGAGGCGACCGGGTACCCGGAGGAGGCGGAGGCGCTCAGCGCCAAGGCCCAGGAACTGATGGCCCGGCACAGCGTCGACGAGGCGCTGCTCGCCGCGGGGGCGCCCGCGCCGGACGCGCCGGGTGCCTGCCGGATCGGTGTGGAGCCGCCGTACGAGCAGGCCAAGGCGGTGCTGCTGGACGCGGTCGCCACGGCCAACCACTGCCGCGCGGTGTGGAACGAGCCGCTGGCCTTCTCCACGGTGGTCGGTTTCGAGGCGGACCTGGAGGCGGTCGAGCTGCTCCACACCTCGCTGCTGGTGCAGGCGACACACGCGATGACCAAGGCGGAGGCCGCGCAGCGGGCGGGCGGCCGCAAGCGTACGAAGACCTTCCGCCAGTCCTTCCTGGCGGCGTACGCCCACCGGGTCGGCGACCGCCTCAGAGCGGCGGCGCGGTCGGCCGTGGCCGAGACCGAGGCACCCCAGGCCCTGCTCCCGGTCCTGGCCACGAGAGAGCTGGCCGTGACCGACCGCATGCACCAGATGTTCCCGGACACCACCACGACCCGCCTGCGCGGAGCGACCGACGAAGCCGGCTGGACAGAAGGCACAAGAGCAGCAGACCAGGCCCAGGTCCGCTCACACACCCCACTCCCCTGAGACCCCCGCAAGGGCCGCGCCCCATAGGGGCGCGGGGAACTGCGCGACAAGCCCCCACCGGCGGTGTGCCGAATCACGACCGTGAGTGCCCCGTCAGGGGCGCGGGGAACTGCGCGAGAACCCCCCACCGGCGGTCAGCCGAAGCCCGACCGCACCACCCCCGAATCGGCCCCCCGAATCAGTCCCCCGCCTGCTGGAACGCCCCCACCGCAGCGTTCGGCTTCTCCGCAGCCCCCTTGCCCGCCACCGCCCCGTACTTCCACGGGAAGCTCTGCGTCGCGTCGCTCCCCGGCAGCGACACCGTCATCGAGGTGGCCGCGAGGCTCGCCCCGTCGCCGTCCTTGCCACGCACATAGCTGACCGAGAACGTCGCCGAGTCGCCCTTGGCGAGCTTCAGCTTGTCGGCCTTCGCGCCCGACTGCGCGGCGACCGTCGCCGACGTACCGCCCGCCTTCAGCGTGACACCGGCGAAGCCGTCCAGCGTGCACGGCGCACTCTGGTTGGTGATGCTCACCGGCACCTCGCCGGTGTCCCCCGCGGCCGGCGCGACGCTCGCTGAGCCGACCTGGACGGAGACCTTGCCGATCTCGCAGGCCGAGCTGTTCTTGCCGCTGGAGCCCGAGCCGCCGTTGCTGCAGCCGGTCAGGGCGAGGGCGGCGGCGACGGCGGTGACGGTGGTGACGGTGAGCGGAATGGCGCGCATGAGCAGTTCCCCATCGAGGTCGTGACGGTGTCCCAGCATCATCACGCCCCGGCCCGGGCCCCGCGCGCCCACCCCCGCCCATGACCGCTTCAGGTGTGTTTTCGCCGGACCGCAC